>JACMLT010000301.1 GCA_014379455.1 Nitrospiraceae bacterium
CGCCGTATTGGACCGCGGACCGGGAACCGTTCCTGCTCGAGACCAGCCGCCCTGGCGTCTTCGCCGCCGGCGACGTGCGACTCGGCTCCGTCAAGCGCGTCGCCTCTGCGGTGGGGGAAGGATCGATGGCGGTGCAGTTCGTTCACGAGTACTTGAGAATGAACGACAGAACCACATCGTGAGCCACACCCTGCCGGCGCCGAGGAAATTTGCTGCTCTCTCGCACGCACGGTGTCCTTCTAGGAACACTTGGCCGGAAAGTTGGAGCGGGAAGGTCATCTCGAAGTCATGAGTCCTCTTGTTTCCTTCCGCCAGGTTTCGGTTCGCATCGGTCAGAAAGATATTCTGTACGATCTCAGTTTCGATGTCGAAGCCGGAGAAACCCTGGTGCTCCTGGGCCGTAGTGGCTCGGGCAAGACCACCGCCTTGAAAATGGTGAATGGCTTACTCCTGCCAAGCGCCGGCGATGTCTTGATCGAGGGTATCCCCACGACGGCCTGGGACCTGATCCGGCTGAGGCGGCGGATCGGGTACGTGATCCAGGATGCGGGCCTCTTTCCGCATTTCACTGTGGCCGCCAATGTCGGACTGGTTCCCCGCCTGGAGGGTTGGCAGTCTCGCGACATCGACGTGCGCTCGCAGCATCTCCTGACTCAGGTCGGGCTTCCTCCGGCGCAGTTCGCCACACGCTATCCCCGCGAGCTATCAGGCGGGCAACGTCAGCGGGTGGGGGTCGCCCGCGCGCTCGCTGCAGATCCGCCGTTGTTGCTGTTGGACGAACCCTTTGGTGCGCTTGATCCGGTGACCCGAGTGGAACTGCAGCAGCAATTCCTCGACCTGCGCCGTGGGCTCAACAAGACGGCTATACTCGTCACCCATGATGTCCGGGAAGCATTGTTACTCGGCACCCGCATCGGGGTTCTTCACAACGGGCGGTTGGTCTTTCTGGGTGAACGTTCCGAGTTTCTCGAGGCCCACGACCAGGAAGTGCAGGTCTTTCATGTTTGTCTTGAGGAGAAGTGGAAGGAGAGGACGTGATGTTTCCCGGTTTGGCGCGTGACATCCTCGATTTGACGCTCGAACACCTGTTCCTGGTGAGCATCTCCATGGCGATTGCCGCAGCGCTTGCCATTCCGGCTGGCATTCTGCTTACCCGGCGCACCTTCCTTCAACGGTGGGTGTTGGGTTTTGCGAATATCATGCAAACCGTGCCGAGTCTGGCGCTCTTCGGGTTTCTGATTCCTCTTCCCTTTCTTGGCGGGATCGGCAAGCACACGGCGATTGTCGCGCTCGTGCTCTACGCGCTCTTGCCGATTCTGCGGAATACTCTCACCGGCATTCTGAATGTGGACCCCGCTGTGCGTGAGTCGGCGATCGCCATGGGCATGACGGGACGGCAGCTGCTCTGGGAAGTCGAATTCCCGTTGGCGACCAGAACGATTCTGGCCGGCCTGCGGATCGCGACTGTGACGACGATCGGGACGGCGACGATTGCCGCGGCCATTGGCGGTGGTGGACTCGGTGTGTTTATCTTTCGCGGTCTGGCTTCCGTCGATACGACGCTGCTTCTTGCCGGCGCGGTTCCGGCTGCCTTAATCGCATTAGCGGCCGATCGAGGACTCGAATGGGTCGAACACAAATTGTCGCCTGTCTGATCGTCGGATTGTGGGCGAGCGGGATCGTCGGCTGTACCAAGGAACGACCGATCACGGTCGGCTCGAAGAATTTCACTGAGCAAGTAATCCTCGGAGAGATCGTGGCTCAGCATCTGGAACATCGGCTTGGCCGCCACGTTGATCGGCAACTGAACCTGGGCGGGACTCTGTTGGTGCACCAGGCGCTCGTGAACGGGGACATCGACCTCTATCCTGAGTACACGGGGACCGCGCTGGCAACCGTCTTGAAGTTACCGCCTGCTCACGATCCGGTTGCCGCGTTTGCCCTCGTCCGAGCCGAATATCAGGCGCGGTTCGGCGTGGAATGGATGGACCCGTTAGGCTTCAATAACACGTTCGCAATGGTGATCCGCGGAGAAGACGCTCGGACAAGCAAGACTGCGACCTTGAGCGAGGCGGCGCGATATTCTCCGGGTTGGAACCTCGGCGTGGGATACGAATTTCAGCAGCGGTCGGATGGACTGGCCGGGTTACTGAAGACCTATGATCTTCCCATCCTAGGATCTCCTAAGACCATGGACCTCGGCTTGCTGTACAAGGCACTCGAACAACGACACGTTAGCATGGTGGCCGGGAATGCCACCGATGGCCAATTGTCGGTTCTGGATGTGCTGATTCTCCAGGATGACAAGCATTATTTCCCGCCGTACGATTGTGCCTTGGCCGTCCGGCGCGAAAGTCTTGCGGCCAACCCTCCCTTGCGGCAAGCCCTCACCGAACTGGCCGGATTATTCACCGACCTCACCATGCGCAAATTGAACTATCAGGTGGACGGTGCCCATCGCCCTGTCCGGGAGGTCGCCGAGCAGTTCCTTCGGGACACCGGGCTGCTTCGCTAATCGGCGATCAGAAGATTCTCCGCAAATGCCCATTCGGTATCGATCCATTGGGCTTCACACAGGAATCCCGTGCGTCGAGCGAGACCAGGAATGTCCTCGACGCGGAATTTGTGACAGGCCTCCGTCCAGATCGTTTCCCCTTCTCTGAAAGCACAGGTGAAGTCCGCGGCCCGAATTGACACGGTCTGCCTCCGTGTCGAGCGTAAATGCATTTCGATGCGACAGTCCATTTCCTGATACCGGACGTGGTGTTCGAAGTGATGTAGGACAAAGTCTCCCCCGAGTTCCCGATTGATCCGAGCGAGCAGATTCAGATTGAAGGCGGCGGTCACTCCCGTCGGGTCGTCGTAGGCCAGCAGCATGTCATGGACCGATTTCTCCACATCAGTTCCCAGGAGAAGGGCGTCGCCGGGCTTCAGATGCTTACGGATCTCGCGCAGAAATCTCTCTGCAGCCGGTGGATCGAAATTGCCGATCGTGCTTCCGAGGAACAATACCAGGAGTGTCTGATCAGGCCGGCGACGAGCCGCGACGTCCTCCAGCCCTTCCAGATACGATGTCTCCAGTCCGACCATGCTGATGGCGCCGATGTGTCCCAGTTCCTGGTGGCATTTGATGAGGGCTGCAGCGGAGATATCGATGGGGAAATAGACCACCGGCTCTCGATTGGCGAGCGCTTCCAATATCCAGCGGGTCTTTCGGCCGCTGCCACTCCCCAGCTCGACCACTGCCACGGGAGGCGGAAGATGTTCGAGCATGTCTCCGGCATGGCGGTGGAGGAGGCGCTCTTCGGCACGGGTCAGCCCATACTCGGGTAGCAGGGTGATCGCTTCAAAGAGGGCTGTTCCTAAGTCATCGTACAAGTACATCGACGGCAGTTCGCGTTGGCCAATTTTCTTGAGGCCGTCGTTCACTGCGACGGCGAACTCCCGGACGGCGTCCGTCTGTCCCATCTGTGAGAGCAGCATGCTAGTCCTCCACACAGCGAAACCCGGCATAGGCATACGGGAAGTTGGGCCGGAACCAGTTGCGAAACGATCGACGCATCAAACGAGCATCTGTCCGCGATGACGCCCCTTTAAGTACATAATGCTGGCCATCAAAGAAGCGAGCGGAGTATCCGGGATAAAACGAGAAAGGCTGGAATCCAGGGAAAGGCTGGAAGACCGTTGAAGTCCACTCCCATCCGTTGCCGACTAGTTGGGAAATTCCGAATGCGCTGTCTCCGAGCGGGGTCGCGGTCACGGAAATAGGATCCCATCGGGTCCCGTTGAAGTTTCCCCGTCGGGTATCCGGCACGTCATCGCCCCATGGATAGGCTCGTTCTTCTTCGCCGTCCGGCGTCCCATATGCTGCCCGATGAAACTCCGCTTCGGTGGGCAGTCTCTTTCCGGTCCAGGCGGCAAAAGCGCTCGCTTCCTCATGGGTGACGTAGACCGGCCAATCCATCGGTAACGGCACGTCTCCCGACATGGCTCGCCACCACCACTGGCCCTCGTCCCACGTCCAGAAGTGCGGCGGCTTAGCTCCGGCGCGAACGAATTCGAGATACTCCCCATTCGTGACCTTGTACTTGCTCATGACAAACGCAGAGACAGAGCCCTCATGGCCATCAAATTCGTTGTCCCATCCAAATTGATATTGGCCGTCGAGGTGCGCGCGGCGTTGGCCTAAGGTCACCGTTCCGCCAGGAATTTCAATGACCGCACGAACGGGAGTTGGGTTAGATGGTAGCGGCGCGACTAGCGAAATATCCTTTTGCGTGGTCGACAGGTGATGGAGGAGATAGGCAAAGGTCTCGGCGTGCATCAACCGGTGCTCGAGCACAACAGAGAGCATCTGCTCCGATACCTGGTTCGAGAGATCATCTATGGCCTGCCGAACGCGTAGGTTATACCGTTGGACTTCTGCTCTCTCCGGCCAATCCAAGCGCTTGTCCTGTGGTAACTGCCCTGGTTCCGGATCAATCCCGAACGCGAAGAGTTGGTCGAATTCCGGATGGAATGACGGAACCCCTGCTGCTTGGCTCGCGAGATTCCAGTCAAACGCCTCGAGATGACCGAAGTAGAAAATCGTCCGGTGGCGGTCAGGGACCGGTCGGTCATGGAAAGCTTCAGGCCGAACCAGGCCGAATAAGGCATCGGTGGTTGCGCGAGCGGAAGCCAGTGCGTGGGCGAGATGAGTTGCCGGGGGCGTCTTAGTGATCATCGACTTGGACTCCCTTCCAAAAGGCCACGTATCCTGTAATGTGTTTGGCCGCCTCTTTGGGTGAAGGATAATACCAAGCCGCGTCCTTATTTATCTTTCCATCCACGACAATGTCATAGTAGCTCGCCTCCCCTTTCCAGGGGCAGGTCGTTTGGGTCGTGCTTGGTTGGAAGTGGGCTCGTTTGCTTGACTGAGGCGGGAAATAGTAATTCCCTTCGACCACTTGGCCCTCGTTGCTTTCGGCTAACGTCAGCCCATTCCAGATGGCTTTTGGCATGAGAGTCTCCTTTCTGTACCAGAGCTTTCCGCTTCCTTCCCAGTCATGCGAGGTGTCAGAATGCTCCTGAGGAGTCCGCTGCCCATGCACTATTTCAATTACGCCGGGTTAAGTCCTACACGCGCCGAGGCCGTCGAAGAGATACAGGCTGTCTCCGACGAATTTCGCACCCTCTTATTCTCACAGTCTGGCATCGCCTGGTACCGCAAACAAGTGGAAAATTGCAGACAGAAGGTTGCTCAGTTACTTCACGCTAATCTTGGCGAAGGGGGCGATACTCTCGTCTTCGTCCCCAATGCCACAACCGCCTATAGACTCACCTTGTCTGCGCTTGAGCTCCATCGAGGAGATGTGGTCATCACGTCAGACCAGGAGCATCCGTCAACATTGCAGGCTCTGTACAGCCTGAAGCAGCGAGGCATAGAGCTGATTGTCATTCCCGCTAGTTCTGAAGAAAGATTTCTCACCCAGCTCGACGATGTCTGTAAGGAAAGAAGGACCAGGTTGATTACACTGAGCCACGTGGGTCACATTGACGGGAGAATGTTCCCCTTACAGCAGGTATGCGAAATAGCCGGAAGGCGGCATGTGATTCTGGCGATAGATGGCGCGCAGGCTGTTGGGCACGTTCCAGTGGATCTTGGAACACATGATGTCGATTTTTATTTTTTCTCAGGTCATAAGTGGTGCGCAGGGCCTATGGGGATCGGTGCACTACTGATCACTAGACAATACAAGGAAAGACTTGCGCGTCGCGAGTCCGGTCTTTCGGTGGCAGGAAGCGCACACGAATGCTTCGATCTTGGCACGCAGAACATAGGCCTGATCGCGGGACTCGCCCGGGCCTGTGAAATGAAACAACAAGAATTACCGGCGATGGGCGATCTTGCCGGTCTCCGAACATTGTTCAGGGGATGTTTGAGCCGGATGAGTGACGTGGAAATCGTCGAGTGGGATGGGCCTCATGCACCGGGGATCTTGTCGTTTCAGGTTCCCAAGGCAGGATTCGATGCTACTCGAATAGCAGAATACCTGAATGTCAAATACGATATCGCGATTAAGCCATTGAGCTATCCTCAGCCAGCGCAACTGCTCCGGGTCTCCTGGTCGTTTTCGACCGAAGTGCAGGACATCCTGTTCCTAGCTGAAAAACTCGACGAGGCTTTAGAATTCCACACAGCACGGTGAAAACTGCAACTGTGATTGCGGCTCAGTTCACCTGGCAGTCATGGGGCTTCGGCTTCGTGGAGTGTCCACGGCGACGGAATCCAAGCAGACCCTCGTGGCGCTGCGCAGGGCTCACTTCGACCAGACCGGCAGGGATGTCAGAGGTAAGGCCACTGCAGTGCTTCTTACAATTGGCATGAGCCAGAGAGGTTTCGATTTCCACTACCGCAAAAAATATGCGCGAGCGGGCTAAGCGAGGCAAAATAGAGAAGGAAACGGCCCGGTTTACAGCGTCCGCTTGAGTGAATTGTTGGGCCGCTCTGCTTTTGCCTATGCCTAATGCGCACCGGCCCGCTTCAAGTAATCCTGCGCCTCGCGTAGTTCTGGTAACTTCGCATCGCCCTGCTGCCACTGACGCGAGAATTGAGCATAGGCGTGGGCCGCGCCTTGAGGATCTCCGCTCTTGGCGGCGGCGCGTGCCGCGCCCAGTAATGAACGCGCACGATTCGGGTGTCTGCGAAGCGAAGTCGCAAACTGTTGTGCGGCTTCTTGCGGGCGGCCCGCGCGCAAGAGCAGCTCGCCGAATAATTCGTGCGGGGGCTTGATCACATTGGGCGGGCCCGACGGCGATAGCATCGCCTCCTCCAGTGCGTTGGCTTGCTTCATCGTTTTAATCGCGTCGTCAAAGTTACCCGTTGCGACGTTGCACATGGCGGCGATTTCCAGCTCCTGAATCTCTGTCATCGTGACCACTTGCGCGATGAATGGCTCTTTCGCGCCGGATTGCTGCTCACGAATGGTTGTAAGTTCGGCCATATACTTTTGAGCATCGCGCGAGCCTTGCGCGGCTGCTGCCAGACCGCGTGTGAAGATGGCTGGAATCTGGGGGACGACGACGTAAGCCTGCATGGGATTGGGACTGCTACCCCCATGAGATTTTGAATCCTCCGTCTTCGCGTGAGGTATACCTAACAATTGCTCCGCCGCATCCCACCGCTCTGTTTCCGCCACAAATGCGGCGGTCATGCTGGCATAGGTGAATGTTCCAAACATCAGATTGCGCGGGTCATCTTTCGGGAATTCGGCGAGGCTCTGTCGCATTACGTTGAGTAGTTCCTCCGCCTTGCCGTAGCGTCCTTGTTGCAAATAGATATAAAGCAACCAATGCAGGCCGTGGTAATCGCGCTTGCTGATGGACAGATTCTTCTGCTTCACCCATTGATCCGAAGCCGTCCACGACGCTTCGTTCGAGGCGGCAGCTTCAGGCCACATTCCAAGTTGCAGGAAGATGTGCGAAGGCATGTGCAGAGCGTGCGGCGCTTCGGTGGCGATTTCGGCGTAGCGCCGCGCGGCGGGGAGTGCTTGGGCAGCGTGTTCGGGGTCGTCATACGCGTGCAGGATGTAGTGCGCTGCGCCGGGATGATTGGGATTCTTCTGGTAAATATCCGAAGCGATGGCTCCCGCGCGCAGCCGGATTTGCAAACCGGCGGGATCCTCCGCGCGGACAGTCCCCATCAACGAGAGCGCGTAAAAGAGCGTCGCCTCCACGTCATCCGGGTAGTCCCGGGAGATTTTCTCCATTGCAGCAGAGTAGGCCCGATCACGGGCAGGCTTCTCGCCCTCGCCGTACAAAACCTTGACCGCCTGCAAATAGGCGCACTCGCGTGGCGTCAGCTTCGAAGTGTCGTTGATCTTTTCGAGGACCTTGCGCGCGGCCTCAGTCTCCTGCGGGTCGCCCCAGATCGGGTGATTGTGCGCCATCGCCTCCCCCCAGTAGCCCATCATGCAGTCCGAGTCAATTGTGGTGGCCTCGCGAAACTCATCGAGCGCCACTTCATACCAGAAGGAATGAAGCGCGGCCACGCCACGCAGGAAGTTCGCCTGCGCATGGTTCGAGCAGGAAGCTGGGAAAGCGACCGTGCCCAATTTGCCTAGTCTAGCCGGTTCGGCCGGCTTGGATTGCTGCTCGGTTGTACAGGCGGCGAATACCGCTGTCACGAATGCGACCAGAAAAAGCACAGCTCTGTTCGAAAATCTGGTAAATGGCATAGGCCTCCCTTTCGTAAAACCAATGAGGACTGAGCCGCCCAACGTCAGGATTCAGGCGCGCGCCGCTTGCGGAGCGTCGTTCTGCAAGCCGTTGTTAGGTGGCAAGCCGGGGCACTCAGTTTCCCACTTGGGGATTACACCAGTGCCCTCTAGTTTTGTGTAACGAGGACCACCATCCTTTTCGACAGGAGGACTAACTTGCCCCGGTTGCCGCGCATAAGGCCCAACCGTTAAGGGGAGTGACTCTACCTGGTTCATCATGAGTTCATCAATGATGGAAAAAACTAGACGGAGGGCGTATGCGGATACTATCGGAAAGGCTGGCCCTCCCTAGGAGCCCCTCATTGACGTGGTACAAAGCCGGTAGTGGTAATGGTCTGGACCTCACGTGCAGGCTTTCTTTTTACTTGAGGGACGACTTAGGCGTATCCTGCCAGTCATGAAACGGTGGGCTCTTTATCTAATCGTTGTGTTCCTTGGGTTGGGAGGATTAGCGTACCTCGTCGGATTGAATTTTTCACTTCCTTTCTCCGACGTGTGGAGTCGGAACCATCAAGAAAATAATTCGCCGCGCGATGTCAGAAAGATCCCGGACGGGAACGCAGTCCCTCAAGAGGTACTGAGGCTACGGCAGAAGCATCTGCTCAGGCCGCTGACCGAACGGGAAGAGGGAACACGCATACAGGATTTGCCAAACGGCATATACGGTTTCTCAAGGTGTGGCGTCGTCGAGTTACGCGCGACGCGTGGCAACATATACTCGTTAGAAATTCAGAAACATGATGGGATCCTGTTCTATGTAGGATATGCCTCTGACCAAGAGATAGAGCACTATCTGACTCGTCACAAAAACTTTCATATCCTCACGTTCCCTCACCCAAGGGAAGGGGCGTCATCCCTACTCGACATCCCTGTTGAGTTTGTCTCAAAATGCGAGGAGCGTTCTGATGAAGATGGTTTTCTTTTTGATCTGTTCGTGAAAGTTATTCCGGAGTTGCACATCTAAGCAGGAATCGAGGCTCGTGATGAGCGGCGTTCTCGCGCTGGCGGTGACCATCGGTCTCGTCTTCGGCGCGCACAAGCTCTGCGATCTGATTCGAGCGCCACGTTGGTTCGCAAAGTTTTTGTTTATCTGCGCGTTCCTCATCATCACTTACTTTCTCGCAGAAGACATCGTTCCCGAATCCAAGAAACCGTGGGGTATTTGGATCGCTCTGCTCGGCGCCGCAACGGGAATCATCCCCGTCGGGTTCATTGTGTTTAAACACATCGAACCCGACGACGACGGGGATGCACGAGACTCCTCTCGATCCCATTCAGAGTAGGCCGCACGAAAAAAGAAATGGGGCTGACAGGAGTATGGGCTTCTTGACTCCTTACACGCCTCGACGCTGTCATCCGTCCACGACTCACGGTTGACGCTTCACGAACAAAATCTTTCAGATTCTGAAATTTCCGTCGGCATTGGGAGTGGTCGGCACGAGCGGAGGTCGCCGGAGGCGCGAGGACCCGCCGAGGCTCGGCCAGGCCCAGAATTGAAGAAAATAGTATTGCGCTACGGTGAGGAATCGGGTGGGACGAGCGGCTCCAGAGTGTTGATCAGCTCGGGGATGTCACGGCTCGCAATCTTCCATGCCCGGTGGAAGTCGACCTGAAAATAGTCATGGACCACAACATTCCTGAAGCCCATAATTTTTCTCCAAGGAATCTCAGGGTGGGAGTTGCGGAACTCTAGAGAGACCCGCTTGGCCGTTTCACCGAGCACAGTGCACTGAAGCAACACGGCATCCTGGTCCCGGCGGCTCTTGAGGAAGTCCTATTCTTGAAGCCCACTAGTGTACTCCCGTATCTGCCTCGCTGCCTGAAGCATATCGAGCAGGAGCGAGTCGTCACGCTGCATACACAGCTTCCATGTGGGAGAGAATGTCCTTGCGCCTGATGTAGTTGCGGCTTTCCTCCCCCAATCGTTTCTCAACCAGATCGACCGCACGTCCAAACAGCGACTCCAACTCCTCCTTCATATCCAGCAAATGCTCAATCCCCCAGTCTGAATCGGGGCTGAACGTTACCAGCACATCCACGTCGCTGTCCGGCCGAAAGTCGTCGCGTAAGACAGAGCCGAAGAGCGCAAACTCAGTGATCTTCCACTTCTTGCAGAACTTCGCAATCGTTTCCTTGGGGACACGTAATTTTTCTTCCACTTTCATACACATCGGCTCCGAATGGCTACCCCACAGAGGCACCAGAGGATGGTAGTACCGAGCAAATCTAAAGTCACGCTGAGGGAAGAAGGTTTGGCATTCAGGATTCCCTAAGACGCTCGCCGATAGCAACAGGCAATCGCGCTCTTGTTTCCAACGCTCCGCTTTGCTCCGAACTATCGGATGTCAGCCATACGCTCCCCTACAGGATTCTCTGTGCTCAGAGAGGCCGAATGTGCCGACGGAGTCGGCATTCTTTGCCGGGCAACCGATATGTAGACTCCGATAAACGCACGGATTATGCGATTTCTGAGCACTTCCGGCTCTGTCACGCGCGGCACGGAAGTTGAGAAGGCGTTCCCTAGCGTTGGAGCGTACATGAGTTTGTCTTGTAGAAACTGAGGACACAATGACCGGCATGTCCAGTCTGTGGGAATTCTTGAGTCGTGATGCGGCATTTTTTGGTGGGCCCCAAAGCCCGATGCTGAGCTGGCTTGGCTCTTTTGGAATCGTGCTCTTCTTTCTTTGGCACGTGATACGGTTGACGTGGGAGGTATCCCGCGCGCAACGGCCGTTCGATCGAGTATGGCCAATTCTGACCACTCTCGCTCGCGATCGCGGCGATGTCGATCGCGAGCGATTCACGAGTCGTGCGCTCGTAGGGTTCACGCCTCGAACTAGTCAGCCCGCAGACTCCTCTACCCGTATCGACTGTGACGACCTGAGCACACTTGACAAGGCCATGCAGAAGGAACCGATGTTCCTACAGCTCTGGGCACAATTCCGCAAGACGCTGATCCTGGAACATGTCCCGTGGTTCGTGGAGCCGCGCATTTTCTGTACACGCAGAGCGGAAGATATCTTTACGCAGGACGCGCTCCTGAGCCATCGAGTCAACCTGGCCTTCTACAGCCAACTCCCGTCCCTGGTGACCGGCATCGGACTCCTGCTCACGTTCCTCGCCCTATTCATTGGCCTCAGTAAGCTCCATGCCGACGGGCAAGAGATCGCCGGCATTCAGGGGCTCATCAACGGGCTGGCAGGAAAATTTCTCACGTCCATCGTCGGACTGATTGCCGCCAATCTGTTTACACTCATCGAGAAGCCGATGGTCTCTCGTCTGATGAACGCGCACCACACATTTCTTGGCCTCATGGACAAACTCTTTCCCCGAAAAACCATGGAGCAGATGTTGGAGCAGCTCACGCCGACCCATAGCGAGCACAGGGGAGGTCGACAGGCCTCCGGTGGGGAACTCAGAGAATATGTCGGACGTATGGGTACGGATAGCCTGACAGCGCCCATTGCTGAACTGACCACAGCTGTTCGGTCTTTGACGAAATGGAAGGAAGACGAGCAAGCAGCAGGGCACCGTATAACGGCTGAACTGCCTCGAGCCCTCTGTGAAGAGTTCGCCGCTCCGATGAAGGCGCTCAATGACTCGATTCATGAACTCACCACGCTTCTGAAAGATTCGCACCTCCATCAGGCACAGGAAACAACGGTGCTCACTGACCTCATGGGCCGCCTGACGGGCAAGCTTGCTGAGCAGCGGCTGTTGTCCTCCATCACAGGCCCTGAAGGGTTTCGCTTTTGGCCAAAACGATCGTTAAGGTCCACGCAACGGCCGACCGCATGAGGCACGCGACACCCCAGACCTTCGGCGCCTCACACACGACAATCGGCATCACCGATCTCATGACTTCGCTCGCAGTCGTTTTCATTTTGCTCTTCGCGGCGCAGATCACCAAGACCTCCTCCGCTGGACAGTCTGAACTGCAAGAAAATAAAGAGGATGTGCAGAGCGCTTTACGCGACCACATTCAACGGTTAGGTCTCTCGCTCGATGCAGACCCCCGAGACCCGCTCGCGCTGGTGATCGTGGTCCCGGAAGACCGGTTGACCTTTGAGTTTGGGAAAAGCAGCCTGTCGCCTGCTGCAGATCGTTTTCTTGAGGATGCATTGCCCTTCTATGTCGGGGCATTGTGCGGACCGTTGCGGGATAAGATCGACTCGCTCGCCATCGAGGGACACACCGACGATCACGGCAGCGATGCGTTTAATTTGAAATTGAGTCAGGAACGGTCGCTGGCAGTGATGGTGAAGGGGATGGAGATCATTCAAGCCGCAGAGCCGACAGCGTACCAATGCTTTCAAGAAATCGCCTCAGCGTCCGGACGCGGCAAACAAGACTTGATCCATGCCGCCGTTGCCACCGTGAACCGTGAAAAAAGCCGCCGGGTGATCTTCAAGATTCGCCTCCGCTCTGCCGAGCAACGTCATCTCGTTGAACGATCGACACACC
>JACMLT010000302.1 GCA_014379455.1 Nitrospiraceae bacterium
GGGTCGTTGCTTAACCTCGTACGTTCCTACCGGCCATCGGCGATCTTGCCCCAGCCCACATGACTCATGAACAATTCTGCTGCAATCGCCGATCCGCTGCTACGACGGGCCTTCGGCCAGCGGGCTCGCCCCTCGGACCCTCACCGTACTGCACGAGTACGCATCGGGGCCTCAGGGCTCCGCGCGCTGGTCTCGCGACGCGGCTCAGCGATTTCGCCACGAACCGTCATGAGCAATGTGGGCTAGGAGCGGGGACCCACCGAGGCTATGCAAGAGATGAACTACGCGTGGCGCGGGTTAGAGACTATTGAATTCTTCGACGGCGAGTTCAGCTTGGCGGATGAGCTTCGAAGGAGACCCGGACCTAGTTCATTGTGCTGGGGGATAGAGAGGGTATATTCATAATCGGGCTTCACCATCATGACATGAGAACCCCGTTGCCTCGCAACGGTCCAGCCTGCTCGCTGAAATTTTCGCACTGCCTCTGCTCCAGAACACAGTCTGAGGCGTTCTGCCATCAGACAACAACTTCGATGGTTTGCCTGGCATCACCCGCACACTTGGCCTCCATCACTTCGAGCCACCCTTCGATCGCTTCTTTTACGTTTGCAATGGCTTCTTCTCGAGTTTTACCTTGAGTCAAACAGCCCGGCAGCGCTGGAACCTCAGCGGAATAATAGCCGGCCTCATCCTGTTCAACTACAACATGCAGTTTCATTCTACGATCCTCCTTCGCCTAACAGGCCAAAGACCTCCCAGTGAGACTTCACCCTACCCGTCTTGAAATCTCGTCGAGCGTCCCGAATGCTTTGAAGATATTCCGGAGAGGTCGCCGCAATGAGATCCTCCATAAACGCTCGTCTCGCTGATTTCTTCATTCCCTTCACCGCCCTGATAATCGTCTCAGGCTCCCTTCCATCCTCAACGCCAGCGCCATCACTCACCTTCGTTCGTTCGCATATGCTCCAATATCATAGCCAATTTCCTCGGCTATTATCTGTGAGGCCTTCAGCAGGGTCAAGCGATCGAAGGAACCCTCGCTCAGCGCACTCCCTTGCCGGCCATTGGCGACCTTGCCGAAGGAGCGGGGGCCCACCGAGGCGCGGCACGGATGGAAAGCTGGAACTGACCGAAGCTCCGCGATCGAATGATCGCGGCTGAGGGAATTCCAGAAGGACTTCCGCCGGGACGCGCCCGGAAGGGTCGATCCGAGAGGCAGGGGAGCCCGGTGGCCGGCAAGGGAGTGCCTATCAGCGAATCGTTAGCACATAAGGGCAGAAATGGAAGCACTGGAGGGTTTATCCGGCGGCGATAATGAACAGGGCTACGCCCGAATAGCCGCCGGCACGAGCGAAGCTTGGTTTGGAGGCGCCGAGCGGGGTCGAACCGCTGCATCGCAGTTTTGCAGACTGCTCCCTTAACCACTTGGGTACGGCGCCCCGCGCGCATTATAGCGGGCCTTGCTCCGATATCTCAACGTAGAGTTTGAAGGAGATGACAAATTGAAGGGGCAGGTGCGTGATTATCGGTTGGGCAGCACGGGAATTTCTTTCCCGAGTGTCGCAGGCTGATCCGACTGCGGGACCATCGATTCCCACCCTTCGTTCAAAGAGACCACGGACTCCCCATTCCCTTCAGCTTCCTTTTCCTTGGCCATCAGCTCGACCTCGTAAATCAATGTGTCCATCAACTCTTCGATCGGCACCTTTCGGACGAGCTTGCCCTTCTTGAATAGAATGCCTTTGCCTTCACCGCCGGCGATCCCGATATCCGCTTCCTTCCCTTCGCCGATACCGTTCACGACACAGCCGAGAACCGACACATTGAGTGGGGTCGTAATATGGCCTAGCTTCTTTTCCAGTTCATTGGCCAACTTCACCACGTCGATCTCCACGCGGCCACAGGTAGGACAGGCAATGACATTAATCCCCCGGTGGCGCAGTTCGAGCGACTTCAAGATTTCGAACCCCACCTTCACTTCTTCAACCGGATCGGCAGCAAGCGACACACGCAAGGTGTCGCCGATACCCTGCGAAAGCAAGTATCCAAGGCCCATGGTGGACTTGACGGCGCCCGTCATCGCCGTTCCTGCCTCGGTAATACCGATATGCACCGGGTAGTCGGACTGGTGCGCAAACAACCAATAGGCATCGATCGCGTGGTGTACATCCGACGCCTTCAACGACACCTTCATGTTCGTGAATCCCACGTCTTCTAACGCATGAACGGCATTGAGCGCCGATTCGGCCAAGGCTTCCGGTGACGGCCAGCCATACTTATCCAGCAACGGCCGCTCGAGCGACCCGCCGTTCACGCCGATGCGCAAGGGAATGCCTCGCTCGTTGACCGCCTTGATGACTTCTTCGACTTTCCACCAGGCCCCGATGTTGCCTGGGTTGATTCGGACGCAGTCCACGATCTCAGCCGCTTTCAATGCCAACCGATGGTCGAAATGAATATCCGCGATCAGCGGCACGGTCATCGCCGCCTTGATTTTGGGCAGCGCCGCCGCCGCTTCGTCGTCCGGCACGGCCACGCGAATCACTTCGCACCCTGCGGCCTCCAACTGGCGAATTTGTTCGACCGTCGCTGCGACATCGCGCGTGTCAGTCGAACACATCGACTGCACGGACACGGGCGCGTCTCCACCGATCTTGAGCTTGCCGACTCGAATCTGCCGCGTTTTCCGTCTAGTAATGTGCATTCGATTACTTTCGCCTCACCCTTAACCCTTCGCGCCTCACATCCCCTATCAGCTTCCCTGCTCATCTCCATGGGGCAGATGATCGATCGATGCCGCCAACGTGAACACGTCCCGAGAAGAAGCTGGTGTCTTGCCGATGAGTTCCTTCACACTCTGATAGATACCTTCCGCCGTTAGCCCATATCGTTCACGCAGGAAGTCCTGAGGTCCTTGCTCAACGTACCAATCCGGCAGCCCCAAGATCTTCGTCGTCACATGCGTTACGCCACCATCGGACAGGGCTTCGAGCACGGCTGAGCCGAACCCACCCATCTTACAGCCTTCTTCAACCGTCACCACGTAACGAACGCGCTTCGCCACCTCGACGATCAAGTCCTGATCCAAAGGTTTCACAAAACGCGCGTTCACCACCGCCGTGGAAATTCCCTCTTGCTCAAGCCGTTTTGCCGCCGTCACCGCATGCGAGACCGGCACCCCGATGGCCACGATCGCCACGTCTGTCCCATGACGCAACAGCTCGGCCTTCCCGATCGGCAATGCCTTCGCCTCTTGATCCATCGTCACGCCCAAGGTCAATCCTCTTGGGTATCGCACCGAGGCGGGCCCGTCATACTGGATGCAGGTCGTCAGCATATGCTGCAACTCATTTTCATCCTTCGGGGCCATCACGACCATGTTCGGCATGTGGCGCAGATAGGCAAAATCGAATGCGCCGTGGTGTGTCGTCCCATCTTCGGCAACCAGCCCGCCACGATCGATGCAGAAGGTCACCGGAAGATTTTGCGTGGCAACATCGTGAACGACCTGATCGTACGCGCGCTGCAAAAATGTAGCATACATCACCACCACTGGGCGAAGGCCCTGCGTCGCAAGACCCGCGGCGAATGTGACCGCATGTTGTTCTGCTATCCCCACATCGTAGATCCGGTCCGGAAACTCTTTCTCGAAAATATTGAGGCCGGTTCCTTCACACATCGCAGCCGTGATCGCGACAATCCGCTTATCCACTCGAGCCAACTTTACCAACGACTCAATGGCAATCTGTGTATAGGATGGCCGCGCCGCTTTCTTCGCCGGAGCTCCCGTTTCCCGGACAAAAGGCGGGCAGGCATGGAACCACACCGGATTCTTCACCGCAGGCTCATAGCCCAGCCCTTTTTTCGTAATGACGTGAAGCAACACTGGCCCCTTCATCTTCAACGCGTTGTCCAAGGTGGGCAGCAGGTGTTCGAAGTTATGTCCGTCGATTGGCCCCGCATATCTGAACCCAAGCTCTTCAAAGAGTAGCCCAGGGAGAATCGCGCCCTTGGCCAGCTCTTCAGCTCGGCGAGCCCACTTTTGCACATCTGATCCGATATGAGGAATCTTCCCCAGCAGTTGTCCTGTTTCCTCTCGCATCTTGGCATAAAATTCACCGGTGAAGGTCCGATTCAAATAGGAGGAGATGGCCCCGACGTTTTTCGAGATGGACATTTGGTTGTCGTTCAGAATAACCAGGAAATCTTTTCCCAGCCCGCCGGCATGGTGCAGGCCTTCCAGCGTCATGCCGGCCGTCATCGCGCCGTCACCAACGATACAGACGACCTTGTGCCGCTGTTTTAACTGCTCACGGGCCTCGACCATGCCATAGGCGGCAGAGACGCCGGTTCCCGCGTGGCCCGCGTTGAACGTATCGTAGACGCTTTCTTCACGTTTCGTGAATCCGCTCAACCCCCCGTACTGTCGAAGCGTGTGGAACTGTTCCCGGCGCCCAGTAAGGAGTTTGTGCGCATACGCTTGATTGCTCGTATCCCATACGATCTTATCCTTGGGGGGATTGAGCAGATAGTGCAAGGCCACCGTGAGTTCAATCACTCCGAGGTTTGAAGCCAGGTGCCCTCCGACATTGGACACCACACCGATAATTTGCTCCCGTAGCTCCTGACACAAGGCGGGAAACTGTTCCGGTGATAACCGTTTCAAATCGTCCGGGCCATGAATATTTTTCAAGAGCGACATGGCAAATACTCCTTTGCGTCAATGCCTACACTGGTCACAATGATTTTTCTCAGATAAACAGTGGCAAAACAGTGTGGTACCTCGAGCGCTTACAGGGGTGAGTGTCACATGCAAATCCCATATTGTCAAGGGGTTAGCCTGTCTTCATGGCAGAACTTTCTTCGTCACTTAAGACTCGATTCGATAGGTCAATAATGTCGAAAGTGTGAAGTCTGCTGCGCTCCCAGTAATAAAGTCGAGATTCTCAACTGCGTAGGCTTGCCACAAGAGGTGTGGCATGAGGCGATAACTGAACCCCAACACCGATTCCGTCACGCCTTTGTCCAGCACTCGCGTGCCTACACCACGGAACGGTGTAGAATAATAATCAAACTGGGCCGTGATGGAAAGATTCTCCGACCACAAATACTCTACCGCGACAAGCCCCGATATTGTCGGGTGGAGCACCATCCCAGCTACCCGTCCGGTCGGAACCACCCCGTTGAAGTTGCCGTAAACCACCCAGCGTCCGGCGAATCCTTTTTCAGCTGCCAACCCAAGTCCAAAGTCCGGGCTGCCGCTGCCGAAGAATTGCCCTTCATCACCCGTAGGAAGCTTAATCGCCGAACGGATCGACACCGCCGGCATTAATGCAGTCTCCAACAGTAGTTGATACTTGCTCATCACCGTGCTGTCGCCCAATCCGACGGCACCCTCAGATCCGCTCGCGACGGTCCGTCCCCCGCGTGAAATGTTGAATACATAGGGCGACTGGCCAAGTTCGTTTCGAGCCGGCGACAAACCGGTTGTGACCCGTTCGACTGCCTGGATGGGCCCATCCATGAACCCGCGATAGCGATAGAGCACGGGAACTTCCATGGCGATTTCCCATCGCTCCGTCGCCCCGTACCGGAGAAACACACCGGACCGCAGGGTTTCAAACTTCATCGTCACGCTGGCTTGGGGGCCTTGATCACGA
>JACMLT010000303.1 GCA_014379455.1 Nitrospiraceae bacterium
ACTCGCCCTCCAGAAACTCTGCCTGGTAGAATCGCTCGCCACGCACGATCAGCTACGCATCTTCAGCCCGATCGGCCAGATAGAACACATCCACCGTATAGGCCTGCTCCACCACCGCCTTCTGATCCGCTTCCTGCTCCGTCAGCGTCCCCGCCTTCTCCTTATCTTGAAGTGGCTTGAGCTGCATCCCCAACCGGGCCTTCACCCAGATCAGGAACTCCATGCTGAAGAAGTGATCCCACATCCCGATATTGATGTCGCGCTGCACGACCTGATGGCCGGCTTGGCGGAGCACGGCAGTCAACGAGGGCAAAGCCAGATAGGGAGCCGTCGGCACCCATTCAGGCGGAAAGAGCAGCATGACCTTGCTGGTCTTTCTGGTTCCCTGAACTGGAGCCAGCGCATTGACCTGAATGAGTTCTTTCATGAACTTCCCCTTCTACTTCCCTCATCCAGGATGTTCAAAAAGGCCAGATTTCTCACCCGCCCAACCCAGGCGCGCCGAGACGCGCCTTCTCCCAAGCAAGGCCGCAGCAAGCGAGAGTGCGAGGCGTACGCAGTTAGGTACGTTGAGCCCTTGAGCGATGCGAGAACGAAGCGCCCGGTGAAAGGGGCGTTCCGGCGCCCCGGGGTGGGCGGGTGAGAAAAAATGTTTTTCAACATCCTGCTCACATTTTCCCCGCGAGCGATGGCGCCGCGCCCTGTATCTTCGCCGCCTGATATTGCAGGTCGGGCAGCTTCTGCAACCCGAACCGCGCGATATAGAGAAATATGTATTCACGGATGAACAGACGCAGGTCCCAGCCCGGATTGTGGTTCCGTTCGAACTCCTGGAACACCCGCTCCGCCTCTTCGATGCTCATCCCGTCCTTCACCGTATAGTAGTAGTCGAGAGCCAAATCCCACTCGGGATTCTTGTAAGCCGTCACGCCCCACTTCTCAGGATTCTTCGCTACCGGGTTATGCCGGCCCAGGTCGAACGTCCCGAAACCAAGGGAATGCACATGCTCTTTGTTCGCTTCGAGAAATTCCACCGAGGACCACGCATCCTCTCTCGTCTCGCCAGGGAAGCCGAAGAAGCCCATGCAGTGGTTCCAGATGCCGACGTCAGCCGACATCTGCAAGTGCTTCGTAATCACGTCCGTCGTCGTGGCCTTGTCCATCAGCTTCAGTACTCGCTCGTTCCCTGACTCATAGCCGAAGTGGAGATAGCGGCAGCCCGAGTCCTTTGCATCCTGCCAGACCGACTCTTCCAGCAGGCTCTTCTCGAACCGCATGTGCGTCGTCCAGACGATGCCCATCTGGCTGTCGATCAGCCCGCGCGACAGCTTTCGAAAGAGCGCAGGCGGGTACGACTCGTCCGTGAAATGAAAATGCCGGGCCCCGTACTTGTCACGGAGATGCGTGATGTCGGCAAGAATTTCCTGAATCTTCTTCGTCCGGTAGCCGGCCGTATAGCCCTCGCCATGGTCGCAGAACTCGCAACGGCCCCAGTAGCAGCCTCTCGTCGCCAGATAGGGCAGGATCTTCGTCGGCACGAAGTATTTATGGAGCGGCAGACCATCAAAGTCTGGCGGCGGCAACGATGCCATGTCCTCCGAAAAGCTCGTGGGCGATACATGTATGCCGGTTGCGTCCCTATATATGGTGTTGGGCACGTCAGCGAGACTTCGCTTCGCCCCCACCGCCGACACCAGCTGGACAAAGGCCGTCTCCCCTTCATAGACCACGGCACTGTCGAAGTATTGGAACAGTGGCGATTGCGGCAGGACATCGCGCAATCTCGTCACCGTATTGCCGCCGATCGTCACATGAATGTGGGGAAAGTGCTGCTTGATGAGGGCACAGAAGGTCATGGAGGAGAACATCTGCTGCTGCAACACGATCGAGATGCCGACCACGTCCGGCTGCTCTTGCTCGATCACCGGCTTCACGAGATGTTCGAACACATCACGATACACATTGACTTGAGTGTCGTTCACCGCCTCCATCACTTCGGAGGAGACAAAGACTTTATACGACAGATCCGTCTCCATCGGCGGCATGCAGATGCGCGATGGAAAATAGACCATCGAGATGACAGACGTGACCTCTCGGAATACATGAATGGCCCACTCTAACTTGTCGATATCGTAAAAGACTTCTCCGCGAATGATCGACTTTGCCTTCTCTGCCTTCTTGGCCAGCTCATCGATCCGCTGCCTGGTCAGGTCGCAAAGCGCCATCTGTAGATCCATCTCCTCCGCACTCAGATCGCGTTTCTTCGACAGTTTGCGGAGCCGGTCGAGCTGTCGCGGCACCCGGTACAGGACTTTCCTCAAAAAGTCCTCGCTGAAGTACCAGTCGTACATTTCGAGGTTGATGTCCTTTTGGATGACGGTATGGCCGGCCTGACGGAGGACTGCGGTAAGGGAGGGAAGGCTCAAATAGGGTTCGGAGGGGAACCAGTCCGGCGGGTAGATGAGCAACACCTTCATCTTTCGGCCGCTGGTGGCTTCAGAAGCTTCGCGATGGAGCATGATTAGCTCCTTTGAAGCCCGCTCGCCCTTCGTATACTCAATCCGCATTCCGACCTTATCCTTTGCGCTACCGCGAATGACAAGAAACAGTCACAAAGCCAAGGGGTTACGAGGGCATTGTACGGGGGTCGGAGATTCAGAAGCAAGAGAGACTGGGGAGTGGCCAGACTGTCCTTTGTGCTCGCAGAGCCCCCACGATAAGCCTGTGGTCGCTCGATGCGCGCAGTGAAGGACAATCTGGCCGCTCCCCAGTGAATGCAGAAGAAAACGGACTACCCGTTCCAACGCTGGGGAAAGGGATAGAGGGAAGGGAGAAGAATACGGCCTAGCAATTCTCTGTGCTCGCGCAACGCGCGCACATTGAGATGGACCACGCCGACTCGAAAAAGTAGAATGCCCTGGTTTCTCTTTTGTGTCTGGCAACTGGCGGATCATCTTCCGATTCGAGAATGGCAGCGCCTTCGATGTGGAACTGATTGATTACCATTAAGCTACGAAGGAGACCAACGATGCGCATGAAGAACCCTCCCCATCCAGGATTATCGGTGCGGCATGACTGTCTCGAACCGCTGGGACTTTCCGTGACAGAAGGGGCGAAAGTGCTAGGAGTCACGCGACAGGCCATGAATAATCTGGTCAGCGGCAAAGCCGGGATATCAGCCGAGATGGCGATCCGCCTCGAAAAGGCCTTTGGGGGCGGGGCCGAGACCTGGCTGCGGACGCAGGTCGCCTACGACCTCGCGCAGGCAGAGAAACACGCTGGAAAGATCAAGGTCAGGCGCGTCAAAGATGCGTTGATACCGGTCTGACCCCCATCGGAGCAAGGATTGCGCTCCTCCATGTATGTCCGAGTACGGACAGCTACAAGAAATGTGCGATTGAAAACCTGAGGTACCGCAGTTTCATTGTTTGTGTGGAGATACCGACAGAATGGAAATCTTAATCATTCGGGATGCTGTGACCCGGCATGAGCTGAACGACATGGCAAAGCAGCAGTTCGGAGATATGGTGAAGGCGGTCGTCGATGTGGAACAGGGTATTATGGCGATCGGCGGGGAACTCCATTCGGACGAGGAGGCGGTGCTCCTTGATCAAGGGTCTGTGCAACAACACTTGTGGGGAATCAACCTCTACCCGGAGCGTCTGGCTTCGGAATGGATCGAGTTCGATTCTATGATTAATGTGCGCCCGTCTGGCGGGAATCGTTCCCGGTACGTCGAGAGCGCTGAGACCCGTGACATAGTCACCACAATTGTCAATCGATTGGTCACAGGATAAGCAGTATGTCACACATTCATGCACATCTTGCGGCGGGCCGATGGCAGACCTTACCGCTCGTAGAACAGCTGGCGAATATCGGAAGCGATGTGGCGCGCGCGCATCGTTGGCAGGGAAAAGATGCAGCTCTTTCTGAAAAGGCGTTTATCCGCGCATTAGAGCTGCTCGATCTGACCATTGGGGATGCCCGCTGGAAAGGCCGCAGGAAAGAACTGACAAGGGTGCGCGAGTTCCTCTGTGATGCGATGGCAGGGGGCTCCGCATACGGCAGCGATCTGGCCAGCCTGGACCGCTACTTCCTCCACTTCGCCGTCGCGGCACGGGCCGGCCGCTGACCTGCCAGGTCGCAGCACCCTAGAGCGTCACCGTATAGTTGAGATGCAAGGGCGGAAGGGACAGCCAGATGGTCTTCCGTGCTCGCAGAGGACCCATGAGAAAATGGAATGGCACCCGTGCCGATCCCTTGCTCCCGGAGCAGAGGAAGGGATGGAGCCTGATGATTTTCTGTGCTCGCGCAACGCGCGGTCGCAGACTTCCCTCGCCCGGGGTCATGGCACGTCTCGGCGTGCCAGTGGGTGAGCGGGTGGTAAAGTTGCGCACACATTGGGATGGACCAAGCCGACCCCAAAATGCTTTTGTTCTTGGCAGGGTGCGACGAACGGCGAAACGGTTCGGGATAGAATCCACGATGGAGGACCCGGGGTGATTGATGGGATTATGAAAAACATTCCCGACCCCTTTTCTTTCTCCCGTGATTTGGCAGCGAAACTTGTTCCATTCCAAGACAAGCTTGGATGGAACTTCGGACATCGCCGCCACCTGCCGGAACAGGACGCACCAGCGAGGACAACATCAGAAACACAAGGCCCTATTGCCGCTCCGGCAACCAGACTGTCCCTCGATAGTGGTATGAGAGGAAAAGCAAACAGGAGCGGCCAGGTGCCCCCCTTGCTCGTAGGATGCGCGGCTCAGGAAGGCCCTCGTTCGATGCGCGCAGTCGAGGGCAGCCTTGGCCACTCCCTCCAATACTAGGAAGGAGGAGTAGAGGGAGAAGAAATGAAAGAAGGGAAGCCTGACGATTCCCTGTGCTCGCGCAACGCGCGGTCGCGGACTCCCCTCGTTGGACGCGCGCACGTAAAGAAGACGGTCAGGCCGTCCCTCCAAAGAAAAAGAGGTGGTCTAGTGAACAACCCCACATAGGCATAGACCGGCTGACCTTGAAAACGTAGAATGCCTCCGTCTTTCTCCCGTCTATTTTTTATGCAAAGACTTACAGGAGGGTTTTACATGGATAGCTGGTGGCAACTTGGAGAGGGCTCTGGCTATCAAGGCCTGGAACTAGCTACCTACAAAATTACATGTCCATTTTGCATGGAGAGCGGCAACTTCAAGTCGGCTTACCACGCCGAGAAGAAGAACCCCAAGAGCAACAAAAAACTAAATTTTGAGACATTGGAATGTGGAAATTGCAAAGGCTATGTTCAAGTGTTGTGGTCAGCAACTGAGGGCAGTTACGGCTATGGGAGCGGGTTGCACGACTACCGCGTGCAACCTTGGCCGCTCAATTATGAAAAACATCCGGAGCACTGGCCCACTGATGTAGGTCGCTACTGGCCTCAAGCCAAGCGCAATGTAGTCGACGAGAATTGGGATGCTGCCGCTGTTATGGCACGAAGCGCACTCCAGCTCGCCCTTCGTGGTAACAAGGCCAGCGGGAAGAGCCTAAAACAGGAGATCGAAGACCTTGCAGCGAAGGGGGTACTGCCACCGATCATGAAAGAATGGTCTGACCAAGTGCGCGAACTTGGCAATGATTCTGCCCATCCCACACCATCACAAAGCGCGACGACACCAGGAGATGCAGGGGATATTATAAGATTTCTAGATTTTCTTCTTGAGTACCTTTACAGCCTTCCGCATCAGATCAAGCAATATAGAGAGCGGTCTGCCAAGAAAGATAAATGAAGGGAACTGAAGGATGTGGAGAGAGGGGACCAAGAAAGGGGTCGGGAGTCTTAATTGTTCCCGAGCCACCCAAAAAAGACTCCCGTGCTGGTGAATAACCGCAGTGAGAGGAATACGCCGCTGACCATTCAGGCACTGACCGATCACCTCCTTGAGGCGCAGATATGATTGAGTCCTCCTTTTGCTTGCTTACGGGAGTAGGTCCAAAAACAGAACGCCGGTGGTGGCAACAGGGAATCGAAACATGGAGGGAATTCCTCTCCTCCAGCTCCATCCCCGGTATAGGACCTAGCCGGAAGGCGGTCTACGATGAAGCGCTGGGCCAGGCACAGGCACATCAAGCACGAGAGGATGCGCGATATTTCGGCAATAAATTGCCGGCAAGCGAGCAATGGCGACTCTATGAATGGCTCCGCCCACGGGCTGTCTACCTCGATATCGAAACGAATTCGTTTGGACAGATCACGGTCGTGGGTCTCTATGGCAAGGGGGCTTCACATCACTGGTAGAGGGAGATTTACTGACCAGACGGCGACTCTGTGACGAGCTGGCTCAGTATGGGGCAGGAAAAGGGGTCGGGAGTATTTTTTAGAAATCATTTCGCGGCGCGTGGCGGGGATCCGGTCCATCTGGGTTCTTCGGTCTGTTTTGTGTGTGTGGTTCGACGAACGAGAGAGACAAGACAGACCCGCACTCCAGATAGACTGCCTCTGAATCGCCCGCCTCACACAACGCTCTCTCAATACAGCAGTCGTCGTTCGATGCACGACGAATGAATGGACCAGGCCGACCTGAAAAAGTAGCATGTCCCCGTTTCTTCGTACTGGTTCTTCGAGCTAGCTGGCGTGCGAGTTGGCAAATAATTTACTCACACCGACCGAACTGATCGCCACCAAGCTCCCCCTCCGCTAGACTTCAGTGCGAGATCTTCGCGGCGAGCACGTCGACCTGCTCGATCTGTGGCGCTTCGGCAAGCAACTCGGGTGCCTTGGCCATCAGTGCTGCGGCGACCGGGCCAGCTAAATGCGCCTTGCGGCCTGCTTCATCGGCAAAGGCAGCGAAGAAGCCAAACGTCGCCGGCCCCAATCGTAGCGCGAGCCAGATCGGCGTAGCCGCTTCCTGATTCGCTAGTGCGAGTCCGCTTTCAACAAAGCGAGCGACATCCGCTTCTTTTCCCGGCTTGGCTTGCAATCGTACTAACAGAGCAACTCGTACCATAGTCGTCCATCCTTTCTGAGATTGAACAGCATGAGGTGAATTCTAGCGATGGATACCAAATTGCACTAGTGGCAGGAATGACAATTATGCTACAGTTCTCGCCATGCGTATTTACGTTCTCGCTCTCAATGAAGTCTTCGATACCGGCTTATCCACTCTTCTCGACACCTTCGGCACGGCGGACGAACTGGCGGAGTCCGCTGGGACCTCTTCGACGCGTTTCGACGTGACGGTCGTTGGTGTCCGTCCCCGCGTGCACACCAGTCATGGGCTGTCGGTGCCTGTGCGGCCGGCGACACGACTTGCGCGCCCGGATGTCGTGCTCGTGCCGGCGCTCGGAGCGCACATGCCTGAAACCCTGCGAGTTGCGCTTGAACGGCCAGACATCACGGACGCACAGGCGCTCCTGCGTCACTGGTCTGGCAGCGGCACGCTGGTGGGCACGGCATGCACGGGAACGTTTGTTCTTGCTGGCACATCACTGCTTAACGGCCATAGTGCGACGACATCCTGGTGGCTCGCCCCGTTCTTTCGTGAACGGTTCCCGCATGTCGTACTCGACGACTCGCGTATGCTCGTGAGTTCATCAGGTTTCGTCACCGCTGGCGCCGCGCTGGCGCACCTCGATCTAGCGTTGTGGCTGGTGCGCCGCCAAAGCCCGGCGCTGGCGGCGCTGACGGCTCGCTACTTGGTGATTGACCCGCGGCCATCGCAGGCGGCTTTCATGATTCCTGACCACCTTGCGCACTCGGACCCGCTCGTCGAGCGGTTCGAGCGGTGGGCACGGCGCCAGCTGGCCGACGGCTTTTCGCTCAGCGAAGCGGCTCGCGCAGTCGTGACAAGCGAACGGACCTTGGCGCGTCG
>JACMLT010000304.1 GCA_014379455.1 Nitrospiraceae bacterium
CAACAGCGGGCTACTCATGACGGCACGGACCAATGTCTCCTGCGCCGGGCACGATTCAGCCATTCCCTTGCGGACCAAGTCCGATTCGCTGACGATACCTCTGTAGTGACCAGCCTCGTGCACCAACAAGGCGCCGACCCTCGTATCCCGCATGAGCTTGGCCGCCTCTAATAGCGTGGTGTCCGGACTGATTGCGCGCAACGTCCGACGCATCATCACGGCGAGAGGTCGTTGAAGAGGTGTGCTCTGCATCGCCATACGACAAGATTCCGATGGAAGGAACAAATAGTACCCAGCCCACGATCACCTGTCAACGCGCGGCCAGGGCAACTCCTCCCTCATGAAAGAGCGTTCCATAACTTCGTTGCTCACACATCGTTTCTGTTGCTATACTCCACAGACCGTTCTGCAAGAGAGGGAGAGAGTACACAGGAGGACATTGATCCATGCATATTAGTGTAATTGGAACCGGCTATGTTGGGTTAGTAACAGGCGCCTGCTTCTCGGAATTCGGGGTCAGCGTCACCTGTATGGATACCGATGCTAAACGGATCGCCAGACTTGAGAAAGGCGATGTGCCGTTCTACGAACCGGGAATCACAGAGCTCGTCGCCAAGGGCATTCGAGAGAACCGAATCAACTTTACCACCGACATCGCCAAAGCCGTCGACAAAGCTCTCGTGATCTTCATCGCGGTTGGAACCCCGCCGAAGCCTGACGGATCAGCCGACCTCTCATACGTGGAAGAAGTCGGCCGCGGCATCGCCAAAACCATGACCGGATACAAAGTCATCGTCACCAAGTCGACCGTCCCGGTCGGAACAGGGGAAAAGCTGCGTGAAGTGATCAACGCCAATCAATCGGGTAAGTTCCGTTTCGACATTGTCTCCAACCCGGAATTTCTTCGTGAAGGATCCGCCATCGAAGACTTCCTACGGCCAAACCGGGTCGTCATCGGTGCTGATAGCGAGCAGGCGATTGCGATCATGAAAGATCTCTATCGCCCGTTGTATCTCATCGAAACTCCGTTTGTCGTGACCGATATCCCGACGGCCGAGATGATCAAGTACGCCTCCAACGCCTTCCTCGCCACTAAAATTTCGTTCATCAACGAAATTGCGACCGTCTGCGAGCGTGTAGGCGCCAACGTGCAGATGGTGGCAAAAGGGATGGGGCTCGACAACCGGATTGGATCGAAGTTTCTCCACGCAGGACCGGGGTTCGGTGGATCGTGCTTTCCAAAAGACTTGGCAGCCCTCGTACAGACGGGAGAACGAGTCGGCTATCCTATGCAAATCGCAGGCGCCGCTGCCCTCATCAACGAACAGCAACGGGGCCGGATGATTGAAAAGATCACGAAGGAAATTGGGGAACTCAAAGGAAAGACGTTCGCAATGTTAGGCCTATCCTTCAAACCCAATACGAACGACCTGCGGGATTCGCCAGCCCTGGCCATCGCGCAAGGACTCATGAAGCAAGGCGGCACGGTTCGCGCCTATGATCCCGCCGCGCTCGAGGAAGCCTGTCAAACTATTTCAGGCCTTGTACCTTGCAAGGACGCGTATGATGCAGCACAGGGAGCAGACGCGCTCATTCTCATGACCGAATGGAACCAGTTCCGAACCCTCGATTTCGACAGACTGAAAACCGTATTGCGCCAGCCCATCTTCTTCGACTTGCGCAATGTCTATGAATCAGACCGGGTTGCCGCTTTTGGCTTCCGTCATATTTCGGTCGGGAGGCCCAGCAAGGCCCCCATCTCGGCCACATAACACCGGAGATTACGTGAGTCGCGGTGCTTCGGCTGCCTTGGCCTCATCTTTGACTTTCGGCTTATAACCCATCCGATCCAACACCTTCATCACCCTCGTCTTTAGACGGTCGTCGGCCTCGGCAAGCGCCGTGGCCAACGGCTCGACGGCAGGCTTTCCAATTTTACGGATAATCTCCGTCACGGATTGCCTGATCTCATCCTCCTCAGAAACCAACAAGGGCACAAGCACCGACACCGCCGGCCCGCCGATTTTGATCAATGAATCATACGCGCGCTGCCGGACATCTCCGACTTCATCCGCCAACGCATCGACCAACGGCTGCACGGCACGGATGTCTTTGAGTTCGCCCAGTACTTCCGCTGCATACTTGCGGTTGAGCCAGTGGCTATCTTTTAGATCCAACAGCATCGCGTCGGCTCGTGCCGCATTCGGGTCTTTCGCACGAATCCGAAAGCTCTTGGCGACCCGGCGCCCGCCTTCTTCCACGATACGAATTGTGGCACCATCTCCTATTTTGATCTTCTTCAGTTCTTCAAGCGCTTCGTCATCGACGTCCAGCACAACGGTCTTCCCATCGTAGGCCAACAGTTCGACTTCGAGCTGTTTCGTTTCAGGGTTCACCGCGACGACTCGTTCCGTGACGAGATTAAACCCATCTTTCTTCGCCCCACCCTTCGGACCGATCTGAATAAGCTTTGCAGGAACTTCATCCGCCATGAGATATATCCTTTTACATCGAAATAAAGATTACGGTTTTGCTGTCCAGCCGAGACTCGCCAGCACACCTTCGACCGTCTCCTGCACCATCGTGTTCTCATCTTCGAGCAACGGAAGCAAGGGATCGATGGCCTGCTTCGCTCCAAGGCGCGCGAGCGACTCCGCGGCATTCCTCCGCACGAGCCAGTCCTCATCCTTGAGCGATTCGATCAACGGGTCGACTCCGCGAGCATCGCCGATCTTGCCTAAGGCTTCAGCCGCATGGCGCCGCACCATCCAGTTCGTACCCATCAACCCGTCGATCAAGGCGTCCACAGCCCGCACATCGCCGATTTTTTTCAGGACACGCGCCACGTCCTCACGCACCGTGTTATCAGCCAGCGCCTCAACCAACCCAGGCACGGCACGCGCATCGCCGACACGCTCCAGCGCCCACACAGCAGCCGTCCTCACTGCGCCGTCTTTATCCTTGAGTGCCTTCACGAGGGGATCGACGCCCCGAGGGTCTTTCAACTTTCCCAACCCTGATGCAGCCTGTTCGCGAATCGCCCATTCATCGTCCTCCAACGCCTCGATCAAAGGATCGACGACGGACGGACCGATCCGCACAATCGCACTGGTCGCCGCTTCCCGAATCAGCACGTCTTCATCCGCCATGAGCCCGATCAGCGGTCCCACCGCGTCCTCCCCCACTTGACTCAAACTGGCTATCGCATGATTGCGGAGCGCTTCATTGTCGTCCCGTAGGGCCCCGATCAATTGTTCAATCCGTTCAGCCTGCATCTCGTCACTCATCGTCGTCCTGCCCTCCCTGACTCCCGACAGGCGTCCCATCGAGCGCTTCCAGTTTGTCGGCGATCAACCCGGAATTGTACGCGACCAGTCCGTCTCGGTCCGTCCTCAACCGATCGAATAGTTCTTTGTAGGGCCTTAATACCTCTACATCTTTCACTTTGGCCAACGCTTCCATGGCATACACCCGCAGGGGCCGAATGGGAATGGCCTCGATATAGAGTTGCGCAGGCCTGGCGTCGCCAATCAAGCCCAACGATTTCATCGCCAGTTCTTTGACTCCCGTATCCTTATCGACCCGCAACCGCTGCATCAAGGGCTCAACCGCCCGTACATCGCCGATTTTGCCTAGCAAGTCAGCGGCGGCTTCACGGATCACCCAATCGTCATCCTCCAGATATTCGATCAAAATCTCCACGCTTGGACGCCCGATGGCCAACAGATTGATCACCGTGCCCATGCGAGCCTCTTCCCGTTCGCTCAGCTCCTCAATCGCGCGAAGCCCGTCAAACACCTCGTCGATGCGTTCACGAACTGCGCCCAACTTCTTGAGTGTCCGCACCGCAATGTCTGAAACGGCCGGTTGCCCCATCGCATTGATGAACGAATCTACCGAACGGGGCTCGAGCAGATGTTCCAGCATCGTTGCGGCCATGACCTGCGCTTCCGGATCCTGATGGGTCAACATCGCACAGAGCGGCGCGATCGCATTCGGGATAACCCCCAACAACTGCGAAGCCACCCCACGAATACTCTCATCCGTATCCTTCGATTCATACAGCAGCGAGGTCAGCGCCGCCGCGGTCGTCTCGTCAAGCACCCCAGCCAAATGCTCCAAGGCTGCTGCGCCTGCCTTACGGACAGCCTCATCCTCATCGTGGAGCAAGGCGACCAGGGGCACGCCAGCCTGTGGGTCGTTCACACGAGCCAGCATAGCCGCAGCCTCAGCTTTCAATGCCGGTAACCCAGTCTGCAGCGCCTGGATGAGCGCTTGAACGGCACGTGGTCCGCCCGACAGGCAGGCTACCGTCGCCCGCATCCGCCGCCAGTCCTCCTCGTGGATCAGCTCAGAAACCAGCGTTTCGATTGTTTCTTTCGGCATGGGCTACAACTTGAAATACGATACGTGCTGAGTCCTGGGTGCTGTGAGTTAAAAATTCATCCGCATTGAGCGCTAGTCTACACGCCTGGGATAACAGGGGTACAGCGTGTAGGATGCTCAAAAAGGCCGTTCAGCAAGGCCGCAGCGAGCGAAGAGGCGAGGCGTACGCTTCGGTACGTTGAGCCTCTGAGCGATGCGAGAACGACGCTGGCGGACTTTTTCAGCATCCTGTTAAACACGGCCTGCCCGCCAGCCCACCCGGCCCAACGTCTCTTTGATGTGGTACCGGATGTTGTCATCCGACTCATGTGCCAGCAAAGCCAGCAACGGCGCAATCGCGGCACCCCCGAATCGAGTCAGCGCATCGGCAGCGTCCGCTCGCGTCACTGTATAACGAAGCGCCTTCACGAGCGACGGTATGGCCGCCTCGTCTCGGATTATGCCCAATGCTTTGGCGGCTTCACCCAACGCGATCATGTCTTCACCCCAACCATCACCGCACCCGTCCACCGGTCGCGAGACTTCCGGCCGCTCCACTCCCTTGAGCACATTGATCAGCACCGGCACAGCGCGACAATCGCCGATCCGGCCCAGCGCCTCGATCGCCAGCGGACGCATCCCCGGCTCTTTCATCGCCGTGACGAGGAACTCCAGCGCGCGCGCATCGCCGATCTGGCCGAGCGAGCGGACAGCGTCCTCGCGAACGGCCCTGTCCTGATCGTTGAAGAGCACCGACAAGAGCGGATCCACAGCCTCAGACGACCGCGTTTTTCCCAAGGCCTCTACCGCATGCAGCCGCACCAGCCATTCCGCATGGGTCAGCGCGGCGATCAGCGACGACAACGCCGCCTCTCCAATTGCTGCAAGGGCTGACGACGTCTCCTCGCGCACGGCCTTCACTTTATCTTGCAGCAGCGGCACCAACGGCGCTACCGCTCCAGGGTCTCGAATCCGGCCTAACGCCTTGGCGGCATGCATCCGCACAATCCAATCGGGACTCACGAGCGCTTTGATGAGCGGCGCAAGCACTCGCGAATCGGCAATGGTGGCCAATACCGACGAGGCCAATTCCTGAACCGTGAGTGCCGGATCGGAGAGACAGGCGCCCAGCGTCGGCACAGCCGGCTCACCGATAGCCAAGAGGGCGCCGATCGCGGCATCGCGAACCGCGCGATCACCATCGCGAAGCACAGAGACCAATGGTGCCACAGCCCTGGGATCTCGAAGCGTGCCGAGCATCGTGGCGGCCTCTTCGCGAATCGCCCAATCCTCGTCTTGAAGCGCAGCAATCTGCTCGGCTACTGCGTCTGCCATACCACACCTCAACCCCGAGAAACGTGAAAAGTAAGACGTGACAGGTGAAACGTAGAGCTGCCGAATGCTCTTTTTTCAGAACCCTTTACATCTAACATTTCACTTTTCATGGATCGGTGGACAGCCGTTTCAACACTCGTAAACAATGTCTTTCTATTGAGCGAGAAACTCAGCTAGCTCCGTTTGGCGTAATCGCCCGACGGGCCAAATCGGCCTGTGTCGCCGAGAGGCATGTCCACCCTGGCATTGTCGGCCACACTTGA
>JACMLT010000305.1 GCA_014379455.1 Nitrospiraceae bacterium
CGGCATCGCCCATATCACCGGCGGCGGCATTACTGAAAATCTCCCGCGAGTGTTTCCATCCGGCGTACGGGCACAGGTGAAACGAAGTGCCTGGTCTGTGCCGCCTATTTTCCAAGCAATTGCCCGGCTTGGACAGGTCGAGCGTGAGGAAATGTATCGTGTCTTCAACATGGGGATTGGGTTGATTCTCGTCGTGCCGGCGTCAGCCGCCCAGGCCGTCGTTGCGCGGGCCACATCGTTGGGTGATCCGGCTTGCCAGATTGGAACCATCGTGCCATCGACCGGCAAGGAGCCGTTGGTGGAGTATGTCGATTAAACGAGCGGATGCACTGCGAGTGGCCGTCTTGGCATCCGGACGCGGATCGAATCTTCAGGCGGTCATCGATGCGATCGAAGCTGGGACGGTCCAGGCAAAGATCGTCGCCGTCATCAGCAACAAGAAGGACGCCCCGGCGTTAGAGCGCGCCCGCAGCCACAGCCTCCCTGACCTCTTCGTCGATTCCAAACCCTATGCAGGAAGACCCGATAGTCGCGAAGCCTACGATCGCGAGCTCCTCGACGTGCTTCGGCAGCACGATGTGAAATTGGTATTGCTGGCGGGGTACATGAAGATTGTGACCAAAGTCTTCGTGGAGGCCTTTGCCAATCGCATGATGAATATTCACCCGTCCCTGTTGCCCTCGTTTCCAGGGCTGGATGTGCAGAAGAAAGCGATCGAGTGGGGCTGCAAACTCGCCGGATGCACAGTCCACTTTGTGACGGAAGGTGTGGATGAAGGACCGATCATTTTGCAAGCGGCAGTGCCGATTCTCGACGACGATACGTCCGACACGCTGGCCGCTCGGATTCTTGAACAAGAACACAAGATCTACCCTCGTGCGGTCCAACTGTTCGCCGAGGGACGTCTGCGGGTTGAAGGCAGACGTGTATTCATCGAAGCTGGAAAGCCGGAAGGTGAGGCAGTGATCAGCCCGTCATAGCAGTGGCGGACTTTTTCAGCATCCTGCTAGAGACGTAGGAAACTGTTGTGTATAATGCATCGCACGGTAGACGTTCGCCGCACCGATTGAATAGAGGTCGAGTGGGGGGCTAGCTCAGTTGGGAGAGCACTACGTTCGCAACGTAGGGGTCGGGGGTTCAACTCCCCTGCCCTCCACCAAACCGCACTTCGTGCGTGCCGCGCGCTGTTCTCCCATCAGCGCGCGCGGATAAAACCATCCAGTGTCCGGATTCTCTGTTCCGCACGGTTTTTTCTTCTTTTATCTCCGATACACCACAATATCCCCCATCTTTCCCCCTCTTACGATGACCGAAGAGATTTTCAGTATCAGATCATTTTCTTGCAACGCGGTTTTGGCATAAACCCGCCAGACTAGTCGTGCATAGACTCTTGCGTCACCGTTCCCCGCTCTCCTAGAATACGCCACCCTGCGAGGCCACTATGCCCTTCCCTGCGGTCACATTCCCTAGCAATGCTCATATAACGGCCACCATTTCGAAGTCATGGGAGACCATGGCTATTGTGATTTTGGCGCTCTGGACGATTGGCTGTGCCAGCGTACCATCCGAACAATTAAGAGCGTGGGAGCGACACGAAGGCAAGGCCAATCTCTTGGTTTTTGCGCATGGTTTCAATTCCTCCAGAGCCGAAGCCTGGGGCCGGTTCATTCCACTGATTAAAGCAGACAAGGGTTTTGATGAATACGATATCCTCTCATACGGCTATCCACAACAGGTTTGCTTTCAAACAAATGACATTCGTGATGTCGGTGCGCACCTGAAGTCGGAACTGACAGTAGAGCTTCCGAACTACGACACGGCAATATTTGTAGGCCACAGCATGGGAGGGCTAGTAGTCTTGCACGCCCTTCTTGAATTGGGAGGTAGCAATGCTGAGCTAATCAGCAACAAACGTCTACGAGTAATGAGTCTTGGAACTCCGTATTACGGGGCTACGTTGGCTAGTATATTCGGGCCGTATTGTCCGAATAGTCAAGCCGAGGCGATGAAGGTCCTATCGAAGGAGAGCGCACGACTAATGCAAGATTGGAGGCAAAGGGGCAAAATCCCAGTGTTTCCGTTCTATGGTGGGCTGGAGGACAAAGTTGTTTCGCAAGCAAGTGCTTGCGGTATAGCTCCTGACATCTGCGAGAGTGTTGACGGAGACCACGAAACGATCGCAAAGCCGCTAGATCGGGAGCACCTTACTTACAGAAAACTACAAGTTATGAAGGAGAAAGCCGGAACTAAAACCGTTCCCCCATCGGAACAACGGATTCTCAATGTTTGGGAACCTCTGGTAAACACATGCGGGCCGTCGCTCACGACGACGAGACCATCGGCGATATTTGTTCCGCGTTGGGTTTCACTCGTAAACAAGTTACGCGTTATTAGAAACATCCACGACTTGCAGAACCTTATGGGTGTCCGAGACCATTTGCGGGAAGAAGGTATGATTCCCGATTTACTTGAAGAAGCCTACTTCACACTTAGCTGCCTGGAAAGGATAGGCTATCTGAAGATGGAGAAGATTGATCCCCCTCGTATGATGGAGGCAGTGGGAGGGCGGCGAGTCGAGAATCAGAAGATTATTTTTTTGAAACCGCTGACAATAGTTCCTGAATGACGGGGTACCCCCTGCATGAGGAAAAGAAAAGGAATCAGGTAACGTGGTCCCAGCCAGCGAGCTGACTGTCAGTTGGCGTCAGCACGCTTATCGCTTCGCATTGGCGCGCTGGGCTTCAGGCGGCCTCGCTCTCAATGAGACGCGAATCGTGGGGGTGATTCGCCCTCACGGTCGTTTTTCTGTGCCTGAGCTATGGCGCAATAATGAAAAGGCTCTTCACGATTGGTTACTGATGGAGGGTGCGGTAATAGCTTGGCGCGATGATCCGAGCAATCAATCCTTCAGATTTACTATATATTCTTGTCGCCCTTTGGGAGTGGTCTCCGATGACCCGTCAGGTCGACGACTCTGAGGAGCTGCTGATCTCTCGCGATTAGGATGCTCGGAAGCCAGGCGTCCTCTTAGTTGCTCATCCTCCTTTCTAACCAGTCGCTGCCAATACGCATTCAACACTAACAGCCCGAGGATCACGCTCCCACCTGCAATGGACAATACGACATTTCCCAACCAATCCTTCATCAGTGCAGCTCCTTGTTGAGTGAGTTTTTCAACACACTACCTTCCAGACGACACTTCAAATGGTATGAACGTAAACTTATACGCCATGGCTTTCAAGCACGAAGTCTGCAAAGGCCGCCGTGGGAGCGTGGCGGAAGAGGAAAGAGGGCGTAGCGGGCAGGCTTATTCCTTGTTGTTGGCGCGCTTGGCTTCAGGCTTCATCGAGACGCGAATCGTGGGGGTGAATAAATCGGGACTCCCCTGCCCTCCACCAGCTTTATTTTTGCCAATGGCAAGCCGCAGTAATCCCCCATAATCCCCGGTGACTTCCGCCGTCAGGTAGCGCCCCGCACCATCGGCACATGGATGGAGCGCGATTGTCTTTCCCAACAGACTCTTGAGGGCATCGCGCGCCTTGGCGACATGGTCGTGCGGGGTTGCTGCCAGATTGTCTACGAGTGTTTTGAAGCTCTCTTTCAAATTCGGCAGCATCGTGGTCACATTGTCAGCTTTAGCGGTGCTTGCGTGGAGCTGACTCAGAAGCTGCCCCCGTTCCGCCTCGGCCTTCTCCAGTTCTTCCTTGGTTGAGACGGTCAGGATGCCCACCTTGATCGCTTTCATAATGTGGGCAATCTCCCGCTCGACCTCCGCGAGCTTCGAGTGCAGCCGTTCCCGACCCGGGATCTGTGTACGGCGATGTTCGGCGAGCAGCCGAGCAACCTCCTGCTTAAAGACCATGAACCCTTCCTCGGTGAACAGATCGCGCTGAATGGCAGCCAATAGGACCGACTCCACAATTGCGCGCGATACTTTAATCGTGTTCGAGCAGACCGACTGACCACGATATTGCCAGCCGCCACATCCATAGCGCCGGGGGTCCACAATGGGAGCCGTCGAGGGCACCATTATCAAACTCGTCCACTGGCCATCTAGTTAAATGGAGGTCCGAATGACGCGCGTTAACTGGCACCTCGCTCTTGAATTTGAAGTGGGCGCAGACATCCTCTACAGCTACTGCGCGAGTTGCCCAGACGGCGGCGTTGTTGAAAAAGATTGCGAGAGCCAATTGATTGCGATTGACTTGACATTGATGACATAGCGTATCATTAAACTAGGCTGAGGATGGTTATCATAGGATGTCTCGCGCTCCTGTTGTTGTGTATGGTTCCCCTGATGGGGCATAGCGGTGGTCACCTTCATCACGATGCGTCGGCCTCCTGTGCCACCTGCATGGGATCGATTACCCTCCCCTTAGTCAGCTTTCTGTTGACCTATCTTGGGTCAGCCACATTCATGCTCTTCGTGCCACTTGCATTGGTCGCTCCCCGCTCACCGTTTCATCCTCCTCGCCTCAGCTCGTAGTTTTTTATCTTGTTCGTGCGCAGGACATAACTCGCTTGTCGCGAGCGACTTCGCCTGTCGCCTCGTCAACGGCGCTCGTGTGGTTCAAGCACGATCGGCCTCTCGGGGAAGCAGGAGGTGCCTCGACGTCTTCTGCTGAAGCGCGCCCTCACGCTCAGCATGTTGGCCGCGGTCGAGCAATTGATTCCGGCGTGTGCCGTGACACCCACTACCTCTGTCAGTCCTGCCGTACCAACCCCCCTCAGCGGAGACGTGATCGATCTAACCATCAACAAGCAATGGTTCGGCCTTGACGGGCAAACCGCACCTGCCATGACGTTCAACGGGAGCATTCCGGGTCCCGTCGTTCACTTGAAAGAAGGGCAACAGGCGACGCTGCGCGTCACGAACTGCCTGGAAGAAAGCACCTCGATTCACTGGCACGGGATCCTCTTGCCCGATCTCATGGATGGGGTGCCTGGCGTGAGTTTCGCGGACATCAAGCCGGGCACGACCTTTACCTATCGCTTTCCGGTCAAACAAAGCGGGACCTACTGGTTCCATAGTCATTCGGGTGGCCAAGAAATACTGGGGCTCTATGCCCCGATCATCATTGATCCTCTCACACCGGATCCGTTTCGGTATGAGCGGGAGTATGTGGTGATGCTCTCGGATTGGAGTTTTGAATCGCCTGAGACCCTGTTCTCCAATCTGAAAAAACAAGCCGGGTACTACAACTTCCAGAAGCGCACAGCAGGTGAGTTCTTCACCGACGTCCGACGCCTGGGCTTCTGGCCGGCGATACAAAACTATTTGATGTGGGACAGGATGCGGATGGACCCGACGGACTTCGCCGATGTCACCAGCTATTCGTTGACCTATTTGATGAACGGCCTCTCTCCCATCGGCAATTGGACAGGGCTATTTCGTCCTGGTGAGCGGGTGCGTCTGCGATTCATCAATGCGGCGCCGACGATCTTCTACGACGTGCGCATCCCTGGCCTCACGATGACGGTGGTACAGGCCGATGGGCAAAACATCCAGCCTGTCGTCGTGGAAGAGATTCGCATGGGAGTGGCGGAGACCGAGTCAGAAAGAGAGTCGCCCCACCCGCTGTGACAGCACGTACAAAAAGCAACGCGTGCCACTCAAGCAGGTGCAGGCAATCGTGGAATCACATCGACAGTGGCTCGAACACCGTGAGATGCCCGAGTTTCAACGCGCGAATCTCTGCCAAGCAGACCTGCGCCACGCGAATCTCGCCGGGGCCGATCCGGAGCGGGCACAGCTGGAAGGAGCACTCCTCAGCCGAGTGAATCTGCGCCACAGTGATTTGTCGCAAGCGAGTCTCGCGGGAGCCGATCTAACCAGAGCCGTCTTGAAAGACAGCAACCTAACGGGAGCCGATCTCAGGCAGGCACGATTGTCCAACGCCAATCTGTCCCGTGCGGTCGGCGACGAAGCGGCGCTTTACAACGCCGTCCTGACCGGAGCACACCTGCGCGAGTCCTCCTTCGAACGGACGCATTTTGAAGGAGCAGACCTCACGTCAGCTGATCTCACCAACGGCTCTTTCGGCGAGAGCTACTTCTACGGCGCCAATCTCGCCCGGGCCAACTTGGCAGGAACCGATCTGATGGGGGTCAACCTGCGTGAGGCCATCCTCCGCGGGCGGACCTGCGATACGCGAACTTCCGTTCGGCCCGCTTGCAGCAGGCTGATCTGGAAGGGGCCAATTTGGAAGGAGCACAGTTGATCGAGACGAAAGCACAATCGGGAAAACTTCAGATGGCGATTTTCTATACCGCTGTCTTGGACCGAGCGGATTTACGAGATGCAGAACTGTATCGAGCGGTGCTGATCGGATCCTGATGGTTTCGAACTCGCATCGGTCCAGCGCCGTCAGCAGCACCTCCGTATCCTTGCGCCGCTTGTCGAGGAATCCCTGGACGAGGTCGGCAAGATCTGGATCCATGTGGATGGGAATCTTTCCTTCTTGATGTTCTCTGCCGTCGGTCGTCATGGTACCGGGCTCCTGGTGTACTCCGAGATGGCGGCCAGCAGGGTCAGCTTCTTGATCGGCTTGACCAGATGCGCCGTGCAGCCCGCGTCCAACGACTTCTGCTCATCCTCTTTCAGCGCATAGGCCGTCAGCGCGATGATCGGCGTGGGCGGCCGGTGGTGCTCCCCTTCCCAGTGCCGGATTGCACGGGTGGCGTCATAGCCGTCCAGCACCGGCATCTGCATGTCCATCAGGACCAGATCATAGCGCCCCCCCTTGAACTTGCCGCAGGCGATCTCGCCGTTGTCGGCAATGTCCAACTGGTAGGGGGTCCGCTTCAGATAGGCTCGGATCAGCAACTGGTTATCGCTCACGTCCTCCGCCAGCAGAATGGAGAGCGGGGCCAGGGCCTCCGAATATGCGGGGGCCGCGATCGGCGCCGCACGGGGCGGCGTCGAGTCCGGCTGGGCCGGCAGCACGGGCAGGGCCGCGGCCATGGCGTCGGCGATCGCGCGCAGCAGTTCGACTCGCTTGACCGGTTTCAGGAGGTACTGGGCAAGCCCCACCGCTTGGGCGCGCGCCCGGTCGCCCCCGCGCCCCTCTGACGTCAGCATGATCATCGTCGTGTTCGACAAGGCCGGCTGGCGTTGCACTGCCTCCGCCACCTGGAACCCGTCCATGTCCGGCATGCGGCCATCGAGTAGCACCAGCCGAAAGGGCGCGCCGGCGTCCTGCGCGCGCCGAAGTTGGGCCAGCGCGGCCTCGCCCCCGTCCACTTCCGTCACCCGCGCGTGCCAGCCGCTCAGCATCTCACGCAGAATCAGCCGGCTCGTGGCATTGTCGTCCACCACCAGCGTCTTCACGTCCTGCAGGTCCACGGCCGGCGCGGCCACGTGCCGTTGGGGAACGCGCGGCACCCGGATGGGGAGGGTGAAGTGCATGGTCGTGCCCTGGCCCAGGCCACTCTCGATCCAAATGCGCCCGCCCATCAAGTTGATCAGCCGCTTGGAGATGGCGAGGCCCAGCCCGGTGCCGCCGTACCGGCGTGTCGTGGAGGCATCCACCTGGGTGAAGGGCTGGAACAGCATCTCGAGCTTGTCCGGCGGGATCCCGATGCCCGTGTCGGACACCGAGAACTGCAGCGCGC
>JACMLT010000306.1 GCA_014379455.1 Nitrospiraceae bacterium
GCTGCTCTGACGTTCATCTATCCATTCCTCTGGATGGCGTCCGCCACGTTCAAGCCGCTGTCCGAGGTTGGAACGCTGGCGCTGATTCCGGACAACATCACGCTCGACAACTACCGGACCATGTGGGCCCGGGCACCGTTCGGACGCGCCCTACTCAACAGCGCCCTGGTGGCCGGCACGATCACGCTCGCCGTTCTGGTGTTCGGCTCCATGACCGCCTACGCGATGGCCCGGCTGCGGTTCCGCGGGCGCCCCGCGCTGAACGCCGCGACGATCGGCGTACTGCTCGTCCCCGGCCAGCTCACGCTGATTCCCATGTACACCTTGATCGTGCAGCTCGGCTGGATCGACACCTATGCGGCGCTCATCGTGCCGTACCTGTTCAACGCCACCGCCATTCTGATGATGCGCCAGTTCTTTCTCCAGATTCCGCAGTCCCTCATCGACTCGGCACGCATGGACGGCATGGGAGAGCTGCGCATTCTCTTCACCATCTTCTGGCCGCTCTCCAAGCCGGTGCTCTCGATCGTCGCCATCTTCACGTTCATGGGATCGTGGAATGAAGTGCTCTGGCCCCTGCTCGTCGTGCGGGAGCAGCAGCTGATGACACTCCCGCAGCTTCTCACCGTGTTCACCCTCGGCGGCGGAGCGGGATCGGTGGGCGTGTCGCTCGCGGCTGCGATGGTGCTCGTGGTGCCCGTCGTGATAGCGTACGCGTTTCTTCAACGAAACTTCATCGAGAGCATGGCGAGCTCCGGAGTCAAAGGATAACGATGCCGTCAGTTCATTTCGAGCACATCAGCAAGCGCTTCGGCGCAACGACAGTCGTCGAAGATTTCAATCTCGAGGTGGCCGATGGGGAGCTGCTGGTGCTGGTGGGCGGTTCGGGCTCGGGGAAGACGACTATCCTGCGGATGCTGGCGGGTCTGGAGGAAGTGACGGAAGGTACGATTCGCATCGACCAGCGCGATGTGACCGCGCTGCCCCCGCGAGAGCGTGACGTTGCGATGGTGTTCCAGGACTATGGTCTCTATCCCCACATGACCGTCCGCGAGAATCTCTCGCTTGGCCTCCGCCTCAGGAAAGTGGCACGCCAGGAGATAGACAGACGGGTCACGTGGGCTGGCGAGATGCTGCGTCTCGAGCCGCTGCTCGACCGCAAGCCGAAACAGCTATCGGGCGGTCAACAGCAGCGGGTTGCGATGGGGCGGGCGATGGTGCGTGAGCCCCTCGTCTTTCTGTTCGATGAGCCGCTGTCCAATCTCGACGCCGGCCTTCGCGCGCAGATGCGCATCGAGATTGGCGGACTCCAGCGCCGCCTCAAGACCACAACGGTGTACGTGACGCACGATCAGGTGGAGGCGATGACACTCGGCGACCGGATCGTCGTACTCGCCGACGGGCGCATCCAGCAAATCGGAAAGCCGATCGAGCTGTACCGCGCACCCGTGAATCGCTTCGTCGCCGGCTTCATCGGTACGCCACCGATGAACTTCGTGGAGGGACGCGTGGCGGAGGAGGCTGGCGCGCTTGTATTCATGGCCGAAGGCTTCCGCGTCACACTGCCTCGGGAAAGGACGGCACCAACCATGGCTCCCGGGCCGGTGACGCTGGGCATCCGTCCCGAGGACTTGAAGGTCGATTCCAGCGAAGGTCCATCAGCTGGCCCGCCGGAAGACAGGGTGCCGGGGCGCGTCGTACTTGTCGAGCGACTCGGTGGGACCAGTCACGTCCACTTCGATGCTGGTCCCCACCGCCTACTGGCGTCGGTCTCGAATGATCGGCTTCCGGAGGTTGGCGACACGATCACGGTTCGCGTTCACACCGAGCGAGTGCACCTTTTTGTCGGGGACCGTCGAGTCCTGTCGTGAGCTAATCGCTCAGCCCTGCTGCGCCGCCTGTTTCTCGGGGCTCGATGAACTTTGCACGTTGGTTGCGGAATTCTTCAATACTCATAAATAAAAGCCACCTGGTCTCGGGTGGCTTTTAATCTGGTGTCCATTAGAGCAAACGAAGGTCGACTCGAGTGGTTTGACAGCAGCTCGAGTCAACCCCCTGTTTCAGTCGTTACTCAATAGCCGGGATTCTGAGTGATGCTTCCGCCCGACTTATCAATCTCGCCTTGCGGAATCGGATAAAGATAGTGGCGGTCCTGGAAATTCTTTCCAATAGCACTCAACACCTGCTTGGCAATGCCCCATCTCTTCAGGTCATTGAATCGCTGCGATTCGAAGCCCAATTCTACCCTTCTCTCGTGCACCAGCCAGGCCTTTATCTGGGCCTTGTCAGTCGAAGCAACACTCCTGTCGGGCAGGCTGCCGGCCGGAGGGACAGTACCGCTGACGCTTACACCCGTCCGCGCCCGTTCCCTGATTCTATTTATCAAAACAACCGCCTGCGAATAATTTCCCAACTCATTGTACGCCTCGGCTTTCCAGAGCAGTACATCTGCCAGGCGGATGAATATCTTGTTACCCGGCGCGTCGTCATTTCCTTTGTAGATCGTATTCGTCGCGCCCAGCAATTTATAGACAGCTTTATCGGCCACTCTCACTGTGTATAATAGCCTCGGATCATCGGCTTCGAATTCGCCGAGAAAACTAGCTGTAGGAGCGATGAAACCCCAATCCAGCGGCGCGGATAGTCCGTTGCCATTTCTTGGATTTCTGCCCGACTGGTGATCGTAGGCAAAAATCACTTCATTCTCGGCAAATTCCCTGGCTACACTGAAATTGTCGAAATAATTGGCGTTGAGGCTGTAGAAACCCAGAGCCTCCAATTCAGTTACACTGGTGACAACGTCCTGCCATTTCTGGTTGTATAGCGCCACTTTAGCCTGCATGGCGATGGCAGCTCCCCTGGACGCTCTCCACTTTTCAGAAGCATCAGAATATTTGCTGCCCGGTAGTAATGTCTTGGCCTGGGCGAGGTCTGAACTGATCTGTGCGTAGACTGTCGCTTTTGTTTCTCTCTTGGCCACGCCGTAAGCTTCTTCAAAGCTTTCGAGTGGTTTCAGCAACAGCGGCACATCGCCGAAATTATTCACCAGGTCGAAATAGTAAAAAGCCCTCAGGAAATAAGCCTCGCCCAAGAGCCGGTTTTTCAATGATGCGTCGATCCCGATTTTTGCAGTCACTGCCGCATCAGTCAGATAGGCGATCGCCTGATTAGCCCGGGATATCCCTTCGTAATCGTAGCTCCATAGACCATTGAAGGCCTGGTTGGATGAGGTGAAGTTGAAACTGACCACCTGATCCATCCACGACTGGTCGCCATCAGGGCTCCATTTCTTGCTCACATCATCCGAAGCCATGTCCTGTAAAATGACATCGTTTCTGAAGACCGTACCTAAATCCCATCTCCATTCGTTGAGAAGATTGAGCGTACTCGCAAGCATCTGATATGACGATGTAACCGAGGTCGTGACCGTACTCAATGTCGGGTCAGTGCTTACTGCTTCAGGAGTGAGCAAACCGACAGGATCCTTGTGTAAGTCCGTGCAGCTAAAAAGCGCAATGATCGGAATCAATGCAAATACTTTATGTTTCGTTTTCATGCTCCATCGCCTCTTTATATGATTTGTACAGGCTCGAATCAGAATTTCACATTGGTTCCAAACAGGAATGCTCTGGATTGCGGATAGGTTCCCCGGTCCAGGATATCGGTAGATTCCGGATCCAGTCCCGTATACTTGGTTCTTGTAAAGAGGTTCTGGCCCGATACATAAAGGCGTACATTCTGGACTCCCAGCTTCGAGCTGGAACGCAAGGCTCCGAGAGAATATCCGAGCTCCATGTTCTTCAGGCGGAGGTAGGAGGCATCCTCCACAAAGATACTCGATTTCTTGCTGCTTCCGTTGTCGTTGAAAGTAGTGCGGGGAATGGTGTTGCTGGTACCTTCTCCACGCCACGCCCCCAATACTGCGGTACTATGGTTGAAGGGACGACTGTCATAATCCGTTATTTGTTTGGAATCGTTGTATTTATCGACTCCCTCTACGCCTTGAAACAAAACGGAAAGATCAAAACCATGGTAGTCCGCAGCCATGTTCAGGCCGTATGAAAGTCTCGGGATTGGATTACCGATGAATGTTCGGTCGTTATCGTTGATCACTCCATCTCCATTCAAATCCCGAAACTTTATGTCGCCCGGTTTGTCCGGGGGATTCGCGGTGCCAGACAGATGCGCGTTAATTTCAGCCACGTTCTGGTAGATGCCTTCCATCACGTAACCATAGAATGAGCCAAGCGGCTGACCCACCTGTGTCTTGTACACATCTCCGACGATATTCGGCAGATTGGGGTGTAGTTTTTCTACATTATTCCTTACTGTGGCCGCGTTCGCATTTATGCTGTATTTGAAGGCCCTGCCACTATTTCTGTAATCAACAGCAAATTCGAATCCCTTGTTACTCACTTCACCCGCATTGACGATAGTGGGAGAAACATTCCCTACTATGGAAGGCAGGGAAATAGGCAATAGAATGTCAGAAGTGAGTTTCTTGAAGTAGTCAACCGAAAAATAGAGTCTGTTGCTCAGCAGTCCCACGTCCACCCCAATGTTGTTCTGGGTGGTGGTCTCCCATTTCAGATCGGGATTGCCATAGCGTGAAATGAGAAACTGGTCTCCCGATCTCCGGAGCAATGTCA
>JACMLT010000307.1 GCA_014379455.1 Nitrospiraceae bacterium
CTATAGAGCACCCCCTTATGCTGATCGACCAGCATAGGAAGACCGGTAAAGGGGTCATAGAGGGTCTGTCCAGCCTTTGCGAGGCGCGTGACCACATTTCCCTCTTGCGCCCCCTGTCTGATCCAGGCTTGCAAGCTCGCCAGACGAAGCCGCGCATCGGTCTCCACTGTTCGCCCAACGTAGGGATCCCATGAAGGGAGTGGCTCGATTCCGATAATGTGCTCAAGCGGATTCGCCACGTAGTCCACCACGCTGGCAGCGGAGGTTCGAATGAAACTAGACGGTTTGGGCAAGTTGGTATAGCGTCCTTCCACCACCGCTTTGCTCGCCGCCTCGTAGTAGTCGGCATAGGCATTGGACCGCTGCTGCACAGGAAGAGGCATCGCAGCCGCAACGGCAACATACAGAGGACGCTCGGTGGGCTTGTCGTTCTTCAGACTCTTCGTCGCGGCATTCGTCCCCCACACAAGATGGCTCTGCATCGGCCATCGGAGGGACAGCTCAACTTGATCCAGGGGGCGAACGAGCTTGCCGAGTCGACCGATCGCTGTCTCATCGAGATCCTGACGGGTCAAAAGCCCGGACGCGATAGCAGTATCGTCCTGTACAGCCGTCACCGCCAACATTTTCATCATCAACGTCTTTGACTGTCCCAGCACGGTACGCCAGGATGCCATATCGTTCTCAAGCCGCCCGAGCCCTGTGTTGATATCCTGCCCAAACCCTTCTGCAAGGTACAACCGATGAGCCAGAAGAATATGGGCACAGTTCGGGCTCAAGATTTTCCCGTAGCCCGCATCTTCAAACGGCATCGACAGCCACTGTTGGTACCGTTTGAGGGCGAGCGATTCTTGAGCCGCCCACAATCGTATTGATGCCGCCTGCGGCTTCAGTTGTGCCATTGGATCGGCGCGAGTGAACCATTCATGGACCACATGGGCAGGGGTTCCTGTCGTCGCGCCGTTCCCCTCATCACCCAGCATGCAGGAGAGCGCAGCTCGGGAATCGGTCTCTTCCGCACTACGTGCGTAACCCGCCCGGATCGGATTCTGTTCCCCCGAAACATCGAATCCGAGCAACAAGAAATACCCGTTTTTTGTTGAATCGGTGAGTGGCTGTGGAGGACTCGCTGTCAAGTTCTGATACGTCGACGACGGAGGAGCTTCCATCATGATCCAAGCTAATCCGACCGCCACCACGCCGATCGCCATCAGTACCACGCAGGAAAACACCAACCCCACACACAGCAACACCATCGATCGCGTCGTCGAAAAACACGACCCGATAAACGACGAGATGCCGTTGCGGACCCGCGCCATTTTCCTGGAAATCCGAGGCCGCGGTATTGGGGGCGCCTGACGATCCTGCGTATGAATCTGACGATTCTCACCTGTTGAGTCAAAAAGCACATACACGGCCGACGCAGCAACCGACACGGCAAGCTCTGGTTTCGAGTGTGCAGGTTGGACACCAGGATCCTCCCGTGTCTCAGGAGACGGTGGAGGAGTGCTCACAAATGTGATCGACTCACTCGCCCGAACCCACTCCGGTCTCGTATCTTCAGGAGAAACAACGTTATCCAGGATGGGGGCAACCGCTTGGACGACAGGGGCCGCTTCAGAAGGAACCGACTCCCACCCACCGCTATGTGACAATTCAATGGCCGATGCAGGCGCCGCTTCAGAAGGAACCGACTCCCACCCACCGCTACGTGACAATTCGATGGCCGATGCAGGCGCCGCCTCGATCCCTGGTAATGGAGCTGCCGGATCGAGTGGGGCATCGCCCTTCTCTTTGTCCCAATTGCGTTTCTTTTCAGACGGACGATGTGGCTGAACCTCAACTTCGCCAGTACTCCAACGCGACGCTGTCTCCATCGATGGCGCATCGCTTGGTGTTGCGGAGAGCGGAGGAGTCGAGGCGCCCTTAAACAGTGTGACAGGCATTTCGGGGCGCTCCGTGTAAGCTAGTGCAGGTGCGGGTGGCGCTTCCTGAATCCTCTCTGCTTCCTGAATCCTCTCTGCCTCCTGAATCCTCTCTGAGCATAACGGCGCTGGAGCGGAGGCTTCCAGGAATGGCGCCACAGGTTGCGGCTCCGTAAAATACGAGAATGAAACTGGTTCGGGTTCGCGAGCAGGTTCGACCAGCTCTGATAGAGGAGGCGCCGGAGCATCCATCTTGTGAGAGCTTGTGGCGTCGCTCGAAAGAGTCGGTGGCTCCTCTAGCTGCAAGGGTGCTTCTAAAAGAAAAGCCGCAGTTGGTGAGAGGACATCGGGCTCTCCGATCGCAGCGGTTGCGTCTGCAACCGAGCCACTCACTTCACTCATGATCGAAGGATGAGTGTCCGGCAACGGCTCGGGATCGCTGAATGAGACCGGTGGCTCTGGAGTTGAAGTACTGGAGGGAGCCGAGAATACAAGGTCTGTTACGGGTTCTGACCGCACTAATTCTTCGTCTGTCGTCTCCTGTGACATCGCATCCGACGTGGACAATGCGGCAGGCGAACTTGGCGACGGCGGTTCTTCGGCAAATTTCCAAGCGCCGTTGAAGATGGTGTTCCATGAAAATGGGGCCGTGGGCGAGGAATCGGCGACAGGCTGGGGTGAGACTTCAGGCTCTTGAAGGATCGTGGGAATCGTTGACGGTTCCGCCGCAAAGATCGATTCACGAGCTTCGGTCATATCCAGCACGGGAGCTGGACTCGACAACTGTGCTAATGCACGTTCAGGCTGAGTGAGAGCGGACGGGGTGAAAACGGATTCACCGCCCAATACGGAGGTCTCCTCTGATAGTGCAAGCGGGGCCGTCGACGGGGCCGTATCTTCAATCTTGATCGTGGCATTTTCTATCTGCTCCCAAGGCATGGGAGAAGGTAATCCCGGCGATCCGACGGAAGTAACGATGACGCTCCCGACATCCCCTATGTGCTGCTCCGAGGTGTGAGGGGAAAGCCCTTCCTCCACAAAGGGCGAATGTTCGACAATCAGGTCCGCTATTTCATCGTCACGATGCCCATTCAGTAAAGACAAAGGCTCGGCCGATATCGACGGGGTTATTTCCTGATCGAGTCGATTGGTCTCTTGGATCAGCTCAGTAGATTCGGGCAGCGGATCCTTCAGATCCTGTTGAGAGAAATCGACCGGCGCCGGAGCTATCAACATCTCGGGGACATCAAGCAATTCGATGGCCGGGTTCGGCCAGATGTGTGGCGGGGCTTCTCGAATTGGCGGAGCCTCATCGAGCTGCTCCCACGGCATCTCGTCAGAGGAAACACTAGGTGCCTCAGTGGTGACAAGAATTTCGCCCTGAGGGTGCAAGGAGGCATCGACTTCCAATGTCGTCGCTTCGGCAGGAGACGACGGATGAGACACAAGAAGCTCACCTGTTTGTATGTCGAAGAGAGAGGCAAATTGAAGTGCCACGGGGCTTGCCGAAGCAAGCTCTCGCACCTTGGCATAAAGCTGAGAGGGCTTCTTGGGATTGTCAGAGTCTGGAGTCTCAAGAAGAATGTCGATGGCCTTCCCCAATTCGGCCACCGCAGCTATGGCATCTCCCTTTTCATCGTGGACATGGGCCAAGAGTTCGAGGAACGGGACGCAACGGGGTCCGGCTACCAAATACTCTCGCAACAAGGATTCGGCCAGCCATAAGTCTTGTCGGTCGATCGCTTCTTTGGCGAGGGCCTCAAATGCTTGCCGAGCCGTGACAAGGCTACCGAGCCGCAGATGCAGCGTGGCAAAGAGTCGTCGGGCTTCCGTGTTTTGAGGATCTAGTGAAAGCAGCTCTTTCAACGCAGCAGACGACCGGCCATACTTGCCGGCATTCATGTGGGTGATGGCTTCTTCAAGAAGCACGCTTTTCTTGCTGTAGCCGACCACACCCAGGCTGTACGCCCGAGAGGGAGCCTTTTTGTCAGCTTTTTGAGAGGGTTTCTTGTCGGTCCGCACACTATAACCTTAGCAGATCATGGACAGATACGAAGTGGCTCTCATGGCCAACTTGCACCAGATTTTGTGTCGGTTCGATTTCATACGAACTTGAGGTGGGCAAACTGAAGTGAGGGGTGCAATCCTAGTCCCGCTATGGTCTTCGTGTGAATTTTTAACTTCATTGATTATTAAGGAGTTTAGCCCTCTTTTTCCTTCTTAGTTCCTCGCGCATTTCCAAAATATGGACAAGCCTGTCAAAAATCGCCGCGAGAGAGCTTGTTCATGGAGCGATGACAGGCGAATACAAGCATATGGACCGGTCCTTCTGTATGGAAATCCGAAAAGCACGGACCAGTGTTCAGCAGGTAGGAGGGTGCTAAGCAGGTTGTGAAAAACTATTCCGGCACAGCAGCGCTTCAATAGCTTGCACGTCTGGGAGAAGGATGGAATATTCCCGCAGAGCCTCGAGCAATCGAGCAGCAAGTCCGACCGTCTGATCGAGGGAGCCGAGCACTGATCGGGGTCGCTGGAGCAGCTCTCATGCAACAGATACGTTAGTTGGTTGTGTCGATGACGAGCCTTATGGTACCGTTCTCTATTCCGATTTTCATGCTCAGTGGTTTCCAGGGGATGATCGGTCTCTCCACGTACCCGTAATAGAAATCATGGATTTTTTCTCTTTCGGGCAATCAAGGTGGGTTAGGCATGCCTCGCTCATCTGTCTACTGGCAGCGCTGAGTGTGCTGCCATTTCCTCTCACCTTGCGGGCGGAATCTGGAGGAAATAACTCAGGACGCGTCTCCCTCGACTTCAATGATGTCGAACTCTCTGTTTTTGTTCGCTTCATCAGTGAGTTAACCGGTAAGAATTTCGTCTTGGACGAAGTGGTCAAAAAGGCTGGAGGGAAAATCAGCGTGTATTCCCCGAGCAAGGTTACCCCCGACCAAGCATACAGCATGTTCGTAGCGGCGCTCGAAGTCAGTCGTCTGGCTGTCATCGCGAAAGGGAATGTCCATCAAATCGTGGCAATGGGCGAGCTTCCTCCTGAACGAGGAGCGTTCGTCTATAAACTCAAGAACGCCAATGCGACCGACCTTGCCGCCATCCTGACCAATCTCGTCGCCCGATCTCAGACCGTGGTACAGGCAACACCAGGCACCAGGCCACTCTTTAGACCCTTGAGCGAATTCGAAGCCCCCGTCCAGGTCTTTGCGGACAAGGCGACGAACTCGATCGTCATCAGTTCGACAAAAAGCGCCTACACGAAGCTGCTAGCCGTCATACGGGACCTCGATACACGCCGGAATCAGGTCTTTGTCGAAGCCGTCATCTTGGAGGTGCAGGTTGATCGGCTCAGACAGATCGGAAGCGACCCTATTCAGGTGATAGGTTCGGGCAAGAGCTGCTCACTGCTTGGGATTGCTGGACTCTATAGCGCTCCAGAAAACTTGGCAACCCGTGCGATTGCCATGACTGGCGCTGCTGCGGGTGCTGCAAC
>JACMLT010000308.1 GCA_014379455.1 Nitrospiraceae bacterium
TCAGCCTATGGCTCGGGTTCGGCCTGGACTACGGTGCGATCGGGTTGTGGTGGCGGCTGGTGCTGGGGCGTGAAGCAAGAGGAAGGGCTGGAGCCTGATGATCTTCTGTGCTCGCGCAACGCGCGGCCTCAGAAGGCCCTCGTTGGACGCGCGCAGTGGAAGCTCAATCAGCCCCCAGCCCTGAGGAGATAACGAGCGAGCTTGGAGGGAGCATTTAGATATAGATGACAGTCGTCCGATGCGCGCAGTCGAGGGCAACCTTGGCCACTCCCCTAAAGGCTAAAGAGAGTCAGTGAAGGCTTAAAGAATCTGACTGGGCGAGCACACGCTGGGAAAACGCCAGGCCATTCCCACGATTGAGCAGGGAGAGAAAAGTAACGGACGCGCACATAGGCATAGACCTGTCAAGCTTGCAAAAGTAGAATGTCCACATTTATTCCTAATAGTTAGATAGCTATGGGATGGGTCTGCAGATGAAGGTCGTGGAAATCAGTACGCAAATGCATTGATGACTGGGAGCTTGAAGAGCTAGATTCAGCGATGCTGCATGCCTGCAATGCGATAGATGGGACTGCGAAGAAGCTTTATCCCACGCTTGGTAGCAATGAGCGCTTCACGCGTTTCTTGCGCGAGAACTACTCGATCCTTGGTCCAATGGGTGCTCCCGGAATTGACTTGATCGAGACGCGGTTTCCCGTCACTGTTCAGCGCCCCAAGGCCACTGGGGGCAAACCGGACATAGCTGATGTCATCTACGGCGTTCATCGTTGCACGCATGGACATGGGGACGAACTCCCGGATGGTTTCACCCTGATTCAAGACGTAGCGGGACCAAAGCGGGTAACGCGGATGGAAATTCAACGAGGCAAAGTTCGGTTGAGCGACCGCATCATATTTGGTCTCATTGCGGTGGCCGTTCTTTGCAGCTCAAGAACCAATGCCGCAGGTCAAGCTTGATTTTTGAGATTGGACGTCCTGAATTGAAAAATGCTCCGGAGATGAAAATAATTTCAGGAATCGTTGATTGATTCGATGAGGAAAAATGTTCCTGGAATCTTTGGTTGCCCAGCCAGACTTGGTTTGTTGGAGCATCGCACCTTGTAATTTGCAGGTTAGCTTTATGTTGAGTGGCCTGAAGAAATGATCTGAGATGAACCGATTCATTCTATGTGTGGACGATGACCCTTTAATCGGACACTTTCTTAGTCGGCTTCTGGACAGGGTGGACGGAACTCTTGTCGAGCATGTAGTCAACAATGCAGATGCGCTCTCTGCCATCTCTGCACGACGCCCAGATCTCATCGTCTCTGATATTGTGCACATAGGTCCAAGCGGCATCGAGCTATTCGACGTTCTCCGCGCAGATCCTAAGACGGCTTCAATTCCATTCGTCTTTGTCTCCGGCCAAATCACTCGTGATCCTGCTCTCGAACTGCGGCTGTTTCGAAAGGGTGCGGAGGCAGTTATTCCAAAACCCTTTGCCACTGAAGAGTTCATAGCCTGCATCAAGCATATTTTACACGAACCCTCCTCCCCTGAGATCGACATGCTCTTGCTTGGTTTTGAGTCTCGTGATCTTGACTACAAGGAAGATCTCGATCTTGAGTCCAAAGCCGGGCGAGCCGCGATTGCTAAGGATTTCATCGGTATGGCCAATGTCGGCGGTGGCACAATCATTGTCGGCGTTCGCGAGTCCATGCCAGGCGTTTTCAAACTTGTCGGAGTTCCGGATGACCGGTTGGCTTTCTTTGAAACAACCCGTCTCAATGACCTCGTTCGCCCTTACATAGGCGCAGCGATTGCTGTTTCATCGCGCGTCATTTCATATCGATCTCACCACTACGTTTTCATCCGGATTCCAAGCTCTGGAGACACTCTCGCCATGGCCATCAGTGGTCACGATCATGCCAGTCTGTTTACTGGTCGCATCTATGGCCGCTCTGACGCTGCTCGAACCGAAGAGGTACGCGATTCACTCGAAGTGCTTCAGATGCTAGACCGCATAGTTAGTAACCGAGTGCGCCGATTCCTTGCTGGACCCAGCTAACCGCCTATGAGGAACAGAAAAGCACGAAGATAACAGAAAAGGGGTCGGGAGTCTTTGTTTTTCCATCGTGATCACCCACATATAGAAAATATTTCCGACCTCATTCGTCTCTCGTCGCTCATGTCACGGCGAAGATTCCGGGGCGTCTCTTCCGTAGTTAAGGGAGCTCGCTCGTTCACCCGTTGCGTCAAGACCGGATGAGGATCTTTTAATACCGTCCTAATCCATCTCTCATCGCCGCTTGTTACGCTGCTCGTAGCGCTTCTTAGAAGCCATACACGCTAGCCACTTTTATTCGATGAGAGGACAGGATGACACAGCTAGTTTATCCAACCGTTTCAGCGACGAGCGGCGTCGTACTTCTCGTTTTGTTCGCGGGACTGTATGTACTAGGACAGACAAGTCAACGATAGTTCACAAGGAGGATTGCACATGAGGATCAAGAGCATCCATATCGCGACAGGTGTGATGATGGGCCTTCTAATGACCGGTGCCGCCGGGGCTGCTGACCAGCCAGTGAGCGAAGCGCCCTATGCGCATGGAGACGAGACCAAACTACCGAATGGCGTGATCGGCCTGTCACTCCAGGTCGGGGCCGAGCGTGTCGGTGATCCAGCGGTGCTGTATATTGGTATGGTCCGTCCAGAGGGGCCGGCTCAGCAAGCAGGGCTCAGACATGGAGATGAGATCACGACAGTGGATGGGACAACGGTGACGGGAAAGAGCTATGAGCAGGTGGTCAAGATGATCCGAGGAGAAGCGGGAACCATCGTGAAGCTGGGGGTCAAGGGCGAGGCAGACACTCGCGAAATTTCCATCACGCGTGTGGCCAGCGACAAACTCCCGAAGGGTCCGGCGGGATCGCACGGCAGCCCGGCTCGATAGGGCTCCGCCTTGCCATCTGTTCATGAATCAGAACGGATTAGGACCGTGAGTCTTGTATTGGCAGGGACGCGTCGATTTCAGACCAAGAGTCACCGTCGTCTTGCACCCTTGCATCTCGCAGTGCATGACGGGCGCGCCCTTGCCGATGTGCTGCCACCGAATGGCACCGACATCAAACCCGGACTGGTGCGAACGGTATTGGAGTACGATCTCTGCTGACAGGGGAAAAGCCGGCGGAGCGAAGGACCGCGGGAATCCATGTGTGAAAGGACAGCATGGACAAGGAGGCCTTGTGGAGGTGCGCTGATGAGGTCACCTATTGCGGCTTCGGCTTCGTCCGTTTGAACCACACCGAGCACCACAAACCACGCCAGCGCAGAGCCCATCAACCCAATCACGACCCGCTGATCCCTCGTCAGGCCCAATATGGTATCAATCCAGTTCATGGAAGCCCACTCTAGGAGCGGGACGGTCAAATCACGAGGTGGTACGGGGGGAAATCTAGATCCCGCGGTCGCGGCGCCTACATTAAGAGCGCACCCTCAGTCTGGGGGTTACGGGAAAGGGGGCAGGGAGTCTTTCCTTGGCAGTATTACGGCGATTCAGACGAAGAATACGGGCCAGCCATCTTCGCCATGTGCAAATCGTCATTTGTCCAAATCATTGAATATTCAACATTGGGCATTCCCCCTTCACCCCCTACTCCGCCTCATATGCGATGGGCCGGACCGGCCTCGAAAAACCCCCTGTTGTTGCGTTAGGATATAAAATCCCGTGATCGTATTCCTTTTCCACTGGGCTCTCGGGAAATGCCCATGTCCATTGTATCGGAGCATCGAGTATGGAGACCCATTACACCATTCTTGAAATTCAGGATACGGCGACTCCCGAAGAAATAAAGGATTCATACCGGCTCTTACTGCAAGTCTGGCATCCGGACCGTTTTCACCATCGCCCCGCGCTTCTGGCGAAGGCGGAGGAGAAGTCCGGAAAAATTAATGTAGCCTTCGACACGTTGAGTGACCCTGTCTTGAAACAACGGTACGACGACTGGCTCCGTGCCTCCGGCGGGTGGAGTACAAAGACGGTCGAGTCTGTGACGTGCCCTTCCTGTCACACAACGATTCGTCCCGCTCACGAACACAGCGAAGGCTGGGAGACCTACGAGCGACGGCGCCGAGCAACAGAGGAGCGCAACCGCACTGCCGGCGCAACAGGGCACGGCAATCCACCATTTCCCCGTGCCAAAACAGCCATGCTGGCCATCGGCGCACTCTTTACCATCGTCATCGTATTTGTACTGACGAAACCATCTAAAACCCTTATATCCAATAAGGCTCCTCAGACCGTTGCACAGGAATCGCGTCCTGACACTGAACCGTTAGCGGGAAACGAGACGGTGACCGTTGATGAGACGGAGCCGGATCACCATGCCGGGACTGTGCGGGAGGATATTTCCAACAGCCCTACTCTGGCAGATGAACTGGCGGCCCCTTCGAGGAATACGCCTTCGACAACACCCCAACAGGAGGGCCTAGATCGCCTTGCGCTCACGCAACGACTGATGGCGAAGACCCCTGTGCGCGTGCAGGCCCCCCCAGCAGAGATGGTCTCAGATGTAGACCAACAACAACTGATGAGGCTGGCCACCCAGGGTTATGCATCGGCGCAAAACCAACTTGGGGAGCTGTATGCTAACGGACGAGGCGCGCCACAGGACTATCCGACCGCACGAAAATGGTATACGAAAGCCGCCGCTCAGGGCCACGGGTGGGCACAGACCCAGCTTGGGCAGCTGTCTGCCGATGGGCTTGGCGTACCGCAGGATTATAAGCAGGCACACCACTGGTGGGAGCAAGCGGCAGCCCAAGGCATTTCGCAGGCGCAGTACAACCTTGGTCAATTGTATGCCACCGGGCGGGGCATACCGCAGAACTATTCGACGGCACGAGGGTGGTACGAGAAAGCCGCCGCCCAGGGCCACACATGGGCACAGGCGCAGCTCGGTCAACTCTATGCCAACGGACAGGGTGTACCGAAAGACTACGCGACGGCGCGGAAATGGTACGAGAAAGCCGCCGCCCAGGGTAATGCATGGGCACAGGCTCAGCTTGCGATGTTGTAGCAGGATGCTGAAAAAGTCCTGCCAGCAGGGAGGGGGATGGCCCGGTGAGTCCCCTGTGCGCGCACGATAGGAATGTGCTCGTTCGACGCGCGCAGTGGCCAA
>JACMLT010000309.1 GCA_014379455.1 Nitrospiraceae bacterium
AACAGGAGGGCCTAGATCGCCTTGCGCTCACGCAACGACTGATGGCGAAGACCCCTGTGCGCGTGCAGGCCCCCCCAGCGGAGATGGTCTCAGCTGTAGACCAACAACAACTGATGAGGCTGGCCACCCAGGGTTATGCATCGGCGCAAAACCAACTTGGGGAGCTGTATGCCAACGGACGAGGCGTGCCGCAGGACTATTCGACCGCACGAAAATGGTATACAAAAGCCGCCGCTCAGGGCCACGGGTGGGCGCAGAACCAGCTTGGGCAGCTGTCTGCCGATGGGCTTGGCGTACCGCAGGATTATAAGCAGGCACAGCACTGGTGGGAGCAAGCGGCAGCCCAAGGCGTTTCGCAGGCGCAGTACAACCTTGCCCAGTTGTATGCCAACGGGCGCGGTGTGCTCCAGAGCTATGCGACGGCACGGGGATGGTACGAGAAAGCCGCCGCTCAGGGCCACACATGGGCGCAGGCTCAGCTCGGTCAACTCTATGCCAACGGGCAGGGTGTGCCGAAGGACTACGCGGCAGCCAGGAAATGGTATGAAAAAGCCGCCGCCCAGGGTAATGCATGGGCACAGGCTCAGCTTGCGATGTTGTAGCAGGATGCTGAAAAAGTCCGCCAGTTTTGATTGGGACTAGCGCATCTCGGCGCACCAGGGTTCGGCGGGTGAGAGGTCAGGCCATTTTGAGCATCCTGTCCGTCGTGCGTGCGACAGGACTATTCGCAAGATTGCCATGAGTTTTGGACGGAAACTGAGTTTTCCTGCAGCGGCGAGGAGGCTCATGCATCAAGGTGACCCTGAACTCGTGAAGCCTATCTCGCTCGGATAGTTCACGATGCGCCATTGAACAAACTTTTCTTCCCATTTAACATTCGTTATTCAACCGTACACATTCTGCTCAGCACAGGAGACACACGATGATCACCACCCGCATGACCCGACCTCGACACAGTGTATGGAGTCTGCTCCTACTCGCAACGTTAGCCGGCTGTGCCACCCTTCCCTCTACTCCCCCGACGACGAACGTTCCGTCCGAACGACTCAGTCATGACACCTATACCAATCCTGACGGAGAATACACCGTCACCCTCCCTCACCTACAGTCCGGCGCGAGGATTGAGGAGTTCCAAGCAAGCATTGATAAACATGCCATCCGTATTAGCGATGACTCCGGAAAGACCTATCGCATACTTCGTGTTGACAACACCCACAGCCATTTCACCCTTGAGCAGATATCGAATGAATCCAAAGTCGGTGAGTTGTTCCGCGAAAACCGCTACGTGGAGTCAGATCGTGGAAAAGAGTTACGGCTGGTTGGCTTAAAGAAGGAAGGAAGTCCGCTGGTCTCTCAAACAAAGGAGAAGGATGGAGTCGTCACCCGGAAAAAAGATCTATATAAAGCCGACAGTATTTTCATGCGTGGCATCTATATCTACGAAGTCTCTGCCGGCGTCACAGCCTCACCGGGACAATCGGAGGATACCCTCTTCGACGAAGCAAAAAACAACCTTGAGGAATTCCTGAAGAGGCTTCGGGTTCAGTAGAGCAGTTCAACACCTGCCTGCCCGGGTTCAGGTGAGGTCAGAACCTCCTTGCGACACGTCGATTCGCGTCCCCTTGCCTACGTGAAGCAGATCGGCAGCGGAGGCTTCTTTTAGAAATATTTCGAGCCGGCCATCGCTGTTGATGAGCGCGCACGGCTTCTCTGCCGATCCCACGCTGTAACTATTCACCAGCCCTTCGATGACCCGTTCGCCAATCCGAATGGACCATTGCCGGCCCATCGCGATCAAACCCGCCTCTTCAAGATGCTGGGAGGTGAGGTTAGAAATGAGATTCCCGAACCGATCCACGTAGACGATCTCGCCGACCAGGGCGGTGTGTTCCCAACGTGGTTGAGAGATGGAACACCTCCGATAATCTTCGATAACCGGCCCGTACGACTCAAACGGTTCGTGCGTAGCAAGCCTGGCAGCAGCCGGAGCAAAGAGATCACGCCCATCGAAGGTGCGGCCAGGCGATCTACGCCGAAACTTCTGCTGGTCGATCTCGCGCACTTCAACCGACTGTTCGTCGTGAAATATGTAGGTGAGTACGCCGTTGTCCGGGCCCAGGAAAAAGTACCGCGCACTTTTGACGGCAATGGCCCGCCTGGCGCTGCCGACGCCCGGGTCGACGACCACGACATGGATGGTGCCTTCAGGAAACTCGCGATAGCAGGACATGAGGAAATATGCGGCTTCGTCGATTCGGTGCGGAACGATCTGATGGGAAAGATCGACGATGCGGACGTCTGGGTGAATCGAGAGGATCGCACCTTTCATGCCGGCAACGAACCAATCGCGGTCGCCGAAATCCGTCAGGAGGGTGATGAGAGGGCGCGGCGGCGGCACCTTATAATTCCTCGAATTTGATCTCCACGACCTCGTATTCCACCATTTTCACCGGCGTCTTCACTTCTACGAAATCGCCGACTCGCTTGCCGATCAGCGCCTTGCCGACAGGAGACTGAATCGAAATGCGGTTCACTTTCATGTCGGCTTCATCCTGCCCCACCAGCGTATACACCCGTTTCCCCTGAGACTCCTGTTCAATCAAGAGCACGGTGGCGCCGAACACGATGGTGTCGGACACGCGGCCAGCCGTTTCGATGATGCGGGCGTCGGCCAGCTTCGATCCAAGCTCCACGATGCGCGACTCAATGAATCCCTGGCGTTCTTTCGCAGCATCATACTCCGCATTCTCACTCAAATCGCCATGGGCGCGCGCCTCAGCAATGGCTTCGATATTTTTGGCACGCTCAACTTTGCGCAGCCGATCAAGCTCGGCTTGGAGCGCCTCGTGCCCCTTTCTCGTTATCGGTGTCGGCATACTTCCTCCAAACTACAAGGCTGAATGATGAGCCATGGCCTCCTGTTCAGCAATCGGCAATCACCGTTCAGGGCTTCCTATCCCATGGTATTCCTGCAGCGATCGAATGGTGAGTTCTTTTTTGAGAATCGCTTCAATACCCATGATCGCCGCTCGTGCCCCCCGAATCGTCGTATAGTACGCCAACCCTTTGTTCAGCGCCTCTCGACGGATCGACAATGAATCAGCATGTGACGACGCATTACTCACCGTGTTCACGACTAATGCCACCCGCCCGTTCTTGATATGGTCCACGACATGAGGACGACCCTCCATGACCTTGTTCACGGTTTCCGCATGGACCCCATGGTTGCGCAAATACCCCGCTGTTCCACTCGTGGCTTGCACGTTGAACCCCAACCGTTGGAGCTGTCGCACAACGTCCAGGCTTGCAGAACGATCACTTTCTTTGACACTGATGAAGGCCGTGCCTCCTCTTGGGAGTGGCGCCCCGGCTCCTGCTTGGGACTTCGCAAAGGCCCATCCAAAATCCTGGTCGATGCCCATGACTTCCCCGGTGGACTTCATCTCAGGCCCCAAGAGCACATCCACCCCTGGAAACTTATTAAAGGGGAAGACCGACTCCTTCACAGATAAATGAGTGGGAGTCGGGGCCTCGATCAATCCCAGCGCTGGAAGACTCTTGCCCACCATGGTTTTCATCGCCAGCTTGGCCAGCGGCACACCGATAGCCTTACTCACAAACGGCACCGTGCGCGAACCGCGAGGATTGACCTCCAGCACGTAGATCGCGTGGTCCTTGATGGCAAATTGGGCATTCATCAGCCCGATCACGCCAAGCTCCAGCGCCAACGCCTTCATCTGGCGGCGTATCTCTTCAACCACCGTCTGGTCGAGCGAATAGGGCGGCAATGAGCAGGCCGAGTCACCCGAATGCACGCCGGCTTCTTCGATATGCTCCATGATTCCGGCCACGACGACGTTCGTCCCGTCTGAAATAGCGTCGGCATCGACTTCAATGGCATCCGACAGATACTTATCGATCAGCACGGGATGTTTCGGCGAAGCCTTCACCGCCGATTTCATATACTCAAGCAACCCGGATTCGTCATAGACGATCTGCATGGATCGCCCGCCCAACACATACGAAGGCCGCACGATGATCGGATAGCTGATCCGGGCAGCAATCCGAAGGGCCTCGTCCACAGATCGAGCCATACCACTCTCTGCTTGGCGGAGCCCAAGCTTGTTCAAGAGGTCGCGGAATCGCTCGCGATCTTCCGCGCGATCGATCGCGTCAGGGCTCGTCCCCAAAATTCGTACCCCAGCCTTGGACAAGGGCAGCGCAAGCTTGAGAGGCGTCTGCCCACCAAACTGTAAGACAACTCCCAACGGCTGTTCTCGCTCCACGATGTTGAGGACATCTTCCTCAGTCAACGGCTCAAAATACAGCCGGTCCGAGGTATCGTAGTCCGTGCTCACCGTTTCGGGATTGCAATTCACCATAATGGATTCGATGCCTTCTTCCCGGAGTGCCATCGCCGCGTGAACACAACAGTAGTCGAATTCGATCCCCTGCCCGATACGATTCGGCCCCCCACCGAGAATGATCACTTTCTTCCGATCTGTCGGGCGAGCCTCACATTCGCTTCCGTACGTCGAATAGAGATACGGGGTATGAGCCTCGAACTCTGCGGCGCAGGTGTCGACCCGTTTATAGGTCACCCCTCTTTTGCCCTGACCAGCTTTGACCCGTTGCTTTCTGACCGAGGCTGAAGTGACACCGATGAGCTGCGCGATACGATCATCTGAAAAACCAAGTTCTTTGGCCTCCCACAAAACCGATTCCTCAAGCACTGCTGGTTTCTTGCCCGTTTGGCCGGCCAACAGAGTTTCAAATTGCATCAGCTCTCGAATCTGCTCCAGGAACCAGGGATCGATCTTCGTCAGGGCGAACAGGTCGTCATTCGAGAGGCCCAGACGCATGCCATCCGCGACATGCCATAGTCGCTCAGCGATCGGAGCCCGCAGATGTTGGCGTACCCGTTCCAACGCCGAGAGTCGATCGAATCCCTCTGGAATGCCGCGATCCAACCCTTCCCGCGAAGAAAGTCCGTTCATATTCAACTCCAGCGAACGAATCGCCTTCTGCAAGGATTCTTTGAACGTGCGCCCAATCGCCATTACTTCGCCCACCGATTTCATCTGGGTCGTGAGGGTCGGATCGGCCCCTCGGAATTTTTGGAAGGCAAAGCGCGGGATCTTGACCACCACATAGTCGATCGTGGGTTCGAATGACGCTTTCGTCACACCGGTAATGTCGTTGGTGATTTCATCCAACGTATAGCCCACGGCAAGCTTCGCGGCAATCTTCGCGATGGGAAATCCTGTCGCTTTCGATGCAAGCGCAGAACTCCTCGACACGCGCGGATTCATTTCAATGACCACCATATCGCCGGTTTGAGGATCCAAACCGAATTGAACGTTCGACCCGCCGGTATCGACGCCGATCTCACGCATGATCCGAACCGCGGCATCCCGCATACGCTGGTACTCTTTGTCCGAGAGCGTCATGGCCGACGCGACGGTGATGCTGTCGCCCGTGTGCACCCCCATCGGGTCCAGGTTTTCGATCGGACAAACAATGACGACATTATCTTTGAGGTCCCGCATCACCTCAAGTTCGTATTCTTTCCAGCCGATCAGGGATTCTTCAATCAGGACTTGGCCGACCGGACTCATGGCCAACGCCCAATCGATCAATTTCTCGAACTCTTCCCGATTGTACGCGATATTCCCACCGGTCCCGCCCATGGTGAACGAGGGCCTGATGATCGCCGGGAATCCGACCTGTTCAAGAATCTTGATGGCCTCTTCACGGGTGTGCGCCGTCCCGCTGGCCGGCACTCGCAACCCGATTCGCTGCATCGCATGCTTGAACGCTTCGCGATCCTCGGCCTTATGAATTGCTTCAGCAGACGCGCCGATCAATGTCACCTTGTACTTTTCAAGCGTCCCGCGCTTGACCAATCCCATTGTCGTATTCAACGCGGTCTGCCCACCCATCGTCGGAAGCAGTGCGTCGGGGCGTTCGCGCTCAATCACTTTCTCCACGACCTCGACGGTGATCGGTTCCACATAGGTCCGATCCGCCAACTCAGGATCGGTCATGATCGTCGCCGGGTTGCTGTTAATGAGAATGACTCGGTAGCCTTCTTCTTTCAGCGCTTTGCAGGCCTGCGTGCCGGAATAGTCGAACTCGCACGCCTGGCCAATGACAATCGGCCCTGACCCGATCAGTAAGATGGACTTGATATCTGTTCGCCTTGGCACAACAACCTCGTTTCAGAATCAGCTGACGTCCGGCATTGGCCCGATCGTCGGCCGGTATGGCGTCGGTAACAGGGGAGCTGTCCCTCCACCGGACCCATGATAGTGCTGAAGCGCCTTGGGTAGCCAGGCTTCGATCTGATTGATACGCGTCAAATCGGACGGATGGGTGGACAGGAATTCAGGGACCGCCTGCTGGGATCGAAAACAGACCTTCCCGATCATCTGCCTTGGACAGCCGCTCATGCGCTCCCAAAACGGCACGGCTTCACGTGGATCGTACCCAGCCTTCGCCATCAAGAGTAGCCCGATCTCGTCAGCTTCAGATTCTTGTTTCCGATTGAAGGGCAACGACACATTGACCCCGTACGCTGCCAACAAGCCCTGGATCGCTGCTCCTCCTCCGCCTCCCGGGTTGCGCGGATCATTGCGGCCAATAGCTCCAGAGGCCGCTGCGCCCATAGCACCCAACTGCACGATCTGGTCGATAATACTCCGGCTCATCCGCTCTACCCCGTGGCGCTGCAAGGCATGCGCCACCTCATGCCCCATCACCGTCGCCAATCCTGCATCGTCCTTGGTATGTTTGAGAATTCCGGTGAAAATGGCGACCTTCCCTCCAGGCAGCGC
>JACMLT010000310.1 GCA_014379455.1 Nitrospiraceae bacterium
ACCCTGGCCTCTTTGCCATCGGCGATACGCTCTGCTCCGGCACTCCCCGCTCCTTCGATGCGATCCCGCAGTTTCCCCCTGAATGCTTTGGCGTACTTCGCAGCCAGGATCTGACAAAGCAAAAGCAGTTTCAGAAGGGACTTCAGCAACTTGAAGAAGAAGGCGTGATGCAGGTGTTCTATTCACCCGATCACGTGCGCCGGGAGCCGGTGCTCGCCGCCGTAGGCGAACTCCAATTCGATGTCGTCGCCTCGCGCCTCGAAAGCGAATATGGGGTCAAGTCCACAGTCGAGCGGATGCCGTTTGTCCTGGCCCGCTGGGTGACCGGCGATCCCGACGCGATCGCGCGCATCTATTGGCCCCAGGATACGCGCCGTCTTGTAGACAAGGACGGCAGGATGGTGATGCTGTTCGGCTCAGAGCGGCTGCTCGCCTATTGCATGAAAGAGTATGCCTCTCTCAAGTTTCAGTTGAGGGAAGAAGTCGGAAAGCCGGACAACTAGCCGTTTGATTTGCGATGAAGGGGGGACGCCATGACTCGATCTACAAAATGTTTCATGTTGGGAGCATGCATACTGCTCGCCGGCTGCGCCCAGACCTCAATGGCTCCCCCATCCGGCCAGGGAGTGAACGGCCCCCCTTCAATGACGCAGACACTAGTCCAACCGGCCCGTCGCTTCGTTCCATTGAATGACGTGACACTGAGCATCCTCGAAGCCGGGACCGGAGATCCGGTGATCTATGTCCATGGCGTCGTGACCACCAGCAACATTTTCCCGAAATATCTGGCCGCCTACTCCCCTGCCTATCGCGGCATCGCGGTCGATCTCCGTGGCTATGGCGATTCGGAGAAGACGCCCACCGGCTCCAACATTTCGCAATTCGTGAAGGACCTGATTGCGCTCGCGGATCGGTTGAAGATCGAGAAGCCTGTGTGGGTCGGGGTGTCGATGGGGGGCATGATCCTGCAACAACTGGCCTTGGAGCATCCCGCGCGCGTGAAGGCCCTCGTGCTGGTCTCCACGACTGATGGCGCGATGATTCTCGATCACGACCTTCCGTCGATCGGTCGTCCACGCACCAACGCCGAAGTATCTAAGAAGATTCTGTTGGAAAGCTTTCCAGCAGGCACGAGCCCGCAGCTCTATCAGCCGCTGCTCGACCGTATATACACGTGGAATGCCTCAGTCCTCCGTGAGGCGCTGACCTCGATGTCCATCTTCGGTACACACGGACAACTCTCCGCGATAACCGCCCCCACGCTCATCATGGTCGGAGCCAAAGACGACGTGGCCACACCAACCATTGCGGCAGGTATTCAGGGACAAATTGCCGGGTCTCGCCTGATAACATTCGAGACAGGCCACTTCATGATGGCCGAAGATCCCGAAGGCTTTCGGAGAGTACTGGGGGAGTTTCTACGCTCACTCAAAAAGTAAGGCAGGTTGGGTTCACGCTCGCCCTCCGTCAAACCCAGAATCTCGCCATTTTTCCAGCAGCGTGATTCGTCGTAGCAATTGCGCGACAGTCGCTTGATCGACTCGCCCCCCGGTTCGCTTGATGAGTTCGGCATTGAGATAGCGATGATCGACTCCGGTCTTTCGCGACACGGCGCCGACGAGCGCCCGATGCTGGTCTCGCAATTCGTTCTTTTTGTCATGGAGCGGCACGATAGGCTCTGCGACGCCCGTGCCCTCGCCGTCTGACTCCGCCTCCTCTCCCCCGATCAAGGCATCCATTCGGGCCACCCCGTGCAGCGGCATGTACTCTTTCAGGGACGTGGCGGCCGTACCGAACAATGTGCGCTGCACCGAAGGCATGATCTCTTCCAATACATGGTCGCGTTCAGCCTTAATTCGTTTCGCGTAATGCACGAGGGTCGCGTCCTTTGGCACGTACAGCCAGGCCCGTTGCGGTTTCGGCAACCCCTCCTGCATTCGAACGAATCGCCCAACGACTTGGCGAAAATACATCTCGGTCAGGACATTTGTGGCATACACGCCGACACGAAGCCTTGGGATATCGACGCCTTCGCTCACCATGTTCACTGCGACGAGCCATTGCTGGGTTTTATGCTGTGCAAAGGTCTTGATCGTCTTTGAAGCAGAAGGATCGTCCGATATGGCGACATGTGCAAGGCTGCCCGTAATACGCCCTACGAGTTCGGCGACCTGCCTCGCGTGGTCTTGATTCATCGCGACGATGAGTCCGCCGGCATCCGGCTGTTCCTGCTTGCGGAGCCGGCGCAACTCGGTATGGGCATCCGTGATGACAGGGCCCAGCCAGCTGTCTTGCAAGAGCGCGGTCTTGAGCCGTTCCCGTTGCAGATCAAAGGTGAGTCCATCCTCGAATGTGGCCCGATGTTCACGGCCATCCGAAAGCCACGACAGCTCCCCTTCATAACTTGGAAAAAGAATCGGACGACAGACGCTCTCACGAATCGCGTCAGCATAGCCGTAGGTAAAGTCGGCCTGGCTTTCACCATGCTCATATCGCACGAATGGAATGGGATTGTTATCGGAGCGAAAGGGAGTGCCCGATAAGGCCAGTCGAAAGACCGATGTGTCGAACGCCTCCAGTAGCGCGTTGCCCCAATCCTTGCCTTCGCCTGCATGGTGCAGCTCATCGAAAATCAGCAGAGTCGGCCGGTTTCGGCAGGCGCGCTGAAATACGGTTGGCGCCAGACAGACCTGTTGATAGGTCACGACTGCGCCATGAAAGTCACGGGCTTCGAGGGCCTGCTCATTCGTGAGCGCCGGATCCAACTGCACCCCCACCAGGCCGGCAGCAGTCGCCCATTGCGTGCGGAGATGATTCGTCGGACAGATCACCAGCACACGGCTGGCCACGCGATCGGCCAAGTACTGATGGGCAATCCGCAGAGCGAAGCGAGTTTTTCCTGCTGCAGGCGTGGCCGTTGCGAGAAAATCAAGGCGTGTATGGGTAAGAACACCAGACACGGCGCGAGCTTGCCAATCGCGCAGCTTGGCCGTCCAGGGAGACAAGATCACTGCCGCCTCTTCTTCAGAGTCACTGCTGTATGGACATCGTCACGTCGAATGAGCGACTGCTGAGACCGCGAGTTGTGCGAGCACAGGAGATCAACAGACAGACACACCGCCCGCCCACCCTCTACTTCCACTGCATTTCCAACTCGGGATATTTCGCTTTGTAGTCGGCATGGCTCACGCCAATCACTTTGAGCGCTTCCTCGCGATCGTAGATGCTGGTGATTTCGACTTTATGGTGGATGGTGCCCGGCGCGCTCTTATAGGTGAGAAAATAGTGCTGCAAGCGATCGAGTAGCGCCAGAGGAACTTGGCTGATATCGGTATAGCCTCCGTAGGTTGCATCGTCTTTCATGACGGCAATGATCTTGTCGTC
>JACMLT010000311.1 GCA_014379455.1 Nitrospiraceae bacterium
CGAGTCGGTCCGGCACGTCGTGGAAGGTTGGAATCGATTCATACATTTCGGCAGCCTGGCTCCAGTGTTCTTGGGCTTCGTAGAGTAAGCCGAGTTCGTAACGAATGGCTTGAGCCTTGGCACCTTGGCACTTCGGATTCTGCAACAGCAGTTCGAGTTGCGCACTCGCTGAACGGCATTCTCCCTGCTCTTTCAAACAAATTGCGATCATCAAACAAGAGTCCGTGAAAAATTCGTGACTCTGCATCGAGAGGGAGAATTCTTCCTTCGCTTCGTCCAGTAACCCCATATTCTTGTAGGCCACTCCCAGCGTGTAGTGAGTTTCCAACTCAATCGTGTTCCCTGACGGAGCTGAAACCGATTTCTCGACGGCAGGCACCGGGACTTGGAACTTTGGCGAAAATGTCGACGCCCATTTGGCGACCAAGGGGCTGGCTGAGGCAAACTCCTTCACTTTCGCATAGAGGCCCGCCTGTTGAGCCTGGTTCTCGGCCTGCGGGTGAGCCAGAAGCAATTCGAGGGCACGGGAATATTGCAAGGCCGCACCAGCAGTATCGCCTTTGGCTTCAAGCAATGAGCCGAACAACTCTCGAGCCGCGGCATGGTCCGGTTGCCCCGTGACTAAGTGACTGAGCCATTCTTCCGCCTCAGCTTGCTGCCCAGCAGCCATATAGGCCTGAAACTGCTCGTCCATCGAGAGGAGAACAACCGAGTCTGTCACTTCTGATATTGACGCCCCAGACTCCTCCGCTTCGGCATTCGATGGACCGAACTCGTTATCCAGCGCAACTGGTTCCTGTTCTGATGATTCCGGCGGCTCCAAGTGGGCTGACACAGACTCTTCTTCAGCGAGTGAGAAATGCCTATCTTGCCGAGAAATGATATTGGAAGGCACATTCCAGGCATCGTCTGGAGCAGCATTGGCTATCGAGAATGTTTCCGCTGCTTGAACCGGGCTCGGCGACATCGCAGCGGGTGGAGGCGAAACGGTCTCGGATCGAGCAAGGACAAGCAATTCATCGACAGTAGCACCCTGCATGAGAGCAGACAACTGCTTCACCGTAGGGCTATCCGGTGCCAGCTCGGCAACCTTCTGGAACAGTTCATCGTGCAACGTCGGCATCCCGGGCTCGGGATGTTCAAGCAACAGCTCGATCGCCTTTCCATACTGGATCACCGCGTTGGCAGCGTCGCCTTTCTCTTCATAGAGCTCTCCGTAGAGCTCAAGGATCGCAACCGACTGAGGCTCGATCTCTAAGAAGTCTGTAATCAACGATTCAGCTTTCACATAGTCTTGTGCGCGCAAAGCCGCTCCGGCAAGGTAGCGATATTCTCCGAGCGCCACCTGTAAATCTCCGCGTTGCAGATGCAACTTCGCGAGTAATTGACAGACTTCCGGATTACCCGGCTCTTTGGTCAGCATCTGATTGAGAATGGCCTCAGCCCCGGCAAACTGTTTGGCTTCGATGCGGCGGGTCGCTTCAGAAAGTAGATTGACCGGTTCGCCATTCTTGGGCGAGCCTCCTGCAGAGCCCACGGCTGGCTTCGTAGGTCCCGGCATGGCAGCAGGGCGGGAACCCCCTTCAGTCTTTTTGAAATGTTCTATAAATTGGAGCGCCTCGCTATTGGCAGGATCGATCCGCAAGACGGATTGATACGCGTCCTTCGCCTCCTCATTGCTCTGTTGTGCAGACCGTTCACGCCCTAACTGCAAATAGACGGTCGAGGCTTCGTCTTGCTTATTTTCTTGCAGGCACAACTCCGCCACTCGCTGCTGGGCATCGAGATTCGAAGGGTCCAGGCTGACGATCTTCTTGTAGATATCCAACGCCTCTTTGCTTTTTCCCTCTTTGAGGCAGTGCTTCCCAAGTGTAAGATAATCTTGGACCGCACTGCTCAGCAGGCCGCGTTCAGCATTGAGGTCTCCTAAGTGCCGGTATACATCATACCGTGACGGATCGAGCTTCAGGATTTTCTTGAACGTGGCGATCGCTTTGAGAGTAGCCCCTTCGGCCCGGAAGGCGTTGGCCGCCTGCAGAAAGACGGCGACGGCATCATTGGTGGCCTGGCGCTTAAGGTGTAACTCCCCGATTGAATTGAAGATACTCCCATCTCCCGGCCACTCGCTGGAGAGCTTCTTCCACTCATTGATAGCCGCGTCGAACTGGCCTCGTGAGGCGAAGAGTTGTGCGCTATGCAATATCTTACTGCGGTCGATCGCCACGTGAGACCTCCATATCGATCAAACGCTAACAGTGTCACTGAATGTTGTCAATGAAATGGGGTATTTAGGGATGGGGGACGACTCAGCAGAAACACGAAGGCCTGCCTCAATAAAAAAGGCAGGCCTCCCGATGACATAATCTCACAGAGTGAAGACGTCAAGACTCGGCAACGACCGCCTTCAAGACGTTTGAGGCCTGAGGCCCTTTTGCGCCTTGCACGACTTCGAACTCGACGTTTTCTCCCTCTTTCAAGGTCTTGAATCCTTCTCCTTGGAGTGCGGAGTAATGTACGAAGACATCATCCCCGCCCTCAAGACGAATGAACCCAAAGCCCTTGCGATCATTGAACCACTTGACCGTGCCTTTTGATTTCACAACAATACTCCTTTCCTCAACGGCCACGCATAGTTGCGCGGTCGGCCTCAAAACTCGGTTGGCTACACACATCATGACGTGAACAAGACAGGAAGAAGAGTAGGCTGACGTGGCGGGTCATTGGAGAAACAACATCGATCACGAAACTTATCTCGGTGGCAACTGGCGCAGCATGTACCACGGCATTTCAAATCTTGTCAAGCCATTCTTTGGCCACACCTTTGCCGATGGTAAAGTGGACAACCCCCGCCCGCTCGCCTATAGTGTCCAGTGGGCGAGGAGCGTGATTCTTCGAATGTTTCTACGAACGCTGCTGGATCGCTACATTTTCACCGAACTCCTTTCGCCCTTTAGTGTGAGTCTTGGTGCGCTGTGTTTTGTGATGCTCACGCGGGAACTCCTGCGCTTAGTGGAACTGCTAGTCTCCAAAGGCGTGGGTATCGTCGCGGTCCTGCAAGTCTTTGCCCATCTGATGCCGTCGTTCCTCGTACTCACCCTCCCGATCGCCGGAATCATCGCCTCGATTACCGCATTCGGACGCCTCTCCTTCGACAAAGAATTGGTGGCCATGCAGACGGCAGGCCTGAGCCTCATGCGATTGGCACGCCCTGTCGCGCTCTTTGCCTTGCTCGTATTCGGACTGACCTTGTGGTTGGCACAGTGGGGGCAACCCTGGAGTTCCACGAATCTCAAAAAAGTGGCGCTGAATCTCCTTCGAGATCAGCTGGTGTTGGCACTCGATAGGGGAACATTTAACGAGCCCATCCCCAAGATGATGGTGTATGTTCCGGATGGGAACCCCGGAGAGGCTGCGACCGGGATCTTTGTCTCCGATGAGCGGAATGCAGATGATCCTCGCATTATCGTCGCGCAACAATACGAGGTCATCATGGATGCGTCGACCGATCAAGTCGCCTTACGCCTCCAGCACGGCGTCATTCATAGCCGACCGAATCAGGCCGATCAATATGAGCACGTGTCCTTCGCAAGCTATGACCTGAAACTCCCACTCAACCAAAGCGGCTACTCAGCCACGGAGGAGCGTCCGTCGTACGAGGCCATTATCGCCCAACTGACACAATCCCAATGGCGCGACCCGTCCGCGCTCCGACGATTGATGGAATATTATAAAGACCTGGCCTTCCCAACTGCCTCACTGATATTTTGTCTCTTAGGTGTCCCGGTCGGCATTGCCTCGAAACGATCTGGTCGAATTGGCGGATTTGCAGTCGGGGTGCTGGTCGTCATCGTCTACTACATGCTAAATATCGCGTGCGAGTTCCTGGTCACGACGGCAACCCTGCCGCCCCTTGCCGGAGCCTGGATACCCAACATCACATTCGCTGTCACCACCGTCGTGTGGTTTACTATCATGAGCCGCCGGTAACCCATGCCCATTCTCTTCCGTTATTTGCTTCGCGAATACGCCAAGATCTTCATGATGTGCTTCAGTGGACTCATGACGATTTATCTTGTGATCGATTTCTTCGAAAAAGTCCGCCGTTTCTTACGCTACGATGCCAGCTGGCTCGACGTCCTGACATATTTCTTCCTCAAAATTCCTGCGATTTCCTTCCAAATCGCACCACTGGCGATTCTTATGGCCACACTGCTCACATTTGGCTTACTTTCCCGAGGCCACGAGATCACAGCTATGCGCAGTTGCGGTATCAGCTTACTCTGGATTACCTCCCCCTTTATTGCCCTTGCCGCGGGGATAAGCCTCGTGCTCTTGCTTTTCAGTTCCACCATCATCCCATTGGCCGGAAGCAAATCAGAGGAGATCCGGACCACGCGCATCGAGAAAAAGCTGCCCGCTGCAGCCGTGAAACTCAAGCAGCCCTGGACACGAGTGGGCGCCGATAGCCTCATGCACGTGACCAGCGTCTCAGTCGGTGGAGAACTCTTGGGTGACATACGGCTCTTTCATTTTAATCCCAACTTCCAACTGGCCGAGGTGACTGAAGCCGACGAAGCCCGGTATCACGACTCCACGTGGACCCTGTACCAGGGGCGATACAGACGATTTTCCCCCGATGGAACCATGTCGACCACCGAATTCGATCACCAACCTATCGGGTTAACCCTCATTCCCGATGACTTCACCACGTGGATCGCCGGCGACTCCGAATTAATGACGTTCCATGATATCAGGGCCTACTCCAGACGGCGACAGCAGCACGGGTCTCAGGCGGCGCGGCTTACGACAGATTATTACAGTCGAATCGCGTTTCCCTTCGTCACTGTGATCATGGTCCTGGTCGGGATTGCGTTGAGTCTGCGCCGGAGCGGGGCCCGTGGGGGCGGCATGGCCATAGGCATCGGGCAGGCGCTGGCCGTTGGCTTCTGCTATTGGACGACACACTCAATCGCGATCGCCCTGGGCCGTGGCGGGGTCTTGACGCCCTTTATCGCAGCATGGATGGCGAACATACTTTTCATGAGTTTTGGTCTCTATCTGATGTTCAAAGTGCGTTACTAGATCAGGATGCTGAAGAAGCTGACTTTCTCACCCACCCGACCCAGGTGCGCCGTGGCTGGGCGGGTGAGAACCGTAGCCTTTTTGAGCATCCAGTATGGTGAAGCTTCTGCTACCCATCATCAATTGGCTGGTTGACTGATCCAAGCGCATCCGGTAAGTAGAGACACCGTGTACTAAAGGGACTATAAAAAGATGCGGGCGCGTGTTGTCGTCACAGGAATGGGGATCGTCTCTCCGATCGGTATCGGAGTGAGTGAGTTTTGGAAGGCTGCCCTTGCCGGTCAATCCGGGATTTCAGCCATTACATCGTTTGACCCCTTTCCCATGGACGGCTATCGCTCTAAAGTCGCAGGCCAAGTCCGTGACTTTGCGATCGAACGGTTTCTCGACTCAGCCCACGGCCAACGAGTGGACCGTTACGCTCAGTTTGCCCTTGTCGCCACGAAGGAAGCGTTGGCTGACTCGGGTCTCCAGATGGCGAAGGAAAACCCTCACCGCGTCGGAGTCATCGTTGGAGCCGGCATGGGCGGGATGGTGATGGGCGAGCGTGAAATCACCCAACTCTATCAGCAACAGAAACCCCATCGTGTCCATCCGAACTTTATCCCCGTCATCACCCTCAATTCTGCCTCCGGTATTATCGCGATGGCCTTCGGCGCCAAGGGCCCTAACTTGACCATCTCGACCGCCTGCTCTTCCAGCGCCCACGCACTCGGTCAAGCGCTCCATTGTATCCGTGAGGGCCGAGCCGATGTTGTCATCGTTGTGGGCGCCGACGCCAGTATTACGCCTCTCGTCTTCGCCGGATTTTGTTCCCTGCGCGCCCTCTCCTCCAAATTCAACGATCATCCGGAGAAGGCCTCTCGGCCCTTCGATCGGTCACGAGACGGTTTCATCATGGGAGAAGGCGCCGGGACCCTGATCCTGGAATCAGCCACGCATGCGAAGAAACGCAAGGCGAAAGTCTATGCCGAGATTGCCGGCTACGCTGCCACCAGCGAGGCCTATCATATGGTGATCCCACGGGAAGATGGTTTGGAAGTGGCCCATACCATGAGGCTGGCCCTCGCAGACGCCGAGGTTACACCGGCGCAGGTGGATTACATCAATGCGCATGCCACATCGACGACTATCGGCGACGCCGTTGAAGCCAAAGCGATCAGGCAACTCTTTAAATCGCGCGCGGACAAAATCGCGATCAGCGCCACCAAATCGCTGATCGGCCACACGCTCGGAGCGGCCGGCGCAATCGGGGGCATCGCCTCGGTGCTGGCCCTTCACACAAAGCAGATTCATCCTACTGCCAACTATGATGATCCGGACCCAGCCTGTGCATTGGCAGGACTCTCCCGTTCAGCACAAGACCGTCGCGTACACGTCGCCTTACTGAATGCCTTTGGATTTGGCAGCAACAATGCTGCTGTGGTATTGAAACAGGTGACTCAGGAGAATGCTATTCAACAAGGCTGCCCTCGTCGTTCCTGAAGCGTAGAGCGTCAGAATCTGAAACAATGGAAAGAATCCAGAGATGGCAACCGACCCCACCATATCACTGAAAATCCGCACTGCCCTGGGCGAATATTTGAAACGTGACCCTGCTGCCATACTCGTCACACAACATCTGCGTGACGATTTAGGTCTTGATTCGATGGCGGTGATCGAACTGCTTTATCGTATCGAGGAGGCCTTCGATCTCCAGATCCCTGACCAAGACCTGGTCGGGCTTACGACAGTCGGCCATGTTGTCACCTATGTTGAGAAACGGTTGGGGAAAGCAGCCACACCCGCCAGGACCAAGAAGCCGATACAGCCGTCTAAGGCAAAGGGCAAGAAGAAGGCTTAATCCCATATGGCAACCCACGCACGCACGCCTATCACACTAAGACAGATCCACGATGTGGTCGGGGGAGAGCTTATAGGGTCGCCAGATGTTTCTGTGACGAACCTAGCTGGCTTTGAAGAGGCAGGTCCAAACGATCTGACCTTCGTCACTGGAGATCGAATACTCAAAACAGGCCGACCCACCAGCGCAGGAATACTCCTTGCTCACCGACGTTTGACAGAGGTCGACAACTCCCACATCGTCGTCCCTAATCCCGCACTGGCCTTTGCGCAAGTCGCCCGCACCTTCTTTTCCCCCATCTCCCCTCCCCGAGGGATTGCCGCAGGGGTTGTCCGTGGGAATGACACACGGATCGGACCTGATGTCTCAATCTGGCCCGGAGTCACTCTGGGAGATCGGGTGACGATTGGGGCACGGGTCACACTCTATCCCGGTGTGTTTATTGGCAACGATACGAGCATCGGAGACGACACGCTGCTGTATCCGAATGTCGTGGTGAGGGAAGGCTGTACCCTCGGCGAGCGGGTCATCATTCACAGCGGCACAGTGATCGGGAGCGACGGATTCGGCTATGTACAAGACCAGGGACGACACTACAAAATTCCCCAGCTCGGCGGAGTCACGATCGAGGACGATGTTGAGCTCGGGGCGAACGTCACAGTCGATCGAGCCACACTTGGCCAAACTGTCATCAACCAAGGCAGCAAGGTCGACAATCTAGTCCAAATCGCCCATAACGTCACGATTGGAGCCCATTCCATCCTCGTCGCACAGGTCGGGGTCGCCGGCAGTACTCGCGTGGGGCATCACGTCATGATTGGCGGACAGGCAGGGCTGGCAGACCATCTCGTTATTGGAGATCACGTGATGATTGCTGCTCGGGCAGGCGTCAACCGCAGTCTCGAACCCAGCCAAATTGTTTCAGGAGCCCCGGTAATGCCGCACGAAGTCTGGGTAAAAGCCCAAGCCGTGATTCCACGACTCCCTGAACTCAGACAGGCTATACGTACATTGGAAGAGAGGATGAAGCAGCTTCAGGCTTTGCTCGTAACTCCTCAAAATTCCAAGAAGAAGGCAGGGAACAAGCGCAAGCGGTGAGGCCTATGCGTCGGGACGTTGAGCCTCTGAGCGATGCGAGAACGAAACTGGCAGACTTTTTCAGTACCTTGTTAGTCCACCACACCCCGCCAACAGAATAACTTGGCCCAATAGAATCCCGCCCATGGCACCAACACAGAAGGCAGCAGGTCGAGATCGCCGCGCATGACGGCCGCAGCTGAGGCGCCGAAGATCAGAACCGCTCCGGTAAGAGAGATTGCCGTGACAAAGCCACGCCCCGGATGCTCGATGGCAGGCACGTCCGGCTCAGGCTTGGGCTTCCTCGTACGTTGCGCCACAGCTGTCCTTAATTTTGCCGCATACACCCCAGGAAATGTCTTAAAAAGATAGCGATGATAGCGAGCCTGCCCAAACCCGCAGGCCGCACCAACCACGATTAAGACCGAGCTGCTGAGGAATGTCACCCAGCTGTAGGTATGACTTGCCAGTAATTGATAGCCAAGTGCCCCTATCCCACCCACCATGCAAATGAGTCCAATCGTCCCGGCAGGGAGGAGAATATGGGACCGGACATAGTGGCGCGCTTGTTCGTCAATCTTCTCAGGTCGCAACACTGTTACAAGTTTCGGCATTGATGCATGCTCCTACCGTATCGACTGCCAGATTTCTCCTTATCGAGAAGAGCGGGCAGCAAACGGACGGATCATACCATCCTTCAGGGGCATGATACATGGACGAAAAAAGGTGATTCGGTGTCTCTATCAAGTCTCGTTCGACCGCATACTCAATCTCCCTGATTTGACGAAAAATTGTGGATGACAGGTGAATAACCATCAGAAGACATGCCCGATTTTCATGTCATAAGGACTCATCTACGCACTCTATAGTAATTAAGTAGGAGCAGCACAGAAATGCTATGTAAAATCAAGTCTTTCGACGCCATCAGTATTGAATACCTCGATAGGGAAGGCGGGGGGAGAGCAGGACATTGCTCCCCTCACTTGCGGTGTCCACAAAAGATGTGCACGGCATGTGGATAAGCGTGTGGATAAGCACACAATAGCTCGCCGGATACACCACCTCACACATTGCCCAATCGATAGGCAAAATAGTCAGTGCAATTTCAAGAACATGCAGTTTCGCAACAGAACTTCGTATCGGAAGAATTTCTCCGGCGTCTCGCATCAGGAAGGCAAAAAACGACCCGTGAGCCTGCAAACAACGACAAGCGAACTCCAACGTGTAATGTCACGTAGGCTAGGCCTAGGAATTCGCAGATGATGGAAGGTGTTGCTAAACAACAAGACGGGCGTCAGGTTGCTCGCACCGACACAGCGAAAAACACAGCGGAACCCACTTCTCCTGACATGAGGATTTGCGACTCTCCGCGGTTCGAAAGGGCCCTTCTGATGCTGATGCTTAACTCGGCATAGGTGAACTTCACAACCTCGCAGGAACGAAAAGAAAATGCGATAGGTTTCCATCCATTATCGCGCAGTACACAGAGATGGAGACAGATAGCGCAAACGTGGGGGATGGTGTATGGCTTTGAACACAGGAACCTGTCCAGCTTGACTGCCCTATTTTGATCTTCTGACTTTAAGAGATGGCGGGCGTATAATAGGTGATAGGGGATTGGCCTGGGATAGCAAATAAGACATACCGCACCGACTCTTTGGACTCTATAAATTGGGAAAAGTAGAAAGACGCACGTGAACAATCTAGCCAAGTTCGATGTCATTCGCCTCTATCTACGCCGACAGTTCCCCAAGCACCATATCGCTGATTTCGAGGAAGGTACCAACCGCGCGCATGTCTTTCGTATCGATGGTCCACATGGCCACCCTCTCCATTATGCTGTCATCGGCCTGGACTTTCTCCTTGACCAAACTGCCGAAAGTCTGCAGCAAACGCTTCTGGCATCCGGCCTGGGAGATAAGCTAAAAGACGCCGGAACCGTACCCGTGACGATGTCGAAAACAGGGTTCAGCACCGAAGGCACGATAGCCGTAGCGTAATCACAGCAAGGCCAGGCCACAGAACTCCTGACATTCCAAACACAATCTACGACGGGTTTTCTCAATAATCTCTCCAAGTTCACAGACGTCCCTCTCTTTAATCTTACCCGTGTAGGTCGAATGAAACGCTTTGCTGTCCTGTATTGAGTAGCACAAACCACCGAATGTTCGCCCTCACTCGCGCACACCCCACGAACGAGATGTTGACAGCCGGAAATCCAATCCGTGAGAATGCACGCATGGCCTATCGCGTGGTGATTGAACGGTTGGAGTTTCAAGGGCGTTGTGGAGTCGCGCCAGCGGAGCGGCGACGACCACAGCCGTTAGCGATCGATCTGGAATTGGACTGCGAAGGAACACCGTCAGAGACTGCCGACCACATCAATAAAACTGTCGACTATGCCCAGGTCACGGAACGGATCGTGGAGTTGGGTGAAACTCATGACTGTGCGCTCCTGGAAACATTCACGGAGAAGATTCTCGAAATGTTGTTCACAGAGTTTCCTGTTGCCAAGGTCTCACTCTGGCTCAGAAAGCTGGCCCCGCCTCTCTCGCAGATGACCGGATCGGTCGGTGTAAAGGTAGAACGAAGCCGCATGGCGCATCAGCCACAACGGACTGATCCACCTCCATCGTTATTCTTAGCACAACAGCTCCATCGGCTGCCCAAAGGCCGAGTGCTGGATGTTGCGGCTGGGTCTGGACGTCATGCGCTCTATCTCGCCTCGCACGGTTTTCAGGTTGATGCGATAGATCGCGATGAACAGGCCATGGTGCAGCTTGCCGCCACGGCGAAACAACGGAACCTCCCGAACCTCACTGTCCAGACGGTGGACCTCGAACGAAAGACAGCGGATCGGCCTGAATTTCCGACGCAGAAATATGACGTGATCATCGTGTTTTTCTACCTCCATCGCCCCCTGTTCTCCTCCCTCATCGATTCGCTAAAACCGAATGGAATCCTACTCTACGAGACCTTTACCATCGACAACTATTTACGTCATCACCACCCACGCCGATGGGAGTTTTGCCTTGCGCACAACGAGTTGCTCCGGCTCACTTCCACCCTCCGCGTGTTGGCGTACGACGAAAGTGAGCACGACGGCGGCTATGGACCGAGCTCCGTCTTTACCGCGCGACTCGCCGCTCAACAATCAGGCCCCAGCAGCTTACTCCACACGTGACATGAGCCGCATCGATCTCCATCTCCATACGACCCACTCCGATGGAAGTTTATCACCAGCTGAAGTGCTTCAACTTGCCCACAAGGCAGGGGTCACAGCGCTGGCCATTACAGATCACGACATTGTATCGGGTATTCCCGACGCCATCGCAACCGGAGCTGAACTGGGGATTGAGATCATTCCCGGCGTGGAAATCAGCTCATGCGTCGGTAAAAGTGAGCTCCATATTCTAGGCTATTGCATGGATTGGCAAAGCCCAGAACTGATTCGACGCCTGGCCGCCTTACGCGTGAGCCGGCATACTCGTAATCCACAGATCATCGAACGGTTGCGCGCATTGGGGCTGGAGATAACCTATGAAGAGGTGCGGGCCTTAGCCGGCACGGATTCAGTCGGTCGGCCACATATTGCGCGACTCTTGATAGAAAAGAAATATGTCTCGTCCGCCAAAGACGCCTTTGACCGATATCTGGCGATGGGGCGCCCGGCGTATGTGGCGCGTGAACTACCCCCACCAGCCGATGCCATCGGCTGGATCCGAGCCGCCGGCGGCGTGGCGGTGCTGGCCCATCCTACCTGGGCGAAGGTGCCCGGAGAAGGACTGAGCACACTCTTGACAGCATTGAAAGCCGAAGGCCTCGGGGGCATCGAAGTCCACTACAGTACTCACACGAAGCGACAAACGACAGAGTACCTCGACCTGGCCAAGCGACTGGACCTCTTGGTCACCGGTGGAAGTGATTTCCACGGTCTCACCAAGCCGGACATCGAAGTGGGGACAGGCCTGGGAAATTTGAAAGTATCTGAGAAATTGCTCGTCCCCCTCAAAAAGGCCGCCTCCCACGCTCATCATTCGTAGCGCAGATCTCATTCGCCGTACCACCGCGTACTCAGACAGTCATGCGGTCTGGGTTGCAAGATACGCCTCACACGTCACGCTTCACAGGTGTTGAGAACACCGTTGCTCATTTTCCCCTATTCGTTGACTCTCTCTTCCCATCCGCTACACTTTAGACATCCACGGACAACCTCAGCATTTGCTATGTCAAAATCCTGGACTTGGATCACTCCCTATATTTGTGGCATCTTGGCCATGCTCCTCGCCGGCCCCTTGCTGAGCAACCTCGCAGTGACCCAATCGATTTCTATTCCGTATGTGCCGCTCAATGGCCCTCACGCCATTCGATTGATTGCCAGCCTCCTCGCTCTCGCCATCCTTTGGACCCTCGCCTTTGCTGCCTCTCAGGAAGTCTCGGACAACGGTCGTGGAGCAAGTTTTTTCCGCAGCCTCGTCCTTCCACTGACAACGCTCGTTGTCATGCTCTTCGCTCACAAAGTATTCACGACCGTGGGCCTCCCACTGATCGAGCAGCTGGGCCCGACTCGATTCGCGATGGGATATGCGATCAGTCTCGTCGGAACCGGCCTCTGGGTCACAGCCGCATGGATCCTGAATCAATACTCTCTACGTGAAGCCGTCGCGTCATCGACGCAGGCACTCGCTGACGATGACGACGCAGGGCAAGGCGAAGCAGCAGATCCGTCTGAGCCAATAACGACCATGGCTACCTCAGTGATCACTAGCTACACACCAAGCATGTTGGGGCGCTACAAAGTGTTGAAGGAACTCGGGCGCGGCGCCATGGGATTGGTCTACCTGGGAAAGGATCCAACAATTCAGCGCTTTGTGGCGATCAAGACCATGCGGCTTGACCACATCGATCAGGACGACAAACTGCAAGAGATCAAGGCACGATTTTTCCGTGAAGCAGAATCCAC
>JACMLT010000312.1 GCA_014379455.1 Nitrospiraceae bacterium
GTTCTCTCTACAGGGATGGGGGCTGATTGGTCTTCCATGGCACGCCGAGTCGTGCCAGAAGCCCGAGCGAGGACTTTCTAAAGCCGCGCGTTGCTCGAGCACAGAAGATCATCCGGCCTCCATGCCTTTCTCTCCTCTGCAAGCAAGGAGGGCAACCTGGCCGCCCTTCCCCTCCCTATTCTTCTAATTCCTGCTTCTTTTTTCCGATCTTGCTCTCCGTCCCTTTCCACAGTCGAACAATATTATCCTTGTGCTTGATCCAGATGAGCGCGCTGATAACCAGGGAAAAGATAAAAAATTCCTGCCGTTGTTCGTTCACAACCGCCACGATCGGAAAACACCCGAAAGCGGCCAGCGCGCCTCCGGATGAATAGCGCCAGATCGCGACGGCTCCCAGCCAGATCAACAATAAGAGGAGTCCGATAGAAGGAGAGAGGCCCAGTACCACTCCCACGGCCGTCGCCACACCTTTCCCTCCTTTGAAACCAAGAAACGGCGAGAACATGTGCCCAAGGATCGGCGCGAACGCAACGACCATGATGTAGGATTCAACGGTGAGCCAATGCATCGCCACCCAGGCACACACCCATCCCTTACCGAAGTCGCCAAGCAGCGTGAGAATCCCCGCCTTCTTGCCGGACACACGCAGAACGTTGGTGAAGCCGATGTTCTTGCTCCCGACCGTTCGTGGATCGGGCAGGCCCAGCGCCTTCGATACCACGATACCGAACGGAATGCCTCCCAGCACGTAGCCAAGCACCGTCATCAACAGGCAGAGAAGTTCTTCGTTCATGGATCAGGGGATGAATGATGGGAGGCGCAGATATCGAGAACACGTACGAGACCGATGCAGGACGCTCAAAACTTCTATCCTCTTTGTGAGTCGTGCGCCAGTCGTCAAACACTGGATGGTTTGATTCATTGCGTCATCGGACCATCGGTTCAATGATGCAATGGATCAATCACAGCCCCTTCGCCACGACTTGCCTCCAGAAACTCCACACATATTGACCACCTGAGAGATAGCCGAGCGCCAACGAGAGATACAGCGTCACGATACCGGCAAGGTGCAAATTGCCGAGATCGGACACAAACGTGTCTTCGAGAATCAACAGCACGATCGCCACGACTTGCAACGCCATCTTGTACTTGCCCGTCGTCTCAGCTGCGATCACCATACCTTCGCCTGCGGCAATGGCACGAATACCCGTGACCGCGACTTCGCGCGCGATGATGAAGATCGCGACCATCGCACTCACACGATCGACGTTGACCAGGAGAATCAAGGCGGAGAGGACCAATAACTTATCGGCGATGGGATCGAGAAGCTTCCCGAGCGTGGTCACTTGGCCATTACGGCGAGCCAGATAGCCGTCCAACAAATCGGTGACTGCTGCGACGACAAAGATGATGGCCGCGATGAGCGATCGGTTCGGGGTCGGCGTGGCAAAGATCACGACGAAGAAAGGGATCAAGAGAATACGTGAGACCGTAATGAAATTCGGCAGGTTGAGCGATTCCTGTCCAACCGATCTCCATACCGCCAATACACGATTCATTGGTGACCTACTCCAAGAGCTGGCTGCGAAAAAGCAATTGTAGCACCACGGAGTAACAATCCCACAGAATGCTCAAAATATCCGCCCAGCAAGGCCGCAGGCGAGTCGAAACCGGAGGCGTACCCTCGGGGGTACGTTGAGGATTTCGACGAGCCGAGAACGAAGCTGGAGAACATTTTCAGCATTCTGTTTTAGACGATCCCATGTTTGAGTAGATCATGCAAATGCACAACCCCGACAATTCCCTTGGCGTCGTCCAGGACGACGAGCGTGGTAATGGCATAGCGCTCCATCATTTCGACCGCTTTGGCTGCCAGCTCATCCGGTCCGATCAACTTGGGGCGACGCGAGGCCAAGGAGCCGGCGGTGGTCTTCGAAAAATCTCCACCCTGCTGGAGAAACCGGCGAAGGTCGCCGTCGGTGATGATTCCGGCCAGCGCGCCGGCTCGGTCAACCACCGTAGTCATGCCGAGCTTCTTGGCCGACATTTCGAGAATCGCCACCGAACCTAAGACCGTCTCCTGCACTTGAGGCATCTCCTGTCCCCTATGCATGACGTCCCGCACCTTCACCAACAATCGACGTCCAAGTGTCCCACCCGGATGGAATTGCGCAAAATCCTGCTCCTTGAAACCGCGTTTCTCGAGCAGCGCGACGGCCAACGCATCGCCCATTGCAAGCGTCGCGGTCGTGCTCGCCGTGGGCGCGAGCCCCATAGGGCAAGCCTCTTCTGCAACGGACACATCCAACGCAACGGTACTATTCTTGGCCAGCGTCGAACTCATTCGACCGACGATGGCCATAACAGGAATGGCCATGCGCTCCATGAAGGGCAAGAGCTGCAAAATTTCCTGCGTCTCTCCGCTATTTGAAATCGCAATGAGGACATCGCCGCGCGCCACCATACCGAGGTCGCCGTGGAGCCCTTCAGCCGGATGGAGAAAAAACGACGGCGTCCCGGTACTCGCCATCGTCGCCGCGATCTTCTGCCCGATCAAACCGGACTTGCCCATACCCGAGACGACGACTTTCCCCTTGCACTCGTAAAGCAGGTCCACGGCCTCCGTGAATCCGCCATCGAGCCGCTGAACGAGGGCCTGAACGGCACGCGCTTCAATATCTAACACACGCCGGCCTGCGTCGAGACTGGTTCGGCGCTTCGGTGTCGCCGATCGAGCGCCGTTCGGCTTGGTTACTTTCGAGGTTGTGACGCGTCGCATATCCGCATGACCCGTTCTAGCAAAGCTTTGAGCTGATGAAGCGGCACCATATTGGGTCCGTCCGACAAGGCCTCATCGGGATTGGGATGCACTTCCATAAAGAAACCATCGACTCCGACGCCGGCTGCCGCGCAGGCCAATGGCTCCACGAATTCACGCTGGCCGCTGGACTTTGCCCCCCCGCCACCCGGCAACTGCACACTATGGGTGGCGTCGAAGACCACCGGGTAGCCGAAACTCCGAAGGACCGGAAAGGACCGCATATCGACGACAAGGTTGTTGTAGCCGAACGATGATCCCCGTTCGGTCAGGACGATTTGCCGGTTTCCGCACTCCTCCACTTTTTTCACCGCGTTGCCCATTTCTTGTGGCGAGAGAAACTGGCCCTTCTTCACATTCACAACTTTTCCGGTCTTCGCCGCCGCAATGATCAAATCGGTCTGCCGACAGAGGAACGCGGGAATCTGGAGCACGTCCACCACCTTCCCTGCTTCGGTCGCCTGTTCTTCGGTGTGGACGTCCGTCAATACTGGAAGACCCAGTTGATCCTTTACTTTCTTCAACACCGCCAAGCCTTGTTCGAGACCCGGCCCTCGATACGAGTGGATGGAGGTCCGGTTCGCCTTATCGAAAGAAGATTTAAAAATATAGGGCATACCCAGAGCCTGGGCAATTTCGGCGATGCGCGCCGCCGTCTCCATCACGAGCTGTTCACTCTCGATGACACAAGGCCCGGCAATCAGAAACGGCCGATTCCCCGCGCCGACTTTGAATGAACCGATTTTGACTTCGTATGCCATGGTCTTTTCTTCTTCCCACTCCCCTTGGGATGCTCAAACAGGCTATCCAACGCGGCCGAGGTGAAGACAAGGCCGGAGGCGTAGCCTCTGGGCTACGTTGAGGATCTTGTCGAGCCGAGAACAAAGTTGGGAGCCTGTTTCAGTATCCCAACTCAGTGGCCGCACTTGCGCCGCAGTGCAGCCCCGACGAAACCACTGAACAACGGATGCGGACGGTGTGGCCGCGAATTATATTCTGGGTGGAACTGTGTCGCGAGAAACCAAGGATGGTCCTTCAATTCGATGATCTCGACCAGCCGGCCGTCCGGCGAAAGCCCGCTCAGCACAAATCCCTTGCCGAGCAAGCGCTCGCGGTACGCGTTGTTGAATTCGTATCGATGCCGATGGCGCTCATGCACCTCGCTCACCCCATACATCTTTTGAGCCAAGGTACCCTCGCCCAGCACACAGACATAGGACCCCAGCCGCATCGTCCCCCCCTTGTCGCTGACGGACTCTTGATCCGACATCAGATGAATGACGGGATCGGGAGAGGCCTCGTCGAATTCGGCACTGTTGGCGCCGACCAGCCCTGCCACGTTCCGCGCAAACTCGATCGTCGCGCACTGCATACCGAGACACAAACCAAGAAACGGGATCTGGTGTTCCCGCGCATAGCGAATTGCAGCAATCTTTCCTTCAATCCCCCGCGCACCGAACCCCCCGGGCACCAGGATACCATCGACCTCCCGCAGGATACGCTCGGTCCCTTGCCGTTCAATCTCCTCCGATTCAATCCACTGGATATTCACCCGCGTTTCATGGTCGATGCCGCCATGGACCAGCGATTCCGAGAGACTCTTGTAGCATTCCTTCAACCCTGCATACTTACCGACCAGGGCGACCGAGACTTCGTGCTTGGGATACTTGATCTTCTGGACCATCGCATCCCATTCGCGTAGGTTCGGCGGACCGGTCTCGAGGTGGAGCAGGCGCACGATCAACTCGTCCAGTCCTTCTTTCCGAAACACGATCGGCACTTCATAAATCGTCTCGACATCCTTGGCCGTAATGACCGCATCTTTCTCGACGTTGCAGAACATCGCAATCTTGCCCTTGAGTTCCGGCGGTAGATACCGGTCAGTCCGGCAAAGAAGGATATGCGGCTGTATCCCGATCTCTCGGAGCTTATTGACGGAGTGCTGCGTCGGTTTGGTCTTCAGTTCCCCGGCTGTACCGATGTAGGGCACCAGTGTCAGGTGAACATAGAGTACATTCTCGCGGCCGACGTCATACGGCATCTGTCGAATCGCTTCGAGGAAGGGCAAGCTCTCGATGTCGCCGACTGTACCGCCGATCTCCACAATCGTCACGTCCATCCCTTCAGAAATACGCATGATGCACTGTTTAATCTCGTCGGTGACATGGGGCACCACCTGCACCGTCCCGCCGAGGTAATCGCCACGACGCTCTTTCGTGATGACTGAATGGTAGATCCTACCCGTCGTGTAGTTGCTTTCCTTGGTGAGCGTCAGGGACGTGTACCGTTCATAGTGGCCGAGATCCAAATCTGTTTCCGCACCGTCGTTCGTCACGTAGACTTCCCCATGTTGATAGGGATTCATCGTGCCGGGATCGACGTTGATGTAGGGATCGAGCTTGAGGAACGTGATCTTCAACCCTCGACTTTCGAGTAGGTTGCCGATCGAGGCCGAGGCAAGCCCCTTCCCCAAGGAGGAGACCACTCCGCCCGTAACAAAAATAAATTTGCTCATCGTAGCCCCCATCGTGTCGGATCGTAACATGCTGACAGGTCTGTCATCTTTACCTGACGGGCACGGCCTTCAGCGCACCCAACTCTCGCTTGATGACCTCAAACTGCTGGAGCTTCTCCGCCACTGACTCGACATCCTTCGGCGTATCGACCCGCAAGGAGGCATGAGTGGTTTCCCAGACTCTGATCGGAATGCCATACTCCAACGCACGCAACTGCTCAAGTTTCTCCGCATCTTCCAACCGTCCGGTGGGAAGGGACGCGAGCTTCAAGAGCGTGTCGCGCCGGTACATATACAGACCGAGGTGCATGTAATGCAGCCCTCCGACCGCTTGCCGACTGGCGTCGTCCCGCACCAACGGAATCGGCGCGCGTGAAAAATAGAGCGCGTTGCCGAGATGATCCGTGATCACCTTCACCACCGAGGGATTGTGAACATCCTCCGTCGAATCGATCGTACGCTTCAATGTCCCCATTCCTGCGCCGCTTTTGATGAACGGCTCAATGAGATCCGTCAGTAAATCCGGCTGCAGCGGGATTTCATCTCCTTGTAGATCGACAAAATAGTCCCCCTCGAACATGCGTGCGACTTCGGCGACCCGATCGGTGCCTGTCCGATAGTCTCCTGCTACCATTACGGCACGCCCGCCAAATCCTTCCACGGCCTGCTTGATCCGCTGGTCGTCTGTGGCGACCAAGACCTCCGTCACCGCTGGACAAGCTGCCGCTTGTTCGTAGACATGTTGGATCATGGGCTTCCAGCCGAGCATGACCAAGGGCTTCCCTGGAAAGCGCGTCGACCCGTACCGGGCAGGGATCACCACCATGACGGACGGTGCAGCCTTAGTCATGACCGAGCGTCTCCGAGAGCTGCTTCGCCGAGAGCGTTGCGGTGCCGACCATACCGACAACAACACCGGCAGCATGGTTGGCCAATGTCGCCGCATCTCTCATTGACGCACCGGTTGACAGCGCAAGGGCCAAGGTCCCGATTACGGTATCGCCCGCACCGGTGACATCGTAGACTTGGCGGGCCAGCGCGGGAATGTGCCAGGAGACGTCTTCTCCCTCGTACAAACTCATCCCTTTTTCACCGCGCGTGATGAGCACCGCTTGGCATCCTAACCGCTGTCGGATGATCGCCCCGGCCTCGTTGCTGGCCTGATCGTCATCGCCATGCACCCCGGCGGCTTGTGTCGCTTCAAGGTGGTTCGGCGTGATGACCGTCGCCCCCTTGTAGTAGCTGAAGTGTTCGACTTTCGGATCGACGATCAGGGGTATGCCGCGAAGTGCGGCGAGCTGCGTGAGTTCCGACATCAGCGTGGCGCTCACGACTCCCTTGGCATAATCTGACACCACAAGGCAGGAGAGCTCCCGTAACCGCGAACTCACATAGCGGAGTATCCGCCGTTGCATCGCCGGCTTGAGCTCAGCACGGCGCTCCACGTCGTACCGCACAATCTGCTGATTGTGGGCGATGACGCGGGACTTTCTCGTGGTCGGGCGATCCTGGTCGATCACGACGCCTCCGCGCCCAGCACGTGTCGATCCCAACTCCTTGAGGAGCATCCGGCCGCTTTCGTCCGAACCGATGACGCCACAGAGATCCGCCTTCCCTCCCAGAGCCAAGATGTTATTGAAGACGTTGGCGGCGCCGCCGAGCCGCAAGGATTCGGAGTCGACATGAACCACCGGCACCGGGGCTTCCGGCGAGATCCTGCTCACACGGCCCCAGATATAATGATCGAGGATGAGATCCCCGATCACGAGCACGGAAGCTTGCGGAAACCGAGAGATGTACTGCCGCAGTACTTGCGGGGATGCCGGACCTCCGCCGCCCTGAGCTCCAGAGCCTGCCGCAGTCTGACGCGTGACCTTACCTTTACCTATTGAATGGCTTTGCCGAATCTTTCCCATCGTACCCACTCCGTCATTTGACCTTGCCCGCTCCACGACCAGTAAATACGGAACGCCTTTCCGCGGATCTTTTCCTCGCGCACGAATCCCCAAAACCGGCTGTCCAGACTTTGATCGCGGTTGTCGCCCATGACAAAATACGAACCATCCGGAACGGTCACCGGCCCGAAATTGTCTCGTGGGTTGATCGCGCCGTCGATGACCCCCGGATCGATCCGCTGGGTGAACGATTTATCGTCCAGGACGACTCCGTTGACCAGCACAGCTTTATTGCGAAGTTGGACAGTATCGCCCGGAGTTCCCACCACCCGCTTGATGAAATCCTTTTCCTCATCTTCGGGAAACCGGAACACGATGATGTCTCCCCGCTGCGGCTTGCCGAATTCGATCAGGGCCTGCGACGCATAGCAATTGATGGGGGGAAAACTCACAGAAAATTTGCACTGACTTGGCCATTGAATGCCGTAGGTCAGCTTGCTGACGAGGATATGGTCCCCAATCAATAGCGTGGGAATCATCGAGCCGGAGGGAATCTTGAAGGCCTGGACGACAAACACCCGGATCGCAAAGGCCAGGAGCATCGCCACGATAATGGCTTCTGCATACTCGCGAACGAGCGACTTTCTGACCGGCTGTGCCACCGCCGATGGTGCGTTGAACACGGCCGGCGCTCCTGCGGCATCCGTCCCTCCCTGTGGAGCCGCGGGCCTGAGATCGTCCGATGAGGGGCGCTTCGTGTCTCCGCTCATTCCTCACCGACTTTCAAGATGGCGAGAAAGGCTTCTTGCGGCACCTCCACGTTCCCCACCGATTTCATGCGCTTCTTTCCTTCCTTCTGCTTTTCGAGGAGCTTGCGTTTCCGTGAAATATCGCCGCCGTAGCATTTCGCCAGCACGTTCTTCTTCATGGCGCCGATCGTCTCGCGCGCGATGACCTTACTCCCAATCGCCGCCTGAATGGCGATCTCATACATCTGCCGTGGAATGAGCTCCTTCATTTTCTCGGCGAGCTGACGCCCACGCTGAATGGAACGATCTTTATGGGTAATAAACGACAAGGCATCGACCGCTTCGCCGTTCAAGAGAATATCGAGCCGCACGAGATCGGACTCGCGATAGCCAAGCAACTCATAATCGAGCGAGGCATAGCCCTGCGTGCGCGACTTGAGCTTATCGTAAAAATCGAGAATCACTTCGTTGAGCGGCAATTCATAACTGATCGTGACCCGCGTCGGATCGAGAAACTGCATGCCCTGCTGAATACCTCGGCGTTCCTGGCAGAGCTGGAGAATGGCCCCCATGTACCGCTCAGGCGTAATGATCGACGCCAGAATAAACGGCTCCTCAAACGAGTCGATACTGCTGGGAGGCGGGAGCTGCGATGGGTTATTGACTTCCAGCACCTCGCCCTTGGTCGTCAGCACGCGATAGACGACGGTCGGCGCAGTGGTCAGCAGCGTCAGGTTATATTCACGCTCGAGCCGCTCCTGAATGATTTCCATGTGGAGCAAGCCCAAGAAGCCGCATCGAAACCCGAACCCCAATGCGAGGGACGTTTCTGGTTCATACACGAACGAGGAGTCGTTCAACCGCAGTTTGACCAGCGCATCGCGCAAATCTTCGTACCGACCCGTGTCGGTTGGATAGAGCCCACAGAACACCAGCGGCTTCACTTCTTTATACCCGGGAAATGGCGCGCTCGTGGGCGTCACGGCGTCCGTGAGGGTATCGCCGATTTTGACGTCTGCGACTTCTCTCATGTTCGCGCAGAGGTACCCGACCTCACCGGTCAACAGCTCGGTCTTTTTGGTTCGTTTCGGAGTAAATTGGCCGACTTCCATCACTTCGAACGTCCGATCGTTCGACATCACTTTGATCTTCATCCCGGGCCGTAGGGAACCATCCACCACTCTCGTCAACACGATCACCCCTTGATAATTGTCGAACCAGGAATCGAAGATCAGCGACTTGAGCGGCGCATCGGGATTGCCGGACGGTGGAGGAACTCGATCAATGACCGCCTCCAATACCTCCGGCACGCCTTTCCCATCTTTTGCGCTGATCGGCAACGCATCGCTGGCATCAAGCTGCAAGATTTCCGAGATAGATTGCTTCGTCCCCTCGACATCGGCGCTCGCGAGATCGATCTTATTGATCACAGGGATAATGGTCAGGTTATTGGCCATCGCCAGGTTCACATTGGCAATCGTCTGAGCCTGCACCCCCTGTGTCGCATCCACGAGTAAGAGCGCACCTTCGCAGGCCGCCAAACTGCGCGACACTTCATAGGTAAAGTCGACGTGCCCCGGCGTATCGATCAAATGCAAGGCATAGGTCTTCCCGTCCTTGGCCTTATACCGGACTGCCACCGCATGGGCCTTGATCGTGATCCCGCGTTCACGCTCCAAGTCCATCGCGTCGAGAATCTGGTCCTTCGATTCTCGGGCCGTGACTGCGCCAGTAGCTTCCAGAAACCGGTCAGCGAGGGTTGATTTGCCGTGATCGATATGGGCGATAATCGAGAAATTGCGTATAAGGCTTTGCAAATCCTAACTCATTTCCCAATAAAATCGGTTCATTATAGTGAGCGCCCCCGATGTTGTCAAAGTAAACGCCCTCCTCGTATAATCCGCTCCGCACCGATTTCTCGCTGGCTCTCACGATCGACACCCTCACCACTTTTCACGTACCAGTATGACCACAACAAAAAAAAATCGCACGACCACCCTCGCCGATTGGGACCACCAATACCTTTGGCATCCCTTTACCCAAATGCAGGAATGGGAACAGGAGAAGCCGCTCATTATAGAAAGAGGAAAAGGAACGTATCTGATCGATACAGAAGGGAAGAAGTATCTCGATGGCACCTCCTCCATCTGGGTCAACCTCCATGGCCATCGCCACCCAACGCTCGACCGGGCGATCAAGCAACAGCTGGAGAAGGTCGCGCACTCCTCGCTGTTCGGACTCTCCAATCCACCGGCAATTGAACTCGCGCGAGCATTGATTCGAATCGTGCCCAAAGGCCTGACGCGGGTATTTTATTCCGACGATGGGTCGACGGCAGTCGAGATCGCGCTCAAAATGGCGGTCCAGTATTGGCAGCTACGCCACCCAGAAGCCGGTCCCAAGAATACCTTTCTGCATCTGAAGCTGGCCTACCATGGCGATACAGTCGGCGCCGTCAGCGTGGGCAACATCGACCTCTTCCATGGGCGATTCAAGTCGCTGCTCTTCCCCACCGCCGAAGCAGACCCGCCCTATTGCTATCGTTGCCCGCTCAATCTGACCTACCCTTCGTGCCAGATGGCATGCCTCGACCCGATTGAACAGATTCTTAAAGACCGACACCGTGAACTAGCCGGCTTCATCATCGAGCCGCTTGTGCAAGCCGCAGCGGGCATGCTGACCTCCCCTCCCGGCTATCTGAAGCGGATTCGTGAGTTGTGCACCAAATACGATGTCCTCTTAATTGCCGATGAAGTCGCCACCGGATTCGGCCGTACCGGTAAGATGTTCGCCTGCCAGCATGAAGGGGTCAGGCCGGATTTGATGGCGATCAGCAAAGGAATGACCGGTGGCTACATGCCATTGGCCGCAACGCTCACCACTGACGAAATCTACCGGGCCTTTCTCGGCACATACGCAGACTTCAAAACATTCTTCCACGGCCACAGCTATACCGGCAATCCGCTCGGCTGCGCCGTCGCTCTGGCCAACATCGAAGTGTTCCGGAAAGAAAAGACGCTCGCACGACTGCAACCCAAGATCAAGACGCTGGCGCGGCTGCTTCAGCCACTCAGGCAACTGCCCCATGTCGGCGAGATCAGACAGCAGGGATTCATCGTAGCTATCGAGTTGGTGGAGGATAAGCAGACGAAGAAACCCTATCCGCTCGAAGCGCGGGTCGGGCATCGAGTATCGATGGAGGCGCGCCGCCGAGGACTCTTGCTGCGCCCGATTGGTAGCGTGATGGTCCTCATGCCGCCACTCAGCACGTCACTTCCGGAACTCAGACGTATGGTTGAAATTCTGAGGGAAGCCATTGAGACCGTTACCTTACCCCCAGTGGCTGGTGCTGGTCGTGAAGCAAAAGGAAGGGCTGGAGGCTGATGATCTTCTGTGCTCGCGCAACGCGCGGTCGCAGGAAGGGGAGAGGGGAGCCGCTAGACCATCCTTTGCGCTCGCAGAACGCGCCCGATAAAGCGGTGGTTGTCCCATACGCACA
>JACMLT010000005.1 GCA_014379455.1 Nitrospiraceae bacterium
GAGGTTCAGGGGCGCGGCCGCAAGCGCCGGCTGCGCTGCGGCACAGCCGGCGTAGACGTTCTGCAGGGTTATGTAATCGATCAGGCTACGGCTGTGGGCGACCAGCGGCTGGCCAGCGCCCTGGCGGATGCTGAACAGCGGCGAATACGTTGGCTGAACGTTCGGTTCGGCCACCGCCACGCCGTCGATGAGGCCGGCCGCGTCCTGTTCGGCCGCCCGCAGCGACGCGCCGCCGCCGTTCGATACGCTGGAGGCGATGACCAGCGTGTTGGACCGGTTGATCGCATACGGCGCCGCCGACGCATACTGCTGGTTCAACAGCCAGAACGCGACCTCGATCGATTGCAGGACATAGAGGCCCCAGTCCGCCTCTGGGTTCGCCTGCCCGTGCGCGTGCTTGAAGGCGAACCGGTTCGGCAGCCGCGCGTCGAAGGCGAGCCGCTGCGCCTCGCTCAGCCGGGCGGTGAAGGTCGAACTGGCCGCGGTCCGGTGGTCTTCCGCGACGAGGTTCGGTGTTGAGTTTATTAAGATTCGTCCTGAAGAGTGGGAACGGCTGAAGAAGTTCGTCAAGGTGCTGGAATCACCGACCTGAGCGCAGGCGACCGCAACGAGATTCGAGCGGCTATTTCATGGCAACGCTCCGGACTTGTTCATAGGTGGTCAGGCCTGAGAGTATTTTTAGAATTCCATCCTGTGCAAGTGTGATCATCCCTTCCTTCGCGGCCAGGCTTTTCATCTCCGTCGTTTTGGCGCGGTTCTGGATCAAGTTTCGCAGTTCATCCGATCCGCTTAGGAGCTCGTGCAAGGCGACCCGGCCTTTGAGGCCTGTCTGGTTACAGGCGTCGCATCCCCGCCCTCGATAGAGCTGAAAGTCTTCGCGATTGCCCACTCCGAGCCCCTCCCACGCCTGTTTACCGTACCCATGCACCAGTTTATCGTATTCTTCCGTCGTTGGATGGTACGGCTCTTTACATTTGACGCAGATCCGCTTGCAGAGGCGTTTGGCGATCACACATTGCATGGCATCCGCGAAGTTGAAGGAATCGCATCCCATGTCGAGGAGGCGGACCACCGTCTCGACCGCCCCATTCGTGTGTAATGTGCTCAAGACCAGGTGGCCGGTCAGCGAGGCCTCAATGGCCACATCGGCAGTTTCCTTGTCCCGCATCTCACCGATCATGATGATATCCGGGTCGGCTCGTAAGAATGACCGCATGGCGGCGGCAAAGGTAAAGCCGATTTTGGGATGGACCTGCACCTGCCGGAGGCCTTCCTGGGTGATCTCGATGGGGTCTTCCGCCGTCCAGATTTTTCGTTCGTCTGTGTTGAGATGGCGAAGTAGGGCATGCAGGGTTGTCGTCTTTCCGGATCCGGTGGGGCCCACGCACAGGATGATGCCGTGTGGTTTCTCCACGATGTCCAGGAGCGCCGTGAGCGTGGCTGGAGCGAACTCCATGGCCTCGAGAGGGAGGGGCTCCTTCGCCGTGAGCAGACGCATGACGATGTCTTCATTGTTGCCGGCGGTCGGTAATGTCGCCACGCGCAGCTCGATTTCCCTATCCTGGTTTAGCTTGAACCGGATCTTCCCATCCTGCGGTTTCCGACGTTCGGAAATATCCAGATTGGACATAATTTTGATACGGGACACCAAAGCTCGGCGATAGATCGCGGGAATCCGCATATAGGTGGAACAGGTACCATCCACGCGAAAACGAATGGCTGTTTCCTTGCGATCCGAGTACGGCTCGATATGGATATCGGACGCTTCGTGCCGGTAGGCTTCTACAATGATCTGATTCGCGAGCCGTACGATCGCGGAATCGTTCTCATCAAAGCCGTCAGAGTCGATGTCGGGAGACTCCTCCTGGTGCGCGTCGTTGACCAGCTCGCCCAGTGTGTCCGAGATGGATCCGCTGTCGGTGTCTCCGATCGTGGCGTTGAGGAATCGCTCAATGTCACATCGCAGGCCCAAGGCATACCGAATCGTCAGGCCAGGGAAGGCACGCTGGACGTCATGCCCTCTACTGAGGTCATGAGGATTGTCGATGAGGACATCCAGGATGTCACCCTGCTGCTTCATCGGGAGCCAGTGATGCTTGCGAAGGTAATCGTGACTGAGATTATTGAGGAGTTGGGGGTTAGCCAGGGTCCGTTCGTCGAACGGAATATAGGGGCAATCGAAAAACGTACTCAATGTCTTGCCGAGCACCGATTTCGGGACTCGATACTTTTTGATCAGCACACCTTCTAAATCGGTCAATCCCCCCTGAGACTCCTGAACCGCTTTCACGAAATCCGCCTGGCGGATGAAGCCTTCGTGGATCAAGGGGTCGTAGGCACGTGGTTCGATGGTTCTGTGGGCCAGCTTCCGCATGGTTCCTATTATGTGGGCTGAGAAGGGAGTGGATGCCTGTTGACCCCCGCTGCCGGTTGCCACACTTGTCAGTATAGAAGTATTTTGGTCGTTCTCAACGAATATCAAAAATGAGGCGAGATCCTTCGAGCGCCTCTCGGCGCAGGGGCCGGCAATGAGCTTGCGGGGGAATGAGGCCGTTACGGAACGGCTTGCGCCCGATCCGATTTCGAGCCGGCACGTTCGGCGTGGGCCTGGAGGTTGGCCCGCAGGTCCTTGTCGGACGTGGCGGCTACAGCGATGACGCCACGAAACCTCGGTGTCGGCTGATTGAAGACGAAGGGCTTCCCGGCCGCGTCGCTGATGGTGCCACCACTTTCTGTAATGAGCAGGACTCCGGCAGCCACATCCCATTCGTATTCCGGTTCGATGGTCAAGGCGCCTTGGATGCGGCCGGAAGCAACCAGGGCCAGGGCATTGGCGATGGAATGCATCGGACGGCACCGAGCGGTCTCGGCAAGTGTTGACCATCGGCCGACCCGGAACTCCCATGTATTGACCAGGATAGCGGGATTGACGTCATACGTGGGGGATGGGGTGATCCGCGTGCCGTTCAAGAATAGTCCGTCGCCGCGCACTGCGGTGAAGAGTTCGTCGGTTGTGGGGTTTAGGATCGCGGCGACGACTGGTGTGCCTTGTTCTATCAATGCGACTGAGATGCAAAACTCGGGTATCCGGTTCACTAAGGCCTTTGTGCCGTCGATCGGATCTACAATCCAGACGCGCCGGCTGGTGAGTCGAACCGGATTGTCGGGAGACTCTTCCGAGAGCCAACCATCCAGTGGAAACGCCCGCTCCTGCATCTCGTGCAGGATGCGGTTGACCTCATGATCCACGGTGGTGACCGGCGAACGGTCCGATTTCGTCTGCACGTCGAATCCAACCTTAACCAGTTCACGCACCTTTGTGCCTGCCTTCAAGATCGATTCGACTAATGTTGTTAGTTCTCGTTCCAAGTCGGATGCCTCGCAGCGTGGAAGACAAAGAGTAGCAGGTCTCTCTGGATCGGCAAAGCGGAAAGGTGACATCCGGCGGGCAGCGGTGTCCCCCTCTTGACCATCGCGGAGAACCTGCGTACAAGCAGGGGATACTGCGAGGTGATCCATCGATGAAGCTCGTCCAGAAACGGTCCAGAAAGACAGGGCTCCCTCCCGGCACGCTTGTCCATATCGGCGAAAAAAAACCGGCCAAGGTGACGATCACAGCCTTCAATTATGCCGGCACTCGTTGCGACGAACTCCAAGATCTGTCGCCCGATGCGCTCACGCCACCGACAGATGGGTCCGTCACCTGGGTGGACATAGGGGGCGTCCATAACATGGAGGTCCTGGAATCGTTGGGAAAGCAGTTCCACCTCCATTCTCTGCTCCTTGAAGACATTGCGAACACCGATCAGAGGCCGAAGCTCGACGACTATGAAACCTGCCTGTTCCTGGTGCTGAAAATGCTGTCGGTCACCGACCAGCAGGAGATCGTCGTGGAGCAGGTGAGTCTGGTCCTTGGACAAAACTTTATCCTGTCCTTTCAGGAAAACGGGGCGGATGTCTTCACGTCGGTGCGGGATCGTCTACGCGGGGGAAAGGGACGCTTGCGGCAGTCCGGGGCCGACTACCTGCTCCATGCGTTGGTCGACGCCATTGTCGATCACTATTTCGTAGTGTTGGAGATGTTAGGCGAAAAAATCGAAGAGCTCCATGATCTGGTGGTCAGCGATCCCAAGCCGGAGACGTTGCACAAAATCCATACCCTGAAACGGCAGTTGATGTTTCTACGGCGAGCGGTGTGGCCGCTCCGTGAAGCGGCGAATAATCTCTCTCGATCGGAATGTCCATTCTTGCACGAATCGACGAAGGTATTTTTCCGCGATGTCTACGATCATGTGATCCAGATCGTGGATACGATCGAAACCCTTCGCGAAATGGTCTCAGCCGGTCTCGATATCTATCTGTCGAGTATCAGCTATCGGTCGAACTCGGTCATGAAGGTATTGACGATCATCACGACGATTTTCATGCCGTTGACGTTCATTGTTGGGATCTACGGGATGAACTTTGAGCACATGCCGGAGCTGAAGTGGGAATGGGGTTACCCGCTTGTGTTGGGTGTGATGGTGGCGATCGCAATTGCCATGCTGGGATTTTTCAAACGAAAGAAGTGGATCTAGTCCGTATGGATCATGAGGGAGTGATGATGAGTCGGCGGGTTCTCACCGTCACGAGAGGTGTGCTCGCGCTTACCTGGCTCCTCCTGGCCTGCTATTGCAGTACAGAAGCGTTAGCAGGCGAACAAGCAAAACCAGCAGATCTGCCGGGCGTCACCCAGAATCGAGACAACGCTCTACCGGCGGCGCAACGGTTCGTCACCTTGCCGGCCTTCACCAACGACGCGGTGTTAGATAAAAAAACCGGCTTGGTCTGGGAAAAGTCTCCGCAGACAACGAGTTCAAGATGGAGCGTGGCGAGACGCACCTGCGTTGAGAAACGTGTCGGAGGTCAGACAGGCTGGCGGCTCCCGTCCCTGGAAGAACTGGCCAGTTTGGTGGACTACTCTGTAGCCCCTCCGAGTCTGGCCCTTCCGCCGGGCCATCCGTTTCTGTCTATCCAATCGTCCGTCTATTGGTCGTCGACGAGACCTGGTGATGATCCCAAGGGCTCATGGGGCGTGCACTTCGGTTTGGGTGGCGGTGCGACCTTTATCAATTGGGCCCACAGCGTCCAAGCTTGGTGTGTTCATGACGTCATGAATCCAGATCAGCATTGAGGTGTTGGCAGTTGGAACGAGGTGGACAGTGACAGCTTGAGTAGCCAGAAAGGGCGGGGTTTACTCAGCGACCTCGACACGATCAACGAAGTAGGTGGTTTCTCCGAAGCACGTCGTGGGGATGTAACGAAACTCTTTGTAGTGCAGGACCAATCGTTTGCCTACGATCTGCGTGAGTTGTGACGCCACTTTCGGGTCCGAGACCGAAAAGCTCCACAGGACTGGGGCCACCCCAGGCACCGTCGTCATGGCCAGTTCTCCTTCATGAGTCTTGCAGACCCAGCCCTTGTTGGAAAATTTCTGAACATAGCCGGCTCTGTTTCCGTCGGAGTAGCTGTAGTTGAAGGCGACGAGCAGATAGGCCGCGCCGATGAAGATCAGGAACAGCACAAACAGCTTTATCATCGAGTTTCTCCTAGGTTATAGGAACCTGTCCCCACATTGACCATTTCCATTGCGGCGAACGATCCACAACCATCTGCGTCGTTCTCGGCCCTGAAAAATCCTCAACGTATTCCAGTGACTACGTCTCCGGTTTTTCTCGGTCTTGCGGTCTTGAATCTGGTCGCCTCTCCTTCGCTTCGTCACGAAGGCAATGTCGGACAGGCTCCTAGCGAAAATCCGTGAATAACCAGGGAGCCTCGGCCTTTCGTCGAGTTTCGTAAGCCGCGATGGTGGTCTCGTATTGCAAGGTCAAGCCAATGGCGTCGAGACCACGATACAAACAATCTTTTCTAAAGGGATCGATCTCGAAGTAGGAGCGTGTGCCATCCGGGGTGGTCACTGTCTGACTTCCGAGGTCTACCGTCAATTGGTATCCGGGCTTCGTCAAGACGTCGTTCATCATGGCTAGAACTTCGTCCGCCTTCAACGCCACGGGTAGCATGCCGTTTTGAAAACAGTTGTTGTAGAAGATGTCGGCAAAACTCGGTGCAATGATGCAACGGAAACCCTGGTCGAGAAGCGCCCAAGGGGCATGTTCACGCGACGACCCACATCCAAAGTTATCACGCGTCAGGAGAATCGTCGCGCCCTGGAAGCGCGGTTGATTCAAAAAAAACGCCGGGTCCTGTGATCCATCCTTCTGCTTGCGCCAATCGTAGAACAACCCTTCGCGGAGCCCGGTTCGCTTGATCGTCTTCAGAAATTGCTTCGGGATGATTTGATCGGTATCGACATTCACGCGGTCCAACGGCGCGACCAGACCGGTCAGAGATGTAAAGGGCTGCATCGTAATCCTCGTGAAAGGTGAGTCGTGAAGTGTAAGGCGTAAGCGATCTGTCCCAATTCGTTCGTCAATCCCGTCATGCCCAGTTTCTGATATCGACGAAATGCCCTTCGACGGCGGCAGCGACGGCCATCGCCGGCGACACGAGGTGTGTCCGACCGCCGGCCCCCTGGCGCCCTTCGAAGTTTCGATTGCTGGTCGAGGCGCAGCGCTCTCCAGGCTGAAGCACGTCGGCATTCATCGCCAGGCACATACTACAGCCCGCTTCCCGCCACTCGAACCCTGCCTCTTTGAACAGTCGGTCGAGCCCTTCCTGTTCGGCTTGCTGTTTCACGAGACCGGAACCGGGTACGACCATCGCGTGGACGGTCTTTGCGACATGTTTGCCCTTGGCTAAGCTTGCGGCCAGGCGAAGATCCTCGATCCGTGCATTCGTGCAGGAGCCGATGAAGACCTTGTCGATCGTGATCTCGGTGATTGGCATGTTAGCGGTGAGGCCCATGTAGGCCAGCGCCTGCTCGGTCGCCTTGCGGGTGTTCTCATCGGCCATCGTGCGTGGGTCCGGGACCTTCCCATCTACGCCGATGACCATGCCGGGGCTGGTACCCCAGCTCACTTGCGGAGCGATATCTTCTGCCTTCAACGCGACCGTCGCATCGTAGCTGGCGTTCACGTCGGTTGTCAGCTGCTGCCAGGCTCGCACGGCCTGCTCGAACAACTCGCCCTTTGGCGCCAGCGGCCGGCCCTTGATGTAGGCGATGGTCTTCTCGTCCGGTGCGACCATGCCGGCGCGGGCTCCGGCCTCGATCGACATGTTGCAGAGCGTCATGCGCCCTTCCATGCTGAGGGCTCGGATGGCCGAGCCCGTGTACTCGATGACATAGCCGGTACCACCTGCTGTGCCGATCTTTCCGATGATGGCCAGAATCACATCTTTCGCAGAACAGAGACTCGGCAAGACCCCGTCGACGCGGATCTCCATGGTCTTAGGTCGTTTCTGCACCAAGCACTGGGTGGCCAAGACATGCTCCACCTCACTCGTGCCGATGCCGAAGGCCAACGCGCCGAACGCTCCATGTGTCGACGTGTGCGAGTCGCCGCACACAATGGTCGTCCCCGGCAGGGTAAAGCCCTGTTCGGGCCCGATCACGTGCACCACGCCTTGACGGATGTCGTTCATGCCGAAGAGCGTGATGCCAAAGTCACGACAATTCCCCTCAAGCGTTCGGATCTGTATCGCACTGAGGGGATCGGTGATGCCCAGGGTCCGGTCGGTCGTGGGGACATTGTGATCCGGCACCGCTAATGTGGCACCAGGGCGTCGAGGCCGACGGCCCGAGAGCTTGAGCCCTTCAAAGGCCTGCGGCGACGTGACTTCGTGGACCAGCTGACGATCGATATAGAGGAGGGTGGTCCCGTCCGGCTCTGCGCGGACGACGTGAGACTCCCAGATTTTGTCGAAGAGGGTTTGACCGGCCATGGTAACTCCTCAATGATTGGTCTCCCTCGAACGCGCTCATCCGAGAGGAGGCACATTATACAGAGTCCTCCTATGGTCTGTACAAGAGTCCTTACCATATTCTTGTGTTGACCGAACGGACGTGGTACATCGCGTGGTCGGTGAGTTCGAGGCCCTTTCCCTGCGATTGCCACGGAGGATTGTGCCGTGACTTCTCAAATATGGACGAATCCTGCCATCGTCGAATGGTCGCAACTGCTCCTCAACAGTTTTCGTTACTGGACTACCCGTGAACTGCTCGAGCGAGTGGGAGATTCAGACTGTCAGGCCCACAAACTCTTCCGGTCTCCCTTTGTCGTCGTATCTCACGGGATCGAAGAGGATCCTCTCCTCAATTACGGGAATCAAGTCGCATTGGAGCTATGGGAGCTGACCTGGGAGAAACTCGTCAAGACACCGTCGCAGCTGACGGCTGAGCCGATCAATCGAGCCGAGCGGGAATGGATGTTGGAGCAAGCTAGAACACGTGGCTATCTCGACACCTACCGAGGTGTGAGAATTACTTCAACAGGACGCCGCTTTCTCGTCGAGAACGCCCTCATCTGGAATGTCGTGGATGCAAAGGGACAGAGAGTCGGGCAAGCTGCCACATTCTCGCAATGGACGTGGTTGACCTAGCAGGATGCTGAAAAAGTCTGCCAGCTTCGTTCTCGCATCGCTCAGAGGCTCAAGGTACCGAAGCGTACGCCTCGCCTCTTCGCTCGCTGCGGCCTTGCTGGACAGGCTTTTTGAGCATCCTGCGAAGTGTGTTCCGATTGTCCAAGAGGTACAGACCATTTAAAGTCAGGCGTACCCACAGAGTTTTCCGTAGCTTGCTATGGGTCTGTTCAGGCGTCGGTGAGCCTGCGGTCGTTCGGAGGCGCAAGGCCGCGAGATAAATCATGGTTGATTATGTCCGAAGATCGAGAGGGCTTCGGTGGACGATAGCACGGAGAATGTCGCTGGTTGTCAGAATGCCGATCGGGTGACGGAGGTTGTCGATGATCGGAATCGCATTGACCTGTTCATCGAGCATGGCGTGGGCGATCTCTCGGATCTCAGTCATCGGAGTGGCGGACAAGACCTGACTGCTCATGATACCTGCGAGCTTGTGCTCGGCGAACGATCCCGTCAAATTGACGGATTCCAACTCATGGGAGTAGGGCAGCAGGTCGTCGTTCGAAATCATTCCGACCAACGTTCCATGGACCGACGTCACGGGGAGATGGTGAATCCCCTTGCGTTGCATCACGGTCCATGCGTCCAGCAGCGTACTGTCGGACGGCAAACATGTGACGGGAGAGGTCATGATATCCTGTGCGAGGAGAGCCGGTTTCGGTGCAGGGTCCTGCTGCACCTGTTGCTGGTACGCCTGTTGAGCGAGGCGTGTTGCGTGGTCAGCAGTTTGGTGTTCCTGACCCTTTGAGCGATCCTCTCGACCAGTCTCCATAACCTGAGCGGCAGGTAGGCGTGGAGACACGGGTAGGACAGGATGCATTTCGACGATGCCATTGACTGCATGGATAATCGACATGGGGGCCTCGTACTGTCTGTATCGGAGGCTAGCGGTAAGTACTTAAGCTCGGACGGTGTGGCCTGAACGACCGGTGGAGAGAGGTGGGAAATAGGATCGGGAACGTGCTCTAAGGGTCTGGGTGGGCGCTAAGGGACAGCAAGGAACTGAAACCGAGGGCAAGAATGACCATCAACGATCACGGGTTCGAGAAACATTGCCGCTGGTCTGATCCACAGCCCGCGAGCGCCATAGAGCGCCTGGTAGACCACATACTCCTCCTCCGTTTCTGAGTGCCGAGCTACTCCCAGCACCTCATACTCCTGCCCTTTATAGTGCCGATAGCGACCAGGTTGCACCATCGTGTATCCTTCCCCCCGTCTGACTGCATAGTATAAAGGGAACGAACGATGAAGTCACAGAGTCTGGCCGCAATACGCAAGGCACATGACGTCGTTATCATAGGCGGCGGGTCTGCCGGTTATGCCGCGGCACGTACCGCGCGCGATGCCGGCGCCGATGTGGCGATTGTGGATCAGGGCCCGCTCGGGGGGCTCTGTATCCTGCGTGGCTGCATGCCGACAAAGGCGATCCTGCGTTCTGCCGAGGTCGCGGCCCTTTTCAGACGGGCGAAGGAGTTTGGGCTCTCCCCGGTTTCGGCCCATGCCGATCTGTCGGCGATCGTGGATCGTAAGGATCGGTTGGTCCGCGAGTTTGCGGAGTATCGCATTCAGCAGCTTCGCGACCCGAGACTCACGCTCTATCAGTCGCAAGCAGTTTTCCGTTCGCCCCACAAAATCGCCGTCGGAGACACCATCCTGTCGGCCGGCTCGTTCATTATCGCCACCGGGTCGAGGCCCAGTGAGTTTCCGATTCCCGGCTTGGCCCAAGCTGGATATTTCACGAGCGACACGATCCTGGATCTCCGCACTCAACCGGGCTCGTTGATCGTGCTGGGTGGTGGGGCTGTTGCCCTAGAAATTGGGCAATTCTTCGCTCGACTGGGGACGAAGGTCACGATTCTTCAACGAGGGAGCACGCTCCTTTCTGAGATGGACGAGGATGTCGGGCGTGCGCTTGAGGCAGCATTGATTGACGAGGGCATCGAAGTCGTGACGGGCACGCAGTTACTGCGTGTCACTCGGAACACAACAGGGAAGACGGTATGGGTGGTGACAGACGGACGTGAGCGATCCTATGTGGGCCAAGAGATTCTTCAGGCCTTAGGTCGACAGCCCAACATCGAAGGGCTTCGCCTCGATCTGGCAGACGTCACGGTCGACGGCGGACGGATTGTGGTCGACGGCGCCATGCGTACATCGCAGCCACATATTTATGCCGTGGGCGACGTGAACGATCTCATGCCCATTGTGCATCTTGCCATCCAGCAGGGCGAAGTTGCCGCGTACAACGCGACTCATGCAGATCGGCCGGCAAAGAGGATCGATCATCGCCTCGATGCGGAAGTGGTCTTTACCGATCCTCAGGTTGCGGTGCTGGGACTGAATGAAGTGCGCGCACAAGCCGGCAAGATTTCCTATCTCACAGCCTCCTATCCGTTTGCCGACCACGGAAAGGCGCTGTGTCTTGGTGCGACGCAGGGGTTTGCGAAGTTGCTCGCGGCACCTCAGACCGGTGAGATTCTTGGCGCGCAGATCGTCGGCCCGGAGGCAGGTGAATTGATTCACGAACTGATCGCGGTCATGTATTACCGTGGGACTGCGGCCGATCTATTGCGCATGCCGCACTATCATCCCACGTTGGCGGAAATCGTGACGTATCCGGCGGAATCCATTGTCGAACGATTGGGCACATAAGGAAGAGACTTCTTGCACGTGCGCTCAGCTATCTCCTCTCGTGCCTCGAGGCTGTCGGTCGGTTCATGCATCGCGACTCTGGAAGAGGCTGGAGGATCTTCTTAATGACCTGTTGAACCGGCTGCGCCTTCCAGTGTAGCGTACCCCTACGATGGCGATGCGCGATGATCCGGCGTCTCATCACTGGCGGACGAAGGGGATGATCGCGCGATTTGTGGGGATCGTGTCGATCGCGCTCGGATTCGTCGTAGGGATGTATGGACTGGAAGACACGGGAGCGCAGTGGATGAAAACGGCGCTGGGCTTGTTGGTCACCGGCATGTTGGCCCAAGGGTACGCGCTCTATTGTTCTGTGAAGCGCATGCAAGAGATCAAAGACCCGCCTAAATCATGAGACGGGTACATCAATATATGCTGGCGGTTGGGGTGTTCATCCTCGCAGGGGTGCTGTTCGCTTGCGGGGGGCCGTGGCGCGACGGCTATTTCAAAAGTGGTGTGGATCGGCTCACGCAAGACGAGGTGGCGGAGAAGTTCGGGTCGCCCCATACGGCGAAGACCCCGGCTCTCGGAGGGGATACGGTCTGGACCTATCGTGTTCCGATCAGTGACAAAGAATTGACTTCAATGGGCTTTTCCCACATCACCGACAAGGCGCAGCAGGCCGCCACTTCAATAGTAGATGGCCCCAAGGCCATGTTGTATTGCTACCGGTATACCCTGACCTTCAACGAACAGAAGATCCTGAAACAGTGGAAACGCGAAGAATGTGTGCCGGGAACCCATGATACGCTGAACGCCAATTAATGTGAGACTGTTACAACATTCCGACTTATAGAACGCTCCCCGCAAGTACTTCGTACGGAGGCTTTGCTCAACATCCTGAGTGTGAGGCTTGCTCGCCGAAAACAGGATGTAGAAACATTTTGCAAGAGTGACAATTTAATGGTCTGATGCGGTAATCCATGTCAGCCTGGTTACCGCACATCGACAGTTCGGCTCTACTCGACGGGCTTTCCTCGCTGCTGCTGCTGCTCTTCCTCCTCATCGCGCGGGCGTTGATCGTCCGGGCAATCTCGAAGAATCCAACTCTCTCGATGGAAGCGAAACGTCGATGGGTGGTCTCTGTCCGCAATACCATGGTGTCTGTGCTGCTGGTGGGGTTGCTCGTCATCTGGGCGCACGAACTTCAAGCCTTTGCCGTCTCACTCGTAGCGGTCGCAGCAGCGCTTGTATTGGCGACGAAAGAGCTTATTCTTTGTTGGAGTGGAGCGGCGTTACGAGTAGGGGGAAAGGTCTACTCGGTAGGCGATCGTATTCAGATCGCCGGTCATCGCGGTGTCGTCTTGGACCATGACATCTTTGCGACCAAGCTCCTTGAGATCGGACCGGGCCAAGCGTCGCATCTCTATACCGGTCGCGTGACCGTGTTCCCGAACAGCTTGCTGTTTATGAACCCCTTGATTAAAGAGAATCCTGACCAAGATTATGGGCTCTATATTCTTGCGATTCCCCTCAAGGACAATGAGGACTGGCGGGATGCCGAACGGCACCTGCTCGATGCGGCGAAGGCAGAATGTGCCTCATTTATGGGTGAAGCCAGCCGACAGATGAAGTTGTTGGAACAGACCAATCTACTCGAAGCTCCATCGCCGGAGCCCCGCGTTACCATCCAAGTCATCGAATCAGGGCGTATCCAGTTGGTGCTACGCTTTCCAGCCCCTGATCGCGGTCGTTCACGAATCGAACAAGCCATTCTACGACGGTATCTCACCGCGGTTGCCTCACCGATCAACAAGCCGGACGCTCCATAGAGTCCACCAGCGGCTTCTTGCCTCCCACGCATGCTCAGCATAATCCAGAGGCGTTAGCTTCCCCTGTGCCTCGATCGGCGGCAGTTGTACTGAGCGAGGCTTTACTGTACCCAGAAAAGGGCGTGTTCCTTTCTGGCTGCCGGTATAAATGAGCGCCCACCAACGACCGGGTGTCCAAACCAGAGCGTCCTGAACGCTGAGGAGGATTCAGTCATGAAACGGATTTGTACTGGGGTTGTCACGGCGACGAGTACGTTCCTGCTGTCTGTCGTGGTGATGTGTGCTCTTGTGCAGGAATCGGCGTTTTGCTTGCGCATTCCCGTCAAAAATTATACTGGTTAACATGCAGTGTGATACTTCCCATTTGTGCCGTGTCTTACAAATGACGAGATGACGGAGTCATAGAGGAGCAGCATGCTAAGTGATTGCGCTGAAGACAACACCATGAGGCGAGGCAATAAGATTCGCACTGCAGCAGTCGGAATGTTGTGTCTCACCACACTCACGACCGGCGCCTGTGTCACGCGAAGCACCTACGATAGCGCCACCGCTGATCTCGGAGCGACAAAATCGGAACTCTATAGCGCCAGAACAGAAATGCAGGGGCTCACCCAACAAGTCAACGTCCTCCAGGAACGCCACAGCGACCTCGAAAGACAAAAAGAGATCGCTTCGTCGGCACTCCAACAAGCCACGAAGGGGATGAAGATCGAGCGTGCTGCATCGCACAAACGGGTGAGCACGCTCAATCGTTCGATCCAGCAACTGACCACTCAGCAGAAGAGCCTGCGCTACGTAATAAAACGTGCAAGCAAAGAGCAGGTCACTCTACAGTCAACCGTCGACAACTATACGTCACAACTGGGCTCGATTGAAGCACTCCATGCTTCAACAACCCCTCAACCAGCCGCAGGTATCAACGAGCCGGTTAAGACACCTCTTGTTCCTCCAGCGCTAACTGCGGTTTCGAACGAGCTTGCTCCGAAGCCGACCGTGATGACAACGGCAGCACCTGTCAATCAGTCCGTGGCTACCCCTAAGCCACCGGCCCGCATTCAGCCGCCAGAACCAGTCGAAGAGGACTGGTTGTCCTTCCTCAAGAATTGGATTGCGTCACTCTGGCAATCGGTCCTTTTCTAGCTAAGAGCCTGTCTGACATTACCGTTCTACTGCAGGGAACGATCCGCGACTATCTGCATCGTTCTCTGCCATGAACAATCTTCAACGTCTTCCAGTCGCATGAGTAAGAAAGTCGCGCCACTGGTGCGACGATTGCTTTAGACCCACATCTGATCATCCTGAGTCAGTCAAGATTGCGGCGGATCGGGAGGTCTCCCTTCTTATGGCTGTTCGTGGACAGTGGGGGAAGCGCGAGTTGGAGCGGTAATTGCGCGGCGCTCTCCTCGAATGTGTCCTGCTCGATCTGACGACGGTTGTTCGTACTACAAGATAGACCGAATAGACCAGCCAGCCCAACTAGCCCGGAGTCGCGCGTTTCTCGTCAGTCGCGCTCTTCTCGCCCTCTTCGTCCCTTGATTCACCGCCGAACTCTTGAGAACATAACAACACGAGCCATGACTTACCCACAGATAGAGGAGACGAAA
>JACMLT010000037.1 GCA_014379455.1 Nitrospiraceae bacterium
GGCTGTGATAATCGCCTCCACAATAGGCCCGGCTATCTCAGCAGCGATCTCGTCACTCCTTTTCTGACGATGATCTCCCATGTTTCCTCCTTGGTCAAACGCTCACCATTCGTGACCCATTCCGTCTCTCTTTTACATGCTGTGGTCTGATTGTTGTCCGGTTCTCCAGTCTCGTTCGAATCATTGGTTACGTCCCCGAGGGTATGGTGCGTTATAAGTGACTTCCCGCGTACCCTGCCGACATCCGGTGACGTGAACTATCGGCATCCCTCGTACCAAGTGCATCCCACCTTCAGTGTCAGCAGGTTGCGCAGACTCTTCATCAGCGGCTCGTTCGATGACGCAAATATACCGGAGTCGAGGTATCCAGGACTGATCACTATTGCTCATATACGGGAAGACGGGACTGATAAGATGCCATGGTCAACAGGGAAGGAGACAACGTTATGACTGAAGTCAATTCGATGTATCATGCGGAATCCCGGGGCGATGGTCTCAAGGCGCAGATTGATAAACTCGAAGGCCTCGCCCACCACACGGTGGTGAATCCCACCTTCGATCAGTTTGACGCTGACACGGAAGACATGCTGATCAAAATATACGGCGCGAATCATCAGTATGTGGAATCTTACAAGTATGCCACCGTGGGGGAAGCTGAAGCGCTGGTAAATTTGCCGGAATCAGCTCAGGAACCATCGACACGAGATGTCCCGAAGAAAGGACTGCAGCAACGTCGGCAGGTGCTACAGGGTATTCTGACCGATCTGCAGCCACTCGAAGCGCAAGAAGCCGACTTGCTCACGGGAGAAGATCGTGAAGATCCTCCTGGCCCCAGCTAGTCTGGTGAAAGCGCTACTTACCCGGGCATGGAGGTGGTCACCGCCTTCGTGGTGGGATTGCAGTCGCTACCTCCGCGAGCTTCCCCGCTGAATTCTATACGATCGCCAAGATCACGCCACCCTTTGGAACCAGAGTTGGGTGGCCGATTGCCTGGTTCGGCGATTCAAGACAATTCAGAGAATCCTCGCCTTTTCCGCGACTGTTTTGTCAAGCGGCTGAATGACACTTCGCTGCACTCGAAAATGTTAGTCATCATTCGTCGGTGCCCTCAGGGCATTGAGATCCATTTTCGAGGCTGGCATGAAAAGCGAGAAGTAGCACGTTGAACTCAGCGATGGTTTGAATAAGTGGCACTCGTCGCTCCGGGAAACAATTGGGAACGATGTCTTAGGGCTCCTTACTGGGTCATGAGCATACCTGCGGCTGTCCGTCTGGGACTGTGCGTGACTGTTCCCTATTGCCTCAGTGAACGGTGCGAGGATGGCACGCACAAAATGGAAGGCCGTTTTGTGTGCTGGAGAAGCACGTTGCAGATGATTGACGAAGTCCTTGATATTGATGATGCGTAGTTGCCATTCAAGAATAGCCGGTCGCGAGAATCCGACGGCGGAATGAGAAAATTTTCTAGAAAAGTCTCGACAACTGCGGTTTCAGAGGGTTATTGCGAGACGATCTTGTTGGAAGAAACGGTGCCCGTCTCACGGGGATTTCGTGTAGACGGAAGTTGTCGTAGACTCCTGTTCATACGTGCCGGCACTCTTCTCAGAATGATCTCCACGAAAAGGGGATGATGCTGAATCCCTCGCTGTTAAGCTTCCTTGTGGGTATCAATACTTGCCCCTCTAGCCCAAACGCCGTATCAACTGATTGCCCGCCTGCAAGCGATTGCGACCGTCCCATGCTCGACGTTTGGGCTTATGCACTGTGGCCAAACTGTGGCAGAACTATCATGTCCAATCAGGTCTAATCGATTTCTTCCCTGCATCTAATTCTTCTGTAAGTGATTGAGACGGAAACGATGGGACGAGATCAGGCCCTATAGTCTCGGGGGCATCAGTGTTTTCAAATCTCGCCACCTCCGCCAACTACACGAGTTGGGTTATGACCGTGGAAAGTTTTAGTATTGGCTTCCCAAAAACAACCAAAGAGTAGCAAGAGGCTGGCCTTATCAGGAAAGGACTAGCCTTAGTCTACAGCTTGCCCATTTACACATACCCGCACGTTACTACTCTCGCAGTGCCATCAGATTATTTCCTATTCAGCTCGGAGCCTTGAATAGTACCGTTTCAATTACATCTAGTAAATACTTAGATTTATAATTTAACTATATGAAATATAGCTAAATTAAAATTTACAAAGAGAGGATTTCCTCTCGGCGTTCGCCCCCACTTTAGTTCGGCCTCACCTACCTCTTTGGTATTTTAAAAGTTTCTACCCTGACTCAATATCACACTTAAGAGCATGCCTTTTGAGTATTATTTTGGGGAGGGCAAATCGATGCACAAACAGATCGGGAAAATCGGGGCCATTCGTCGAGAGCTAGACGGCAAAGCCTGTCCCTCTTGCGGAAGCCAAAAGTATCAGCTCGTGCTTCGTGGGAACATCCACCCGCAAGCTGGCGGACTTTTCGCTCGCTGTTCTCAGTGCCAGCGTCCCCGCGGACTCAACGAAGACCTTGGTCGATTACTCTGGATGTAAAAATTCCGTCTTCCGTCAACAGAGGAGGAAAACACGATGCGCGCTTTCTCTTCCCCAATCCAATATATCAAGTTGCGAAGAGCACGCAGGAAACAAAAACAAACCGCGTTACACATGTTATCAGTCAGCGGAGTCGTCAGACCCAGCCATGTTGAGCTCCGTTATTCGACACCCATCGCCAACGCGACAGCCTTCCGCAGACAACCGACAGTGATCGAGCATCAAACCCACCCTCTCCCATTACCGTCATGGGACCATACCACCACACGCAACATGAAACAAACGGGCCAGTGGGCACGTAGCCTCTCATCCTCTCTTGTCAGGATTGCAAAAAGTCCCATCGTGTTTCCATGGACTAAGCAGCTAGATCTGTGAATCTTTCCGTCTTCCTTCGAGAGTTTTTCTTGATCTACCTTGCGAACCGCTTGTACCTCCCACCTGGCCTGGGGTAAGATCATCACTCGCTTGCTGGCCTTCCTATACATCGACCTGCATTGCAGATGATTGGGAACCCCGCATAGAACTGAGACTAGGGGAGAGGTGGCCGAGTGGCCGAAGGCAACGGTTTGCTAAACCGTCGTAGGGGCAAAACCTCTACCGAGGGTTCAAATCCCTCCCTCTCCGCCACAGCATGCGCTGCGGGCTCCTTCAGAATCTGCTGTGACCTTCCCCCGATTCCGTGGAGACCGAGTTAAGCCACAGCGGTCTTCGCTTCGAACTCAGCCGAGGAATCGTGGCTGAGTGTGGAGCGGCGCCGCCGCCGATTATAGAATACCGCGATGTACTCGAAGGTGTCCTATGTGGCCTTGTCCCGCGTGCGGGACTGGCGATGAGCTCACGCTTCAGGGTACCGAAGCAGCTTGCGACACAGGCCTTGCCTCAACAGTTCCCCCGCCTCGACAGACTGTCGGCCATACCGTATGTCACGAGCAATTCCTGGTAAGCCGTGGCAGCATACTGACTGCCTCAATCCGAGTGGTGCAGCACTCCGGCTTTAGAGGATGCGATGGCAGTTTGCCAGCGCCTGCATAGTGAGAGCACCCGTCAACCGAGCAGCCAGATAGAGCCAGCTCTCCGCGGTCCAGACATTGGTGATATCCCCGGCCCACACCTGATTGGGCTGTGCGACCGTGAACTGGCGATTGAGTACGTCGCCGCCACGGGCATCCGGTGATGCGACTGCGTCATCGCGCGCTATTTCTTGACGGATTTGGCCCGAATCCCTTTGGCTCACAGGAGCCGGGACACGCGATGCTCACCAACTGCGTGCCCCCCGCTTGACCAGGCCGTCCCCAATGCTGGGACGGCCGTGGGTCTCGCGGGATTCTCGGTGGATCACTCGGGTTTCCGAAAGCCGGATACAGTTGTGCACCGCACGGCGAGCGTGCGGCACATGAGCCGGATGGGATAGCGGCAGCGGTACTCGCGAAACACGCCGCCGCACGTTGCAAACAATCCCGTTTCAGGATCACCCGTGCCCACTCCCGCTCCATGCGTGTGAGTTCCTCGGCCTCGGCGCGTTGAGCGGCCGGTGTCGGGCCCTGGGCCTCGGCTGGCCGGTGCTGGGTGCGCCAGCAAGACCATACGTGCTCAGAATCCCCAGATCCCAAGCCACCTGGGCCACGGGGTGGGCGGACTCCCGCACCAACCGCACAGCCTCCCGTTTAAAATCCTCGGTATACTGATGTCGGCTTCCTGCTGGCATACGCACCTCCGATTTCATCATGCTCCCCTATGGAGGTGTCTGTAAAAGAAAGGTCAAAGAGAGGGTCCTTCAGGAGGATGACGCCAATAATGGCCACAGCCAACCCGCAGCCGTCAATGTTCATCACATCAATTTGGAGTAGTGTGTGACTGCGGATCACCCGATGCGGAAGACCCGGCCGTTGATCGACACGGCGCGACTTCGGCAACTATACGAGCCGCTGTTTCTGAGCCTCCTGGGCGGCTATCTACCGGGTGTCACCTCGGAACGAGCCGTGGTGCGAGAGCTAACTGGGAACTTGCTCCTCCGCTGGTTTGTGGGGATGGATTTAGATCAGCAACCGTGGAACCGCTCCACGTTCTCGCAGAACCGGAAGCGACGGTTTACGAAGAGTGGCTGCTCGAACGGTTGCTTGATGAAACCGTGGCGCTGGCGATCAAGCAGAAGCTGGTCTCCATCATACGACCTTGGATGACACGCTCGTGCAGGCGAATGCCTCGCACAAGAGCTTTGTGCCAATTGAGGCCTTCTTGAAACCGGAGGAGTATACGCAGCGGATTCGGTCGCTGGATCAGACGCAGGATCAGGACCCTATCACTTCCATGGTCACCTTTCTGGGCGAGCGGCGCTCAAAGCAGACCCATGTCTCCACGACCGATCCCGACGCAACGTTGGGCAACAAAGGAAATGGGACGGCGGCGATGGCGGGCTACACCGTCAATGGGTTGATGGAAAATCGTCATCAGCTTCTCTTGAGGATTAAAATCGAGTCGTTTCGAGGGCTGGCCTCAGAGATGGAAGGCGCGTCCGACTTGCTCGATACCTTCCATGAGAAGGACGCACTCCGGATTCAGACCGTAGGTACTGACAAGGGCTATTTTGCCAAACCTTTTCTGATAGCCCTCTTCCGGCGGCGTATCCAGCCGCACATTGCAGCCAAGACCACCGGACGGGAGGTTGTGCATCAGCGGGTCCGACGGATGAATCAAACAGCCGGCTACCACCTCTCACAACGGGCGCGCAAGAAAATCGAAGAACTCTGGGAGAGGCGAAATGCTGGCACAGCTTCCGGCGCTTTCAACAGCGTGGGCTCTTGCAAGTCCGAGATGAAGCCTACGTAATAGGCTGGCTGCTGAATCTGAAACGGCTGGCGAAATTACTACCGGTTCCAACCTAGAGGAGGCACACAGTAACTGGGGATTGCGGGGAATAGCAGAGAGCAGGAGATGGGCGCCTCAAACTCCATGACTGACACACAGTTCATCAACCATAGAACTGAGTCAGCACAGCCATTTCAGTGAAACCGTTTCACAAGGCTTCTGTATCAACAGCCTGCTAGTCGATCACGCCAGATACTGGCGTGAAATGCATACACCCCCTACACTCATTACCTAAGTCCTTGTCTGCAAGAAATTTGCACGCCCCACCGTCTTCTTCAGAACGGTACATAGGAATAGACCTCTTCATTGTGTTTAATGCCTGGCCATCCACCCACATAGGCATTGCAGACGATCAGCATAATTTTCCGTCGCTGGTCTAGGCAACTGAAAGGATGCTGTACGCTGCAAAGAGTGTGTTATTGCGACTCGCGCCAGAGGACAATGTACTCGACTGTTGACACACCACTTGATACCGATACTAGGCCTATTATTGACAAAGACTTCTACGGCAACAACTAAAACACCAC
>JACMLT010000313.1 GCA_014379455.1 Nitrospiraceae bacterium
CATGGAGAAACATGCTGGTGATTAATGTCGCGTATGCAGGGATGGCTACGCCCATCTCAGGAAGGTCGGCCTCTCCAAACACGAGGGCTGGGATTGCTCCGTACTGAAAGACAAATGTCTCTCCTGGGCCGACGGGAAGACTGGCCTGGTAGAGAAAGACGAGGGCGCAGGCCACGATCCAAGCAATTGTGATGATTGGCGGGCGTTCGGTGGGGTTGTCGTCATGTAGAGGGATCATGGAGCCCTAAGTAGGTGAAGCAGAGTGATATTTGGTGTGTTTCGTTTGTTTGGTTAAACAAGACCAACTAAATAAACAAAACAAACCAGATGAACCAAATCAACCAGGAGGCCTGCGACGGTTGATGATCGATCGAGGAAGCGCCGGGTTATCCGGCAAGGAGCCATCGGGCCCAAGGGGAACGGAAAACCCTGCGGCGTGTGTATGGCCTCCACCGCCGAACGATGCGGCGAGGGTTCCTACGTCGGTCCCATCCTCTCGTGAACGCATGCTGTAATAGCGGCGCCCATCGCGATCATGCCAAATGACGCAGAACGGATGTTCGGCAGACAAGCGTTCACCGATCTGACTCGTCAGGACTGCGCTTTGGACCGATGGAACGACGGCTCCGTGAAAGTCCATTAACATCGCTTGGGCCGCAAGTTTGCTCACGAGCTCGCTTTCGTAACGGAGGATGGCACGGCCTTCCTGTTCCAATTCCTTCTGCGTGAAGTGATTCCAGAGGTGGTAGTCGAATGGATAGGAGGCGACGGCCGCATTAATTTCACGACTGGAGGGGAGCGTCCACGTCCAAAGATCTTTGTCTTGGATATAGTCAAGGAGCCACGGAATCGGCTGATCGTGGGCCCATTCCCAGGCCAGGACCGCTCCGGATTTTTTCATGTCGAAGTACGCATAGGGAAGGCCAGCGAGGGCTTTTTCCGCGGTGATGTGATGATCGAGTACGAGGAGCGCCTGCGTCTGAGCCGCCATGGTTTCCAGCGTCTCGCGGGCATAGCTGAAATCCACGATGACGACTCGTTGGTCCTGTAGCCCTGTGGGAGGAGGATTCCCGTGTTTCACGGGAATAAACTGAGCCGCTGGAAATTTACTCCAGATTGCCCAGGCGGCACCGAACCCATCGGCACATTCGGCGTGATAGAGCACGACAGTGGGGGGCGCGGAGAATACGTGCTGTGTGCGGAAACCAACCATTACGGCGGAGCATACCATGATGTTGCATGGGGACTAAAGTGTCTTTGCGAGGAGTGATCAGAGGGTGTTGAGATGGTCGATCAGCTGACGCAATCGGCTCGCGCTCCGGCGGTTGGAGATAAAGGTTAACCGAGGGAAGTTCCCCAGGTCCGGCTCATCGAGTTCTTCGGGGAGCGGTCCGCGCAATTCGAAGGTGCCTTCGGATAACAGATCGCCAAACGTATCATGAAGCCCGGCCACCTGCTCGGGGGAAATGCTCGTTTTCAGTCGCATGACCAAGAGCCGTCCCACATAGCGAATAGAATGGAAACGGCGGTAGAATCCTCTGATTTCATCGATCGCCGCGTCCACAGACGTGGTGATTTTGAACAGGCTGAGATCTTCATGATTGATGAGTTGGCGGGCCAAAAGTTGGCGTGTGACGAAGGTGTACCAGTCATCCCAATAGTCGCAGCCGGGGGCCTGGAGGCACACGATCGGCTGGGGTTCGCTTTTGCCGGTTTGGGCGAGGGTCAGAATTTCAAAGCCTTCATCATGCGTCCCGAAACCGCCGGGAAACAAGGCAATGGCGTTGGCCTCTTTCTGAAAGATGAGTTTGCGGGTAAAGAAGTATTTGAACGTGACGAGCTTGGGGTCATCGGCAATCGTGGCATTCGGACCTTGCTCGAAGGGCAGCATAATATTGACCCCGAAGCTGTTTTCACGTCCGGCACCCTCCTGGCATGCGCGCATGATCCCATCGGCGCCTCCGGTAATGACCATGAACCCTTCCTCGACGATCCGACGGGAAAACTGGAATGCCATCTGGTAGTTCGGATCATCCGAGGCGGTGCGGGCCGAACCGAAGATGCTGATCTTGCGCCGATCGCAATAGCCATGAAAGACACGGAAGGCGTGACGCAGTTCTTTGACGGCGCGGTTGATGATCTTGAGGTCCAGGATATCCAGATGAGAATCGTGGAGTCGAAGCGTCCCGGCCAGAAATTCCTTCATGATCGCAGCGTGCAGGTCATCTTCAGGACTGTCGAGCAGGAGGCGAATTTGGCTCAGCAACTCCTCGTTCGAAGGGAGGGGGCGGGAACGGGTCTGGGACGTTTTCATGTGGTTATCCATATGGGGTGATGGCTATCCTTGATGAGACAGGAATTCTATCAGCTGATCGCCTGTTGGTCAAAGGAGCGGAGCATAGGTGTAAGATTAAGAGAGGTTTGGTGAAGGAGGCATTGTTTGAAGCGCCCAGGCTCTGATCCGCGCGAGATCGGGTGACGAGAGGTCAGTGAACTGAATGTCGACGCGCCAGGTACGAGTCTCGCCTGATGTGTCATCGGGTTCTGCGCCAGGAGTTTCACTGGCCAACACCTTCCCACGAATGGTCAGAGGAGTGTTTTGACCAGAAATGGAAAACGCTAGTACGACGTTTGTCTTTGGCGTGAGCGTTGTTGCCGATTCGATCAATCCTCCGGCATGGCTCAGCTGGGTGATGATGGCGTTATAGTTGAGTCCCGGTTCCGAGGCTTGTCCAACCACACTCACCACGACGGGGATTCTCGTGCTCCGTCTGGGTGGGTTGAGCAGCACGTCTTGTGCGCTGAGCACCCCGACCGGCTGGTGTTGCTTGGTGACAATTAAGAGAGAGGCGCCCGTGGCCATCATGAGTATCGCGGCCTCTGTGATGGCCTCATTGTACTCGATGAACTGCACCGGGCGAGTCATGATTGTCCGGACTTCGATATCGTGCGGTTCGAGCCCCTGGGCGACAACTTTTTTGACGATGTCGGTCGGCGTCATAGTGCCGAACTGTGTGTCGGTATCCTTGACGAGGAGGCAGGGTGCCTGCTCTCGCTCGAGCAACATGGCTGCCTCACTGACGGAGATGTCCCCTGGAACCTGCACAACTCCTGGTGTCATCATATGGGCAACCATTATGGGTATGAGAGATGTCGTCTTAACAGGCTTGTCATCGTCGTTCGTCATGGGCTCGAGCACTCCCCCGATTTACACCTGCACGATTCGTGAGGCCCCGCCCCTGGCGACGTACGCCAAGTATAGCAGACAGGTTCCTCTTGCCTATGAATAGGGCTTCCCTTGTCAAACAAGGAGTTCGGCGAATAGACTAGACCAATTGTCAGTACAGCACGAGAATTGATCCTATGCCTGATTCCGGTTTTGTTCAACAGGACTTTCGGCGCCGCCTCAGGAACATTCCTCCGCTGGGAATGGGGTTGTCAGTCGATGTCTATTCTCCCAACCTGTTCGAGCTGGTGAACAAGCTCAAGGAGCAAGGACTTCAGCCAGGTTATCTCGAAGTCTTTAAGGCAACGACGACTGCACTGTCAACGGTTCGACAGGCTCTGCCGGATATATCGTTGGCATACCATGGGGAGGGGTTGTGGATTACTCAGCCGGACGTTCAAACCTCTCCGGTGTTTCAGACTGACGTTGACGAGATGGTGATGCAACTCAATAGCATACAGAGTGTCTGGCTGAATCATGAATGTGCGATGAAGCAGATGGCGGGCTATTCGTTCGGTACGTATGTCCCGCCGCTCTATACGCGGTTGAGCGCTGAGGTGGTGGTTGCCAACATCGCGGCAGTTCAGCAGATGATGGATCGGCAGGGTCACCGAGTCGATGGGGCGGCACCGCTCTTTCTCTTGGAGATGCCGCCGCTCACATATTTTTCCGCGGGCACGATACCGATCCCCCATTTTTTTCGGCTTGTCGCAGGGGCGGTACCCTGCGGTTTGGTACTGGACATCGGACATCTCTGGACCGTCTACCGCTATACCACCGCCTGCCGACGGATGTCGCTTGAGCGATTCGTCGGAGAGTTCCTCGAGGAATTTCCTCTTGAGCGAGTCGTCGAAATCCACATTGCAGGGTTGGCCTACCATGAGTCGGTCGGTGAGCCAAAGAGGGGAGAGGGGCTTCCTGAATGGATCGACGCCCATGCCGCCCCGATTCCGTCGATTCTGTTCACCATGCTTGAACAGGTTCTGGCTCATTCGAACCTCGTGAGCCTACGGGCGGTAGCACTTGAAGTGGACACCAAACCGATCGAGATGATTGTGGGAGAGTATGCAGAGGCTGTTCGGCGTTTCTCCTCCGTCGTTCAGCGGACGATGGCGAGAGGAACTCCTGAGGAGCAAGCGATGGACCTGGCGCCACATCCGGCTTCCACCCAGATGCCTGTGTCTCAGTCAGATCGACAGCAGCTACGTGACGATTATACGCGCTACGCGCAAATTATCTCGGGCCAAGTTCCCGTGGCAGGTCTGGAATGGCAGGAAGCAGCCGTCGAAGCGACCGGTATGACTCGTTACCGCACGTGCTATCTTCCGTATGAGATTCTCCATTGGGGAGGAGATCTTGCCGAGATGTTTCCGCAGACCTGCCGGGGGTTAGCGGATCGGGGTGCCTGTCTGACAGAGTTTGTGGCATTCTGGTTTCGGTCCCCACGACCGCTTACGCACTCGTATGATTTCTTCCTTCTGAAGATCGAACGGTTTCTCGAATTTGTGACGGAACGTGCATTGGACCTACAGGGCTGCGCACAACAGGAATGTGATATCTTGCGCCAGGCCTATGCTGAGGCGAATGAAGTGGTGGAACCGGTGATGGAGATGGAGCGGACACGATGAGTTTCTGGCAGTCACTCCTCAGACCGGTCATTGGGATGGCACCGATGGATGGGGTCACCGATGCCACCTTTCGCCATACCGTGGCGATGCACGGGAAACCGGATGTTTCCTTCACGGAATTTACGCACGTGCATGACGTCTGCCGGGGACCGGAGTTCCTGTTGGACTCTCTCATCTATCACGAAGCTGAACGACCGATTGTCGCGCAACTCTATGGGAAAGAGCCTGACCTCTTTTATCAGGCCGCTCATGCCGTGTGTGAGTTGGGGTTTGACGGGTTGGACATCAACATGGGCTGTCCCTCGCGGAGCGTCGCGTCTTCCGGATCGGGTGCGGGGCTGATCCGAACGCCGGATGTGGCTCACTCCATTATGCAGGCTGCTCGGCAGGGGATCGCCGATTGGGCGGCTGGTCAGACCCTTGAGGGCGCAGGTCTCAAGCCGGGCAGAGTGGCAGCGCTTCGCAGGATGAATGAGCAGCGGCAGGATGCCTGCCCGCCCGTTCGGCGCACGATCCCCCTGTCTGTGAAGACACGCCTCGGCTACGATGTGGTAGTCGTCGACCAATGGATTGAACATCTCCTCAGGGAACAGCCTGCGGTCATTTCTCTCCATGGACGGACCTTGCAGCAAATGTATCGAGGGGAAGCAGATTGGAACGCCATCGCTCGGGCGGCGGAGATTGTGAAGGGGAGCGAGACGCTATTATTCGGCAACGGGGACGTGCACAGCTACCATGACATCATCCGTCGTGTGCGAGATTCTGGAGTCGATGGTGTCTTGGTCGGGCGAGCCGCGCTTGGAGCTCCCTGGTTCTTTCGGCAGAAAGAGGAAACGCGACTGGTGCTACAGCAACATCGGTTTGAAGAAGGGCCTGAACCGTGGGTGCTGCCGCTCGATGTTCGCTTCGCGGTGTTGCTCGATCATGCCAGACGGTTCGAAGCGGCCTGCGGACAAGGTCAGTTTCGGCGGATGCGCAAACATCTGGGGTGGTACTGTAAAGGGTTTCCTCATGCCGCCTCGCTGCGAGCCAATATGTTCCGAGTCTCTTCGGTCGCTGACCTGGAACAAGTACTCGCTGATTTTCATGTGCACTGTGCGAGTTTCACCGAGGCCTCCGATCGAATGCTGCTCTCTGTTGAACCCTCTCCGGCGTTATAGATGCCGATCATTCTGGCTTCCACCTCTCCGCGCCGGGGCGAGCTGCTTGCCTTATTGGGCATCCCGTTCAACGTCAAAAACCCATCCTTTGATGAACGACTGGAGGCTAACCGTCCAGCGCCCCAACAGGTAATGGCCTTTGCGCAGGGCAAGGCTCAGTCGGTCGCGAGGCAAGAATCGGAGGCGGTCGTGCTGGGGAGTGACACAGTGATCGAGTTGGATAACGACGTGATCGGGAAGCCGGTCGATCTGACGAATGCTCGTGGGATGCTCCGGCGCTTGGCTGGCCGCGGCCATCGCGTGCATACGGCGGTCGCAGTCGTCTGTTCAGCTCGCGCAATAGATACGGTTGCATTGTCTACGACTGTCGTTCGAATGAAGCCATTCGATGAATTGGCGCATGAACGGTATCTTGCGATAGGGGAAAGTCTCGGTAAGGCCGGAGCCTATTCAATCCAAGGAGCGGGCGGCGATCTGATCGATTCCATCGATGGAGATTTTCCGACCGTCGTTGGCCTACCGCTCCGCCTCGTTTCTCAGCTGCTTCTTCAAGTGGGTGTGAGCGTGCCGGTCGATCTCGACGAACTCTATGCCATGAAGCCCTACACCAACTGGGCGCGCTTCTCAGTGTAATTGCAAAGGGGTAGGGAGCTTTCGTACAATGCCGCTTCATCAATCGCTGTTGTGTGTACGGAGGGAGTCATGAGCGTGCGATGCCTGACAACGTGGGCGCAAGTCGGTGGCGTTGCCGCTTGTGTGGTCGTGGGCCTGTTGACGGTCGTCGGTCTCCAGCCGGTCTCTGCGATCGAGGTGAAGCTATCAGCGGAAGAGGCGCAGAAGGCCTTGGAAGCTGGGCGGGCGCCGATGGAGAAGACCAACACCCCGGAGGACGTCAAAAAGGTCCTCCAGCAAGCCTCGCTGGTCACGCGCGTGGGAGCTGACCCGGAGAAAGATCCCTGCGGAGCCAGTGCCATCCTCCGGACCAAACGCTATCGACTTGAAGCCTTTGGCCGACAAGAGGCGGCGGAGTCTAAGAAGCGAAAGATGGATGTGCGCATGCCCGAAGATTTTATTAAGAAAGTCATAGATATGCCCAATATGGAGATCGAGGTTCAGCTGTGTGGCGACGACGAATACTTTGCGGAAGGCGCCTTGGTCGAGCTGCAGCAGGGTGCCAAGAGGATCAAGCCCATCGATATTGGAAAGGCCGAACGTGGCCGGAAGAATGAGGGAAGTGGGCCGATCTACCGGTCACGCTTTACCGCACTGTTTGCCTATGAAACATTCGATCCCGCGGCGGCGTCCGTGTTCGTCGTGAATCTTCAGGAGGGACATGAGGCGAGAATCGTTGCCGATTTCTCCAAGGTGAAGTAGGCACTCTCCTTCGATCCTGCCCCTGGAACGATGTGAAAGGTTCATGTACTGAGTAAGAAAGCCGTGGACTGATGCGAAAAATCTTGTACTAGAGAAGTCATGTTTGCCTCCCCTTAGTGTTAGCTTTCCTGACCTGCCCCCCTAAACGGGTCCATCCCGGAGCCAGATCGTGCAGGATCTGTGTCTCCGAGGGAGATAGGCTTCCACTGCCCACAGGAATATTTCCCCCGTCAGATCGGGCGAATACTCACGTGCAGCGATCCTGCTCGATCAAGCTCTTCGATATCCCCCACAGGATCTGAGCCGTCCAGTCCCGTGCGACCCTGTTGGCAAAGTATGTCTGAAATCCTCGTGATCGATGATGAGCAGGGTATCCGGAATCTCCTCGACAGGCTCCTCAGTCGGAAGGGCTACGAGGTGGTCCTTGCTGTGAGTGGCCAGAAGGACCTGAAGCTCTTTCGCCGAGAACGCCCCGATGTCATGGTGCTGGACCTGAAAATGCC
>JACMLT010000314.1 GCA_014379455.1 Nitrospiraceae bacterium
AGCAGATAGCCTTTCTGGCTGGCCGCTTTGTCTGAGACATACTTCATGAACAACAGGACGAGGACGTAGTCCTTGTACTGCGAGGCATCCATCCCGCCGCGCAACTCGTCGCAACTCGCCCAAAGAGAACTGTAGAGTTGGGATTTCTTGATCGCCATAAATCAGTCGTAATCTCGTTTATTCACATGAACTAAACCGGCGCAGAATACCCGTTTCACCGCACGAAAGCACCCCGACTTTGGGGGATGTGAGACGTCAATGGTGAAGCGAACAGCGTGAGGACGCAACTGGTTAGGTCGCTCTGCCATGTTTCCTGAAAGTCACAATGACCTTCGTGAATGATACGGCTGACGCGTACGAGTGGCATGGTTCTGATTGCGTTCTCAGTTTGTACCAGCTATATGATAGGAAACGAGAGAGGGCCGCCGCTATGAGGGGAACCAATAAATACTTCTGATGTCCGCTTCAACCGATGCGCAATAATCCAGCGATAAATATCCTTCGATGGGCCATTGCAGTCCCGGCAGGTATCATACTGTGGTACGCAGCGAACCATTCTATTGGAGCGGCGTTCGGCATTATCCATGGCCTTGACCGGGTCGAAGAGTTTTGGGAAGCGCCGGATATGGCTGGGGTGCCCATCATCGGCACATACATTATCTTTATCACGAGGACGATTGCCGCTGTGTCCCTTGTGGGCACGATCATCTACCTCGTACCGAACTATCGCAAGCAGGTCGCGATCATTGCAGCGTCTGTTGTCTCCGTCGCCGCTGTAGGCTTCTTGGGTTTTGTCTTGTTTGAAGCTGCGACTTCGGATCCCGGCCTCAGTCCGGACGGCTGGTACAAACACATTCTGGACATGTTGAGCATTGTATTTGGCTCAACTGTCGGTGCATGGTTGGCATATAGAAGTCAGAGGGGCCGAATCCGGGCTTCATGACTGCCTCGATCGCTCATTGCAATCGGCGGTATTATCCCGTGCGCCGTCTCTTTGTCCGCCTACTATCACGTTCTCTTACGCTCAGCCCCCGCCGCCCCCACCATCACGACCACTTGCATATGACGGGAAAAAGCCTGCTCGATGCGTCGCTTTCCGTTGGTTGTCAAAATAACGATTCCGTGATGACGCTCGATGCGTTGGAGAAAATGGGCCGTCTCCGCATTTGCGTATCGGTCATGGGCATCCTTGACCTTACTGCCTGTCCCGAACAGCGCATCTGCTTCATCGAAAAAGAGGATCGCGCCACTGGCTTCTGCTTTATCGAATACGTCATTCAGATTCTGCTCAGTTTCTCCGATGTATTGGCTCACCACCGCTGACAAATCCACCCTGAACAAATCTACTTTCAGTGTTTCGGCCAAGGTCTCGGCGGCCTTCCTTCGGCGGAGCGCCGTGGAACCTGACAGGACCAGAACCGCGGCGGATGTCGCCTTAGCCTTCTTTGCCCGACGCACCGGCGTGAGCTTCTTCTTTCCCGCTACCTTCTTCACTGCGGTCTTCGTTTTCTTCCCTTTCATCACCATGCCTACCATATTTTCTTCTCACTCCTCTTCGTATATTGAACTCCCCGCCCCCTCAACTCCCGCTGTCGCTCACGAATATCCAGATGACAACTTGCAGATCTTATCGTCAATTGATCACAATGGCCAGGGCTCACCGTGCAGGGCTTGAAATATTGGGAAAACCTCGCGGGATGACACCAGCAGCGCTGATTGAAGATGAACTCGCGGCAGCCGAGGCCGCGCGGCAGAACAGCAACGACGGGAAGGCACGAGTCTGTGCCCGACGCGCCGTGGCCCTCGCTACCGAAGAGTGGTTGGCGCAGCGCTCTATCCCACGATGGCGCGGGGATGCGATGGCCCATCTCCGGCAGATTCAGCAGGACGAGTCGTTCCCTCTTCCCATCCGCCAAGCGGCCGAACGATTGAGCACCCCTGTTACCCATCAACACACAGCCCCCTTCACGACAGACCCAGTCGCCGACGCGAGACTCATCATCGCCTGCCTCAGCAGCATCCTGTCAGAGAAAGCGCCACCATAACTAGCACGACCCGAAAAAAAACCAGGGTGCCGATTGGTGTCCCATTGCGCGCATCCAACGAGGGCCTTCGGAGGCCGCGCGTTGCGCGAGCACAGAAGATCATCAGGCTCCATCCCTTCCTCTGCTCCAAACATTTGCTAAGGAGAGTGGCCGAGGCTGCCCTCTACTGCGCGCAACATGTTCACCCGCCCAACCCCGATCGCGCCGAGACGCGCTCTTGTCCCAAGCGAGCACATTCTTATCGTGCGCGTTCCGCGAGCAAGAAGGGCACCTGGCCACTCCTTCCCCTACCACCCCAGCGCCCACCGATGCCCATTTCTTTCCAGCAGCGCATCCGCCTCTCTCGGCCCCCAGCTTCCAGCGCTATAGAAGTGGACGGAATTTTCTCCAGTCAACAGAGGATCATAG
>JACMLT010000038.1 GCA_014379455.1 Nitrospiraceae bacterium
CCAGACTACTTGTGTTCGCCAGTCCGAAGTTCGAATTGCTGCGGTATTCCGGCCTAATCCGTGCGTCGCCGGAAATCGTCACTTTCCCAATATCGAATAAGGCACTCCTGGGTGGGTCGAAGTTCCAATACCGTACGAGATCCGGCATCCCGCGCGTGACCGTCGGCTCCATACCCGGCTGATCCTTCACTTCGTCCGTCTCTGGCGGATTCGCCCACGCATGGGTCACGGGCAGTGCCGCGAGCAGGGCGGCTACCAACACTCCGTATAGAGTCATCATCTCTCGTCTCATCACGCTTCTCCTGTGCGGTGATCCGTCATGACAGGCGACACCTGCCCCGATGTTTCGAAAAGACCTCCTCAATAATCGACATAGACTTTTCGGACTGGGAACTCAAAGCCGACTGTCATGGTCTCTTTTGGCTTAATCTCAATTTCCTGTTCTCGGATATGCGGCCTATCATAAATTGGCCGCCCAGCCTCCTCCCGTATGACTTTGTAGCCTTCGTGCCAGGCGACCAACGTGTACTTGCCTGGCGGAACCCCGCTAATCACAAACCTTCCGTCCGCGTCCGTGACCGCGAAATACGGATGATCAAATCCAGCCCAATAGGCGTTCATGTTGTTATGGACATCACACTGAAGTCGCATCACTCCCTTTTCGTTCCTGAGGGGTGTCCGCAGAAACTTGTGTTCAATTTGCTGACTGGGATCCGGCATAGGGACGTTCAGGAGCGAGAGATTCTTTGCGTTGAAAAAGTGTGGGTTGTGGAAAAACGAATCGTGGTTGACCATCGCCATCGTCTGGCTTCGGACAAATGGGAAAATATGCTGTGTGAATTGGCAATTCACCATATGGAGCCAGTGTTTGTCCGCCGGTGCTTTCCCCTTCTCAACCTGTTCAAGATAGACCAGCACGTACGACACACCGTTGTTTTTCAAATTGACCAACAATGCCTGAGACTTCACCTCCTCGCCGCATACGCCCGTGTCTGCCTCGATCTCGATCGGCTGGAGCTCAGGGAGATCGCCGTTCCATCTCGCCACCCCGGTAATGGTGCCTCCGTCCGTGACATCGATCACCTGGTACGGTTCGGCAAAAACGAACCCTGCGGCAGCCTCTATGAACCCCATCACCAGCAACGGCACCATCCAAGATGTGAGAGTCTTTGCTCGACTCATGCTTGAACCTCCTTGTGGAATAGCCGGATTTTATGATCCGTGAGCACACAACATCACCTTGTCAGGGTACCCCGTACAGTCAGCCATACGATGACTTACGTATTGATATTGGGGGAAACCATCGAGAGCGATGTGAAGCTCAGGCTGTCGACCGTCAGGAGAGAATACAGACGCGATGACTGACTGAGAGCAGGACGTTCGCATGGATACTCTCCCGCACATGGGCCAGCCTCCATGCGACAGTCAGTAGAATTAATGGGCGCATCAGATTCTACCCTTCTGCAACATGAAGACACAACGCAGAACGGACGGCAACGCATGGAGGATATCGGTGGCAGTCAATGGTTGCTGGAAGCTTTGCAGCTCAGCTCCCTATCGTTTCTCCGGTGGGGTCGTCTTGATCTTGGCCGAAAACCGCCCATGCGCCGCCAAATCCACCTGTCGGCATGTCACCTTGGTGCTCACCGAATCTTTTCCCAGTTGCCCTCGTTCCAATTCGTCGAAGGCCGAACCGGTCGAAGGACGAACCCGCCGCCGCAATTTGGGCAGACATTACCCAAAACGTGTTCGACGCAGGAGGCGCAGAGGGTGCACCCATAGGAAACAGATATGCCCCTCAAGCGAATCAGGCGACAGCGCCTTATTGCAATGCTCGCAGGTCGGTCTCAGTTCAAGCATGACATTCTAGATTTGGAACTATCTATAACGGGCAATCAATGGTTTCTCGAACCTTTATCAGCTCCTAACCCCAAATGAGGTCTACTCTCCCTTATTAGGGTCTGCCTTGAGGACCACGGAGTCGATATCATGTGGGGCGATCTCTGAAGCATCACGAAAGTGGATCTTCCCTTTTAAAATTCCTAACTCGAAGATGGGTTTTAATTGCTTTCCATCTTCAGAAACAACACCTGGTGCCAAAAAATAGGTCTTGTGTTCGCTGTAAAGTGCCTTGAACTGCGCTAGATTCTGGCTCTCAGTCGGTGGATACATTCGGTTAAGGCGGCTGACGCACATCAGTATATCCTCATCAAATGCGTATCCTGCATCTCTGAAACGTCTTATGACAGCGTCAGGATCAGGACCTACGTGAACCGTATATCCACTATCCAGGCCTTTGATTTCTCCCTCAACGATAGATATGCGCAGTTCCTCGTAGCGATCGTTAGTGCCGTAACGTTCATGCCACCCCTGGAAAATCTTGCGTCCCGATACCTCATTCTGGAACGCAAGACCGAGAATAGGTGGCCTGCCTGGTTGATATGAGAAAAAGGTCGCCCTCCACTTCGCAGCATTCCAAAGAACCACATCAATTGGGGACGACAGATACATTGCCGGGTTTGTTTTTACTGGTCGCTTTGGAAGTGGGCGTCGCTTCCCAAGTTCGGGCTTCTGTACTTTGGGCTGATCGGTAAGCCGAAGATACAGATCGTCGTAACCGCTCTCATCTGAGAGTAAATAGTAACTTGCGCCTTGCAAAGGAGTTGGGATGAATTCCTTGTGGCCATGCTCCAGTACCACGGGAATAAAGCGATAATTGTTAGTACCAGCGTTGTAGAAGTGCTGATAAATAAGATTCCCTTCCCAGCGAACGCCAAGCCCCTTCCCGTCTTGCTCTTCGCCCATGACTCTCCGAAAGTACTGCTCTGTACAGATCAAGACAACACACTTAGAGTCTCGAATCTTCTTGTCCATCCACCGAGGCCAGCCTTCGGGCGGTGAAGTCTCGTATTGATCGAGCACGCAGTCGATGCCATCGGATCGCAGCAAGAAGGACGATCTGGCTGCTCCCCTCTTGTCTTTGAAACGACAACGGCGAGGCGTGAGATACTCACGCCTCGCCGTACGCTTAACGCCAGCCCCGCGGCTGACGCTGTTGCTCTGCTAGCTTCGGATTGAAAGAGCTATCGAAGTCTGACTCACGGCCTGATAGGCAAAGACCACGCTGGCACTTGTGCTCCCCGGCGTCTGGACCTGATTCGCCGGCTGATCTGAATGAGGATCCAGCTCGCTCTTCAACTCCTTCTCCAAATCTTCACGGAGGTTCTTCAGGAAGTCCGGAGGATACTTCTGAAGCTTGCGCGACTCCAGGCCGGCCTCCTCCAAGGCTTCCAAGATTTGCTGCACCAACGATCTGAGCTTCTGCGTCTCAGACGCAGGGGCACTGAGGTGAGCCCCGTTGGTGGGATTCGGAACAGATGAAGTAGTCGATAACGGGGTGGAGGTCGTGGTAGCGGTAGACGGTTGCGGGATCGCCGCAGCCACCGAGGGCGCCCCACCCGGGGTCGCTGTGTGAGACGTCGTGGCAGGTATCTGCAGCAGCCGGTCGATCGGCAACGCAGGGAAACCGGCCACCTCCGAGACAATATGGGCGGCAAGAACCGTGACGGACCGTTCCACATCCACGCTGAGGTCCAGACCTGAGAGAGATGACAGGTTTCCAAACCGCTCAGCCAGCTTCGCCGTCTTGGCCAGCGCCTCATCATCCTGATCACTCACATATTGTTTGAAGATGTTGGCGACGTTTCGGAACAGCTTTGTCAAATCCTTCACCTCTTCTTCGTTCAGATCGCCTTCGATCGTCACGCCAAATTCGTGTTTCAGCGAATACTCCGCATACGTCGCATCAACACCCACCGTCTTGCCATCGCCTTCAGATTGTGCCTTGTAGTTGACGGCACGGAAGTCGGATTCAAGATCCGCCGAGAGGGTGATGGTGTCTCCTTCCGCTGTCGTCACACTCAAGCGGCCGGAGAAGTCGTTGGAGACAGCGACCCCGCTGACCTTGGTATCCAATCGCTGGTTTCCCGTGCCGTTCGTAGACGGCAGGCGGAAGAACTGTGTGGGATCGCCTTGGGTCAGACCATGGACGGGCATAAGACGTTTTCTCGGCTCATAGGCTCGGTGCAACGCACTGCAATCGCTCTCCTATCGGCACACCTCTGGCAGAACTGTAGCGCACGTGTGTTATAGTGAGGCCAACGATGAATGGAACCGTTCCCTTGCACACTGAGGAGGTATCTGAATGAAACAGGCTACTGTGTGGACCATCATACCGGTACTCATGCTGTTGGCATCAGGCTGCACACTCAAGGGAACGGTCAAGCAAATCACCGACACGACGTCGAACGTCACAGGCACAACGTCTGGCCACGCCTGGTGGAATGAAGACGGCCTTTTGCTCCCGGAGCATAAGGCCATTGCCTTTGCACAATATAACGAAGCGAACTTGGAGCAGGACCTCGCGCGCGGACAGGGGGAATATGTCACATCCCTCGCTGCCCTCTTGGGAGTCCCGAGCAACCAGCAGCCGGCCTTTCACGCAAAGGCGCAGGGGGCGTTCGATACCCTGGCCACGCCGGATCACGAGGCTCAGATTCACCGGTTGCGTACGCTGGCTCACTGACAACTGGAGGATGATCGACACACCGATGCTCCCATTTCACCAAATTTTTCATCCCACCGATTTCTCCGTCGCGGACCAGACGGCGTTCGCCCACGCCGTAAAGCTCACCTGCCTCGTGCAGGGAGAGCTGACAATGATGCACGTCGACCCGACGATCGGGCGCCAAGGCTTCGAGGATTTCCCCCGCATCCGGCCACTCCTCGCTCGTTGGGGGATCTTGCCGGAAGGCAGCTCGAAGGAAGATGTCTTGAAGTTGGGCGTCAAGATCAAACGCGTCCGCGCTGTCGCAGACGATGCCACAGAGGCTCTCCTCCAACACATAACAGCACGCCCCACAGACCTGTTAGTGCTGTCTACGCACCAGCGTGAAGGCCTCGCTCGCCTTACGCACCACGCAGTCGCAGAGCCCCTGGCTCGTGGCACTCACGCCAGAACACTCTTTGTCCCGGCCGGCATCGAGGGGTTTGTCTCAGCAAACACGGGCCGCACAAACCTGAGCCGGGTGTTGATCCCGATCGCCCATGCGCCGCACCCACAACCAGCCATCGATCTTGCCGCTGACCTGGCAAGCATGCTAGGCAGCTCGGATGTCTTATTCGAGCTGGTACATCTTGGGACCGAAGATGATTTCCCGAAAATTATCAAGCCTGAGCGCTCTGGCTGGTCATGGAATACACTCGTTGCGAAGGGTGATCCGGTTGAGTGGATCTTAGCAGCAGGAGCTGATTTCGATGTGGACCTGATCGTGATGATGACGGAAGGACACACCAGCCTGTTCGACCTGCTTCGTGGAAGCACCACCGAACGGGTGGTCCGTGGCACGCGCTGCCCCCTGCTCACTATTCCTGCCCGACCAGATTTACCCGTCCTTGCTCCATAGCGTGCTCGGTGAACCTGCCCACCGCAGCCTCCCGTCCCAGAACAGCTCGCACCACATCTCCGTCGCGAAACACCACGAAGTTCGACGGCACAGCAGGCACGCGCGGACCCGGCAAGATGATTCCCACGAGATTCAACGGATCGCTGGCAGATAGCTTGATGTCGTGAGAAGCAGCGCCAGACTCGTGCTGCTTCCTCGCCGCCCGTAACGATTCAACCGCTTCTGGCAACGCGAATTGTTCCCCGGTAAAGCCGCTGACAAACCTCCCCCCACGGATCTCGCCTTGCGATTCCATCCGACGATACTGCACCAGTAGATCGCGCCAGGACTGAACCAGAGTCTCACGTACCAACAGGTCGCGGAACACGACGCCGTATCGTCGCAACAATTGGCGCGCGACGGGCTCAGCTGAGATGTGCTGAGGACTGAGTACGGAGTGCGGAGTTGCGGGAACTGATCGCCGATGGCCGAGAGCATGTTGGAGCAACGCCCACCGCCCGGCTGTGTGTCGAGGTCGGCGAGCCCGTTCCCGTCCTTGTGCTCGGCGGCGACGCGGGTCCATAAGGGCACGGAGATTGTCGAAGCCGTCGGCCGTGACCAAGCCGGCGACCGCGAGTTCCCAGAGTCCTTCTTCCACTTCCGTCGGAAGATGGTTGGTCATCCGTACAAGATCGGCAACGAAGCTTGCACCTCGCTCGTGCAAGGTACGACGCAGATCTTGCGCCACGTGACTCAACTGGGCAAACGGGTCCAGTCCATTCGATGCCGAGCGATCCTGAAAGACATCCCTCAACCACGCGCTCTCTTCGCGTGGGAAGATGCTAATTGGCGCCACACTCGTCGGGATGATCCGACGTCGTTCAAGATCGCCAACATGCCCAAGCCGTGGATGAGGAGATAGCCTGCCCCAGCTGACTGCTCCGCTCAGACAGAGCCGGTCCAACATCTCCGGCTCATACTTGGCAAGCCTCGTCCGGAGCAGATGCGGCTCCCAGGCCGACGCTGCCGCTTCGAAGCCGGCCAA
>JACMLT010000315.1 GCA_014379455.1 Nitrospiraceae bacterium
GTAAAAGGTGAAACGTGAAAGGTGAAACCTTCAACGTGAGAGGCCGGATGGAAGAAGGTCGTTCGTTTCACGGTTCACCTTTTACCTCTCGCGCCCATCAGACTCGCCATAGATTTGCTTCGAACTCCGGACCTGGCACTTTGAAAGTCGCAGGCTTGTGGTGCGGATACCGTGCGATTTCCAAATGATGTTCCAACACCAGAATGGTCATGTGGAGTTCCTGTCCGGCTATGAGCTGTAGTTCCTTGAATGGCACAGCCAGTTCTATAATATTCTGATGACAAATTGATTGGTAGGAGCCGATCTCTTGCCAGGGCCCGCTGACTAGTTTCTGTGAAAGCACAAACTGGTTTGGTTCGGACGGCTCGAGTGAAAACGATAGGCGATAGAGGTGTTCGGGCGTTTGCATCTGTAGCTCGACTGTAAACTCTGCCTGGCGCGGCCGCGATTGCTCGTCCGGATCGAGCCGGAGATAGAGCTGGTCGAGACTCCAGCCAAATTGAATGTCGGTCCATATCCCTTCGGCCTTCCACATTGCGCCGAGCGGCGGCTGAGTCTTGATCCTGCCTGCTCCGCGCCATTCGAAAAAGTCGGTCACATGTCCATCGATGGAGGGGTTCAGCAAGGCGAGCGGCATGGTCACGAGGTCTGCATCCGGCACACCGCGTAGATGACAGATCGGCTGATTCAACTGCTCCGGTGGCGTCAGGCCCGCAATCGTCCACACGTTCCGAAGGTGGGTTCGAAAGAGCCGGTCGAACTCTGCTTTGTAGTCGGTATCGAAGTCGTCCCCATACCACCAGAACCAATCGCTGCCTTCGGCGGCATAGAGTTCGTCCCAGGCAGCTTGTGCGCGATCTGAGGGGAGAGAGGAAGAGATCTCCGCAAGGCGGGATCGAGTCTGGCCCACCAGGTCCCATCCTCGATTGTCTTCCTGGTGGCCGATCCAGATCTTATAGTCCTGATTGATCCAGGAACCTGAATGAAGGTGGCTGATCCGATGTGTGGCGGGCGAGACTTGGAGCGCTTCGGAGATCGTGGCGGTGGTGGCGCGAACGGCATCGCTATCGAGTGCGCCGGTTGAGCAGGCCTTGTAGAGGAGTGAGAGAAACTGTTCGCCTCCCTCGTGGTAGTGCTCCCATGGGTTTTCCCCGTCCAGCACAATCGCGATGGTGACGTGCTCTTGCGGCGTGTCGTAGATGATCTGGCGCAGCCGGCGAAGGACATCTTCGGCCGCCATCTCAGGGGTGGTCTTGTGGTAGACGAACCCAAAGGCATCGGAGATCTCCCGATCGCGAAACAGTATCGTGACGTCTTGGTTTTCCGATCCGACCTGGTAAGGCTGATAGAGATCCCGGTGGCGTTGCCAGGGTTGCTGGGCCGCAGCAAGCGAGCGAGCGAGGATGCCTTCGTCGGTTGCCAGCCAGCGCAGTCCGACCTTCGGCAACATTGGAATCAGTTCCGGACAGACGGAGCCTTCCGATGGCCAGAGGCCCACGGGAGCCCGACCGAATGTGGCGCGGTGAAATTCGACGGCGCGTTGCAGCTGTGTCTCCGCATCCTCCGGTGCATGGAATCGCGAGGGGAGTGGGAGATCCGGTCGGGCGCGTCGGGTGAAGTCGGTATCGATGACGAGTGGCAGGATCGGATGAAAGAAGGGGGTCGTCGTCAGCTCGATTTGCTCCCGCTCCATCAGTCGTCGATAGAGCGGAACAATGTCCTGCACGGCCACGAGCTGGAGGGCCAACACTTCCTGCTTTTCTTCTTCCGTGAAGCCCCGGTTTTTCTTGCGCAACGCAGCCAGGCGGGGATAACGACTGACGGCCCCGTAGCCGAACCAGGCGAGGTTGTGCCATGTTTGCAAATCCAGCAGGTCCTGAGTGGAGAACTGTCGCGCAATCCGTTCCAAGTCATGGCCATAGACGTCGGCTCCTCGCTTCACGAGTAACTCATGATAGCGAGGGTACGGGCGCACCATCGTCGCCCAATTGGCGGAGAAAAAATGCCGGATGAGAAAGGCTTTCTCTTCCGGGCGAAGGTCTGCTGCGGGGCGCTGTGCATATTCTAGAAAGAGGTCGCGCACCGTTCCCGATCCGACTTCTTGCAGCTGCCGCAGGAGCGAAGGGGTAAAATTGAATGTGGCTTTGACCGAGGGAAACTTTTCCAGTCCATAGGCCATATCATAATAGGCTTTGGTGGCATGCAGCCGTACCCAGGGCATGCTGGCAGACCCTGCGACGGGGTCTGTGTAATACGGTTGATGCATATGCCAGAGAAAACAGATGTGGGCAGTCTTCATGATCACATGCTAATTATAGTGAGAATCAAAATTCAGTATGTCATAGAGATACAGAGCCTGCAATAAATAGAGAGGACAGAGTGAATCACGCAATTCGGCAAGGTGTCATCGTTCAGATATTCTGGTACTGGCTGCCGGTGGCGCTGTATGCAGGAATGATTTTCTTCTTGTCCGCCCAATCGCACCCGGAAGAGCAACTGCCATCGTTCTTGCTCAAAGACGTGAGTGATAAAGTATTGCATGCGGTGGAATATGCCGTCCTTGGCGGACTGTGCTATAGGGCTCTTCGTTGGGGTGCGAGCGGGCCAGTGGCGTCGTATGCGCTCCTCTTTGCCATCGTCACGGCATCGTTGTATGGGATGACGGATGAAGTGCATCAATTCTTTGTCCCCTTCCGTGAATCCAGCTGGCTGGATTGGCTGGCCGATACGGCCGGCGCAACCGTTGGGGCATTAAGTTGGAAGTCCATCAGGTCGGAATGAGGCGCTTCGAGATGCGCACAACGGGTGAGAAAGGCAAGGTGATTTCCTGCAGGGAAAGGGGTATTCTGCGACGGTAATCAAGTCGGTATCTGCTTTTTTGTCTCAAGTGTTCGACGAATGAAAGAAGCTGCCGCCCGCATCAAAATCAACAAGCTACTCGAAGCTGCTGGCTGGCGCTTCTTCGCGGACGGCACATTACCCGCCAACATCCAACTCGAACCCAGCGTCACGCTCAAGACGCAGGACCTCGACGCCCTCGGTGAGAATTTTGAGCAAGCCCAAAAAGGCTTCATCGACTTTCTTCTTCTCAACGAGAAGGGTTTCCCGTTCATCGTCCTCGAAGCAAAGGCTGAAGACAAAAGTCCACTCGTTGGAAAAGAGCAGGCACGGAAATACGCTCGCTCACAGAACTGCCGCTTCGTCA
>JACMLT010000316.1 GCA_014379455.1 Nitrospiraceae bacterium
AAGAACTTGAAGTAGCGTGCGCCAGCCTCGAAGAGCTTGTCCCCGTACCGGTACCTCTTAAGGGTCGTCAGCGGAAACCTCCCCAGTGCGGACATCTGAGCCTCATCTAGTTTGTGAAACGCGACGGTGTGCAGATCGTGCGCGACCATATCTCGAACTCCATTCGGGGCAAGGAAACCTGCCCCACTACCAGAGGCAACCTTCCCGCTCCAGCGTTCTGCCAAGTATTCCTTGAGGAACTCCGTGTGTGCGATAGATCAGCAAATTTCTTCGGCGCCGGATGTGGCTCACGATGTGGTCCTGTCGTTCATTCTCAAGTACTCGTGAATGAACTGCACCGCCATCGATCCTTCCCCCACCGCAGAGGCGACGCGCTTGACGGAGCCGAGTCGCACGTCGCCGGCGGCGAAGACGCCAGGGCGGCTGGTCTCGAGCAGGAACGGTTCCCGGTCCGCGGTCCAATACGGCGAAGCTGCCACCAATCGGCCCGTCTTCACAAAACCCTTCGAATCGGTCTCTATCTCAGCGGGGAGCCAGCCGGTACAGGGAATCGCGCCGATAAAGGTAAAGACAGCACGGGTCTGGACCGTTCGCGACTCACTAGTACGTGCATGCGTGATTTCGACGGCCTCCAACCGCTGGCTTCCGAGCATTCGAGAAATTTTCGTGTCTGAGAGGACCTCGACATTGTCGGCACCCTCGATCCGTTCCGCCAGATAGCTGGACATACTCTTGCGCAAGTTGCCACCGCGGAGAAGTAAAAGCACGCGCGGCGTCTGCTCCGAAAGAAACATGACGGCTTGCCCGGCGGAGTTGCCCCCGCCAACCACAATGACCTCCGAACCGCGGCACAGTTGTGCCTCCGTTGGGGTGGCGGCATAGTAGACGCCCGAGCCCTCGAACTGTTCAAGCCCTGGAACGTCCAGCTTGCGATAGTTGGCACCTGTCGCGATTAGCACGCACCGAGTCGAGACGCGTTGGCCATCGTCCAAGCACACCACGGGCGCGTCATGCTCGAACTCCAGACGCACAACCTGTGAGGGGCTCGAAAATTGGACGCCGAACTTCTGCGCTTGCAAGATGGCACGGCTCGCCAGATCGGCACCGGAAATGCCGGTTGGGAATCCGAGGTAATTCTCGATCTTGGAGGAAGTACCGGCCTGCCCGCCCGGAGCAGTCGCATCAATCACCACAGTCGTCAGCCCCTCAGACGATCCGTAGACCGCGGCCGCCAGCCCAGCCGGACCGCCACCAACCACCACCAAGTCATAGGCCTTTCGTGCCAGCACGCGTCTCATCCCTATGGCGTCGGCCAACGCCCGAGTCGATGGGTTCCGCAGCAACGGCTCGGATCCGTTGATGACCACAGGCGTGTCGGCCTCGCTGAGCCCGAAGCGCCGCAGGAGTTCGCCCACCTGGGGGTTATGGTCCACATCGATCCACGTGAACGGGACCTGGTTCGTGGCGAGAAAATCTCGAATGCGGAAGGTGTCGCGAGAGGAGCCGGCCCCGAGCACTCGAAGCCCTTGAAAGTCTGACGCCACGAGCAGCTCGCGCCTGGCAATAAACGCCCGGAGGAGGAGCTCGCCGAGCGCGGGCCGCTCGCCCATGATGCGCCTGATGTCGCCGGGCGCGATCTCGAAGACCTCGGTGTCGCCACGGGCCACCGCACTGATCAGCGCCGACCGGCCGGTCAGCAGATCGACGTCGCCACCGAACTCGTGTACTTCATGCACGGTGACCGTCTTGGGCTCGCCGCTCGAGTGCTCCACGATCTCCACTGCGCCGCGCTCGACGACGAAGAATTTGTAGTCACGTGCCCCTGCCTGGAACAGCGACTCGCCGGCGTGCAACAGCCGGCGAGTGCCGAGCTTGGCCAGCATGGAGACCTGGGCGTCGTCGAGGTTGGGGAAAGCGACCCTGTGCAAGTCCTGATCGGCCATGGCTCAACCTCCCCTCCCAAGGCAACGAGCCTGCCTCACTACCGCAAGTACGGCGTGACAAGCTTCGGCACTTCCAGGTCCATCTGGTCGATGTAACACCAGGCCCACCGCTCGCCGGGCTCGAAGGAGGTCATCACTGGATGGGCCTGGTGCTTGAAATGTTTCGTGGCGTGGCGGTTGGGCGAGCTGTCACAACAGCCGACATGACCGCAAGTCAAACAGAGACGGAGATGCACCCAGGACGATCCAACTTTTAGGCATTCTTCACACCCTACAGTGCGAGCGGGAACGGGCTTAAGAGCGGTCACATGTGGACAGGTCATACCTCACCTCCCTGACTGAAGAGTAACCATACAGTCGTGGGACACTGATACACAGCTATTGCAAATAATAAAATGGCCAGACGCTATTACTAGCAAACGATCAGCCAAACCTTCCGAGTGTCTTTAAGAACCACTGGTCACACACAACAAGGAGGGATAGTATGGCGATGATGCTGATAATAAACAATCCTGCGGGTCCACGTACTTGTCAATGGTGCATTGGCCTGGCATTATGACGAGCCATCCGGCGAGTCAGGTCATACAATGGTGAATCAGGTCATATATTCATGGGGCCAGAGACGTGGCTACTCATGGCTGAATTGCACATGGAGGTGCGCATGACTCCCGACATGCGATCGTCTCCCGCTTCCAATGTTACAGAGGTATGGCCGAGTCTGCCGTTAGGCGCGTGGGAGGATACCTACACCATCCTGCACATGTGGACACAGATCGTCGGCAAGATCAGGCTTGCGCTGACTCCGATGGTGTGCCACTGGTGGCAGATGACGCTGTACGCGACGCCCCGCGGGCTCACCACTTCCCCGATCCCATATGGAATGCGCGTCTTTCAGATTGATTTCGACTTTCTCGATCACGAGCTGCGGATTGAAACCGCAGACGGCGATCGCCGTTCGTTTGCCCTCGCTTCGCGCTCCGTCGCTGAGTTCTATCGGGAAACAATGGCGGCCCTGCGAGCACTCGGTATCGAGGTGCGAATCTGGACGACCCCGGTTGAAGTGGAAGACCGAACTCCTTTTGAGAAGGACCACATACACGCGTCCTATGATCCTGACTATGCCCAACGTTGTTGGCGCATTCTGTTGCAAGCCACACGCGTGCTGACGATTTTTCGTTCACGGTTCATCGGAAAGGTCAGTCCGGTGCACTTCTTCTGGGGAGCCTTTGATCTCGCCGTGACGCGTTTTTCCGGACGCCCGGCTCCCCAGCATCCAGGTGCACCCGATCTGGCTCGTTTTGTTGCCCGCGAAGCGTATTCGCATGAGGTAAGCAGTTGCGGTTTCTGGCCGGGCGGAGGTCCCATAGATAAGCCTGTTTTCTATGCCTATCCGGAGCCGGAAGGCTTCAAAGCATTTCCCCTTCAGCCGAAGGAGGCGTTTTACAGTGAGGACCTCAAAGAATTCCTGCTTCCTTACGATGCGGTACGGACCGCGCAGTCACCCGACCAGGTCCTACTTGCCTTCTTACAGAGCACCTACGAAGCAGCGGCAAATCTCGGTAAGTGGGATCGGGGTAAACTGGAACGACAGTAAGTGGCAGATGGCGATTTCCACTTCTCCTCGAAGGGAATCGGCCTTGGGGCCTCGGCACGGTAAGGGCAACTGCGTCTGCTCCGCCGGATAGTGTTTGATGTCGTCCGAGTCTGACAGAAATTCTCGCGGCCTCTCCCTTCCCTTGGGACGGAGGTACCGGTAATGTTTGAATCGTGAGAGGCTAGCGAAAGCCGCACGGTTTTGGCATCATAGGGGCATACCAAAGCCAGAAGTCATGAAGCAGTCAAAAAATAATCCCACCGATCCCAACCTGCTAGCCCGTTCCGAGGGAAAATTGGGGATCGGTCCACCGATCGTTCCCAAGAAGCCACTCAACAAGGCACCTCGCACTCGAAAATCTAAACACTAGCGCCCGTCAGGACTTACCAACGTCTTTGGCTCCATCCGTTTGTGCTCTTCTCATTCTCCTTTCGTTCGCTTCGACAAGTCATAGCGCGGATTGGTCTGAGGTGGGAGCATAATCGGCTGCTTGGTGATGGGAAACGCATTGAGATATTTTCCGGACGCTCCCTCTCGGTGTCCCGGGCCCGGGGGCGCCCCCCGTTGATGGACGACCAAAAGACCCGTCTCGTCTTCGGCTGGACAAGTTGCTGATTTGTTAGGACGGGTCAGCGCCTGATTCGCCGGTGATTTGCGCCATGCCGGCGTGGTGTAGGCGGGCGGCGGAAAAGCTGCCTACAAAGGCGGCCTTCTTCTTCTTAAACCTCAATCCCTGCGGAGTGGGCGCGGGTGCGCCTTACTGCGCGCATCGACCGAGCACATTCTGATCGCGCGCGGTCTGCGAGCGAGGGGGGCGCCTGCTCTGCTCCATCCTCCTAGAAGTGCGGGGGGTGTCAAACAAAAAGGCCACCGTTCCCGGTGGCCTTTTCATTACTCCCCTTCCATTTTCTGGCAGGAGTGGTGCAGGGTGGTCCACTTGCGCGCATGGGACGAGCACAGTTTTATCGTGCGCGTTCTCCGAGCACAGGGAGCACCCCGCGCTGCTCCGTTCCTTATGTCCCCATTTCCCATGACGCCAGATACTTCACTTGCTCCTTCGTCAGCGTATCGATCTTCATCCCCATGCCGGCGAGTTTGAGCCGGGCGATTTCTTTGTCGATCACCGGTGGGACCGGATAGACCTTCTTCTCCAGCTTCTTGTAATTCTTCACCAAGTACTCCGCACCGAGCGCTTGATTGGCGAAGCTCATATCCATGACGCTGGAAGGATGCCCCTCGGCCGTTGCCAGGTTCACGAGCCGTCCCTCGCCGAGGAGGCTGACTCGATGGCCGGTCTTCAGCGTAAATTGCTCGACGCCCGGTCTGATGAGGCGTTTTCTCCGGCTCAGTTTCTCCAAGGTAGGAATATCCAACTCGACATTGAAATGGCCTGAGTTGCAGACGATAGCCCCTTCTTTCATCTTGGCAAAATGCTCGCCGCGGATGACTTTGAGGTTGCCGGTGACTGTGACGAAGAAATCTCCTATCAGGGCTGCCTGTTCCATCGGCATGACGCGGAACCCATCCATGACCGCTTCAATGGCCTTGACCGGATCGATCTCGGTGACGACGACATCGGCGCCCATGCCCTTGGCGCGCATCGCGATCCCGCGTCCGCACCAGCCATAGCCTGCGACCACGAAGGTGGTGCCGCAGATCAGACGGTTCGTCGCGCGGATGATGCCGTCGATGGTGCTCTGGCCGGTTCCGTAACGGTTGTCGAACAGGTGTTTGGTGTCGGCGTCGTTCACCGAGATCACCGGGAACTTCAGCACTTTCTTTGCGGCCATGCTGCGGAGTCGGATGACGCCGGTGGTGGTCTCTTCCGTGCCGCCGATCACGTGTTTGAGTAAATCTTTCCGCTTGGAATGGATCAATGAGACGACATCGGCTCCGTCATCCATCGTGATTTGCGGCTTGTGGGCGATCGCCGATTGGATGTGCTGATAGTAGGTCTTGTTGTCTTCGCCTTTGATCGCGAAGGTCGGAATGCCGTCATGTTTGACGAGCGCTGCCGCGACCTCATCCTGTGTGCTGAGCGGATTGGAGGCACAGAGTCGGACATCGGCTCCGCCGGCCTGAAGGGTTTTCATCAGATTGGCGGTTTCGGTCGTCACGTGTAGGCAGGCGGTCATGCGAAGTCCTGCGAAGGGTTTCTCTCGCAGAAACCGTTTCTTGATCAGGCGTAACACCGGCATGGTGGCCTCGGCCCATTCAATCTTGAGTTTGCCCTGGTCTGCTAACTTCATATCTTTCACATCGTATTCCACAAGTGCCTCCTGCGTGATGAGTAAAGGGTTGTCATGAAAAAGGGGGGCAGGTTCGGCAACCCGCCCCCCTTCACGAATTGGTTGGCAACTAGTTCAACTACAGGCCTGCGTCTCTGCGCAAGACTTTGGCCTTATCGGTCTTTTCCCAAGTGAACTCCGGTTCGCTTCGGCCGAAGTGCCCATAGGATGCGGTCTTTCTGAAGATCGGTCGGCGGAGCTTGAGGTAGTCGATGATGCCGCGAGGGGTTAAGGGGAAGTGTGTCCGTACCAGCTTATCCAGATTCTCAACCGCCACCTTTTCCGTATCCTTCGTGTCAACCAGCACCGAGACTGGGTCGGCCACCCCGATCGCATAGGCCAGCTGCACTTCGCATTTTTGAGCCAACCCGGCGGCAACGATGTTCTTAGCAATGTAGCGGGCCATGTACGAGGCCGAGCGGTCCACCTTCGTGGGATCCTTGCCTGAAAAGGCGCCGCCTCCATGGCTGCCGTGGCCGCCATAGGTATCGACAATGATTTTGCGGCCCGTCAGTCCGGTGTCACCCATCGGACCGCCGACCACGAAGCGGCCGGTGGGATTGATGTGGTGTTTCACACTCGTCGGGTCATAGAGTCCTTTCGGCATCATGGGTCTGATGACTTTCTCCATGATGTCGCGCTCGATCTGCTTGTTCGTCACATCGGGGCTGTGTTGTGTCGAGACGACGATGGTGTCGATCCGCACGGGCTTTCCGTTCCGGTACTCCACGGTCACTTGGGACTTTCCATCGGGGCGGACCCAGGGCAGGATATTCTTTTTCCGGACTTCGGCCAGCCGCTTGGTGAGCCGATGGGCCAGAACGATCGGCATCGGCATGAGTTCAGTCGTTTCGTTGGTGGCGTAGCCGAACATCAGTCCCTGGTCGCCGGCGCCGCCGGAATCCACGCCCATAGAGATATCGCC
>JACMLT010000317.1 GCA_014379455.1 Nitrospiraceae bacterium
ATCGTCGATACCCCAGGTCTTGTCTGGCCGTCCGCCAGAACGCCAACCGATAGTTTTGCCGTTCCAACAGTTCATGCAGCAATGCGTGATCCCGGTTGATGGTGTCGATGGTGTGGTCCACGGCCGCCGCTGCGCCAGCATCTTCCTGGAGCAAGCGGGTGAGCAGCTTCGTGAGAATGCCTTTGTCCCGATGGCGACGGCGCAAGCTGACCCAATCAATGGACCAGGATGAAGGCAGCTGCTCCAGCGTATCGGCAAAAAATGCGAGGTCTTCAGTCGCCGCTCCAGACGTCGCGCGAGTCAAGATAAACTGAAGGGATCGCGGTGCGATGGGAAACACATGCTTCTCATAGTGGATCGTAAAGGCTCCGCCGTGACGCTCGATATGGATGAGGCCTGCATCGAGAATCCTGCCGTAGTGGTCACCCAATACCGGCAGCATGACCACATGGTGCAATTTGCTTTCCGGGGGCATCCATTCCACGTCGAAATACGGCGCGTACCGGCTCGACTGCCCGTTTTCCAACACGTCCCACCACCACACATTGTCCTTCTCGCCGATGGCCATGTGATTCGGCACGATATCGAGAAGGAGTCCGAGGTCATGGGTGCGGAGCGCCGTAGCTAAACGCTCGAATGCCGCTTCTCCGCCCAGTTCTTCACTGACCCGGCCATGATCCAACACATCGTAGCCGTGCGTGCTTCCTTTTCCGGCTTGGAGCACGGGCGAGCTGTACAGGTGGCTGATTCCGAGTTGGGCTAAATAGTCGGCAATGGCTGCCGCGTCGTCGAGTGTGAACCCGTTGTACAGTTGAAGCCGGTATGTGGCGACTTCATTCCGCACGAGAAGTATTCTCCTTTGTTTCGCTTCGCCCGTTGAGAATCGTCGCAAGCCTCCGGGGAATTTCAGAAGACTCAATATCTTCAAGAGGAAGTGGTAAAGCCAGGGACCAATTGGGATATTTTCCTCCTGCCGCTGGCATGTTTGGACGTTCATGGGTGACAGTGGCTGCCTCCATTGACGCCATGACGATGGCGGAGGGTGCTTGAGCGAGCTGTTCGAACGTGCTGGTGATCGCAAGGGTGACATCGGCATCGGCATCGAGGTTACTGGTGTGACGCAATTTCTCGCGGAATTGCTCGTTCGCCGACTCGTCCGGGTTCAGGCCCAGACCTCGTTGCATGTCGAGATCTTTCCCGGTCCAGACGCCGGCCAGTGTCGGGAGATCATGTGTGGTCACTGCGGCGAGCGCCTTCTCTGGATATTGTGAAGGCGGGGTATCCTCGAACCATAGAAGGCGATATGACAGCACGTTGTGATCGGCGAGCTGTTCCCGAACACCTGGTTCAACCGTCCCCAAATCTTCTCCGACGACGATGGCGCCTGCGCGTTGGCTTTCAATCGCAATAATCGCCAGCAAGTCTTCCGCATGATAGCGTACATATGCGCCGTCTTTTGCTTTCTGATCCTGAGGCACCCACCACAATCGAAACAGTCCCATGACATGATCGATACGAAGGCCTCCGGCATGCCGCAGCCCGGCGCGAATCGTTTGGATGAAAGGCTCGTATCCGGCTTCCTGCAATCGATGCGGGATAAAAGGTGGTAGCCCCCAATCCTGACCTTCAGTATTGTATAGGTCGGGCGGGGCGCCAATCCTCATGTCGGCGGCAACGAGGTCTTGCCAGACCCAGGAATCGGCGCCATCAGGCGAGAATCCGACCGGTAAGTCCTGCATCAGGGATACTGACTTGGAAGCCTGAGCTAACTGTTGGTCCAGCAGCCATTGCAACCATGCATGAAACTCTACGCGGTCAGCGTGCGCGTGAGCGAACTGTTCGACATCACGAGAATTAGCGTGGCGATAGGCAGAGGGCCACTGTCGCCAATTTGAGCCATACGATTCAGCCAAGGCGCAGAAGACGGCAAATTGATGCAAAGGGCGGCCTTCTACGATGCAAAACTGCTCAAAGGCTGGTTCTTCCTCGCAATGGGACCACAACAACTGCAAGGCTTCTTGTTTCAGAAGAAACACTCGGTCTCGGTCAATATGCCGGTCTTCATTGAGCGCGCGACCCAACGTGGCAAGTCGTTGCAGGTCGTGCCCGAGACGAGCAGCCCCAGGGAGATCTTCGATCCGGAGATACAACGGATTCAAGTAACGTCGGCTCGATGGAGAATAGGGACTCGCTTCCTGCGG
>JACMLT010000318.1 GCA_014379455.1 Nitrospiraceae bacterium
GAAGGATAGTGTCATCGGCAGCAACACCGAGCGCGTGCTGCGTCGCGTGCGGAATTCGGACATGTTGATTATCAAGCAAATCCAGCCCATGACCGGCGGGAGAATCGTGGTGGCGGTGGACGGCAGCCCCTATTCCTTCGGCGGCCTTATGACCGGTCTGGCGCTGGGGAAGGCCTTCAACATGCCGGTCGAGGCCATTTCGGCCTTCGACCCCTATTTTCACTATGCCGCCTTTCACAGTATCTCAGGTGTTCTCAACGAGGAAGCCGGCAAGGTGTTCCGGTTCAAGGAGCAGGAAAAACTACACGAGGAAATCATCGACAGCGGCCTTGCGAAGATCTACCAGTCGCACCTCGACATCTGCCGTGAGCTTGCTCAGGCCGAGCAAACTGACGTCAAGACCACTCTGTTGGACGGCAAGGCCTTCGAGAAGATCATTCAATATGTGCGTAAGGATATCCCGGCATTGTTGATCGTCGGACGGATCGGCGTACACAGCGACGAGGATATGGACATCGGCAGCAATACGGAAAATCTGTTGCGGTCCGCGCCCTGCAATATCTTGGTGTCGAACAGGAAGCATGTACCGCCGATCGATACGTTGGCGGAGTACACGATCGCCTGGACTGAAGAAGCCCTCCGCCGGATGGAAAAGATTCCCGTATTTGCCAGAGGCGTCGCCAAGACCGCGATTCACCGCTATGCCATCGAAAAGGGCCATACCATTATCAGTAATACCGTCGTCGACGCAGCCGTAGGACACATCTTGCCCAAGGGCGCGATGGATGCCATGCATGCGCTGGGTGGCAGCCTGGATGCCGCCGGCATCGACCGAGAAAAGATGCAGGCTGACGAATCTGTGCTGAAGGATCTCATGGGCTCGACGCTCAGCGGCATGATGACCGAGATCGTGGAAGAGAAGCCAAAAGTGAGTGCAAATACTCAAGCCTATTTGGATCGGATGAATCAGGATTACTTCGTCTGCGACGGCTGCGGCTACATCGGCAAGGGCGAGACGCCCGTGAAGTGCCCTGTCTGCGCCGCCGGAGGCGAGCGCTTCAAACTGGTTGACAAGCAGCTTTTTGAAGCGGCTGCGCACGCGGAAGGGGTCCTTGAGACCGATCTGGCCTACGATGATGTCCCCATGCAATGGACGAAGGATGCTAAAGAGGGAATCCGCGCAGTCCCAGCTGGCTTCCAACGTCGGCGCGCCAAGGCTAAAATCGAGAAGACCGCTCGTAAACTCGGCATGACCACAATCACGCTGGAGTATGCCGCACCCATGATCCAGGAAGCGGCCTCAGAGGACTACACCCCTATCTTTGCGAACAAGGGAACCGGTGCTTCAACAGAGGCTCAGGCAACTGTGGCTGCTGCAACGAACGGCACCAATGGTGCGACCGCTATGCATGAGAACGGTCAAGGGAATGGCCATGTGGCGGAACCTACCCCTGCCGCCCCCTACACCTGGATGCCGGAAGCGCAATCACGGCTTGAGCGGGCTCCTGAAGGGTTTATGCGCGACTGTACGCGTGCCCTTATTGAGAAACATGCCGATAAGCTCGGTGTCACGGTCATCACGGCTGAAGTGGCTCATGAGGGCATTGAGCAGGCCAAGGACTATATGGCAGACGCCATGAAGACCGGCAACCTGAAGGATATGATTGCCAACCTGACCGGCAAGGGCAAGTCGTAAGTGCTGGGTGCTGAGTAAGAGGACCAGTTCACTTCCACTCTTCCTAGCTCAGCACGTCGCACTCAGCGCCAGATTAATTTATGGGTAAATCACTTCCAATTTTCAATGCGCCGTCTCCGGCGGGCACATTTGGCAATATCCAGCAACAGGTCTCACAGTTCTTTAGCCCGCCATCCACAGCTGCTGCGCCGCACGATGGCCGAACCGTCGATGACTTCAAGCCCTATCTCATCGCTCTGAACCTTACGAAACGTTGCAACCTCAAATGTGATCATTGCTATCTCGATGCGACGACGAAATCCGCAGGCGGGGACGATGAACTCTCGACCGAAGAGTGCTACACGCTTATCGATCAGATTGCCGTGGTCAACAAGGGTTGTCTCCTCGTCATCACGGGAGGCGAACCCCTCGTCCGTCCTGACATCCTCGATATCGCGCGCCATGCCGTGAAGCTCGGCTTCATGGTGGTGTTCGGGACCAATGGCATGTTGATCGACGACCGGATGGCGAAGGATCTGGTCGCGATCGGCGTGATGGGCATGGGTATCAGTATCGATTCGCTCGACCCGCAGAAACACAATCGTTTCCGAGGAGTGCCCGGCGCATGGGAAGCTGCACTCGCCGGCATCGAGGCCTGTAAGCGGAACGGGCTGGCCTTCCAGGTGCACTTCAGCGCGCAGCCAATGAATTACCAGGAGCTGCCTTCGGTGATCGATTGGGCGCACCAACTTGGCGCCAAAGTGCTCAATGTCTTCTTCATGGTCTGCACCGGTCGCGGCGAAGAACTCACCGATATCACCCCGACCCAATACGAAGAGGTGCTCGGCTATCTGGTCAATTGTCAGGATAATTACAAAGGCATGCTCGTGAGGGCCCGTTGTGCGCCGCATTTCAAACGGCTCGCGTACGAGAAAGACCCGAATTCTCCGATCACCAAAGCGACGGGCTATATGGGGGGCGGCTGCCTTGCCGGCACCAACTACGCGCGCGTGACCCCGAACGGTGAGTTGACCCCGTGCCCCTATATGCCGTTGTCTGCCGGGAATATCCGCGAGACCAGCTTCGTTGATCTGTGGGAAAAGTCCGATGTCTTCAACTCCTTCCGTTATCCGCACCTAAAAGGTAAATGCGGCGATTGCGAATACACCGATATCTGCGGCGGCTGCCGTGCGCGACCCTACGTCGATCACGGTGACTGGCTGGACGAAGATCAATGGTGTCTCTACACGCCGAAGGGTGGAGAGAAAATCAAAGTCGCGTTTAATACGCCGGAAGAAAGTTCTGTGGCGTGGGATGAAGATTCAGAAACTCGACTCAACCGGATTCCCTACTTCTTGCGCGCCATGGTGAAGAAAGGTGTTGAAAAGCACGCCCGGGAAAATAACATCCCTCTTATTACGATTGAGCTGATGGAAGAACTCCGCAAGAAACGATTCGGCAACGATGCCCCGGTCTTCAATTTCGACGTCAAGTAAGGACTGAGGAGCCAGAGACCGTACCCACTAGGGACCGTGAACGCCCGCCCTCGCTCCTTCCACACTAGCCTATGGATGCACTTCTCAGTCTCGTCACAGACCTCAATACGCTGATCCCGATCCTCAATCATTGGGTGCATTTGACCGCAGCAGTTATTTGGGTCGGCGGAGTCGCGTTCCTCATCATGGCTGTGACTCCTGGGTTGAAGACCGCAGTGGCCAAGGAGCAGATCAAGCCAATCACTGATGCGTTCTATCAACATTACAAGAAAGTCGCAGGTATACTGCTCATCGTCCTGCTGTTTACCGGTGGCATCAATTTCCACTATGTCAATCAGCTCATCACCGCGCAAACCGGCAGCGGGATCCAGCATCATCCGAAGTATCTGACCGTCTTTTTTGTGAAGCTGTTTCTCGTCCTCTGTCTTCTTACGCTCTTTCTGTACTCGGTGCTCTTCAAGTCCGATGATGCAGAAGAAGGCAAAGAAGAATCCTACGAAGCGATCCCTTTCCAGCAAGCCGCCCTCTGGATCGGCATCTTCATCCTCCTCTGCGCCGCTGCAATGAAACATCTCCACCAATAGGTCACGCTCTATTTCTCACTCTCCGGCCCGATCTTCTACCAATTTGTCCTGGGCCTATATCTTCTAGAGTACGGTGTGTACGGAATCAGATACCCCCTTGCCCGATGCCTCTTGTTCCTCCCCCGCGTGCCTCACCACATATACTCAACGACTTACACTCTAGGCCGGGAATATGTA
>JACMLT010000319.1 GCA_014379455.1 Nitrospiraceae bacterium
GTGTACAAAGCCACACTTGAATGAAGACGATTCAATACCGATGCCTGCGATGGCCCCCCCAATTGTGATTGATTTGAGCTGAGGCACGACGGTGGGCATCAGCTGGAACGGGAGTGTTTCCCGGACCAGGTCTTCATAGGTGGTCAGGCCTTCGACTTCCGCAAACTGCTCGCGTTCATCCACCCGGATCACATGGTTGAAATCACGTAGATCAAGTCGGTGCACTCGCGCCTGCACACGCTGCCGGAATAGGTTGGATGTGGTTTTTTCAAGTGCGAGCGGGGCGGCCGCGTTCGTCGCGCGAATGGCGGTTACCGCACGCGCTCGTTTATCGGCGTATTCCTGCTCTGAGATCATGGCGGTTACCGCACCGATTCATACCCGCCCAATACACCCTGCTTGGACATCACAATTTGCCAGAGATGAATCTTCCGGGCGCGGAACGATCCTGCAAGGGATAAGAGATAGTAGCGCCACATTCGATGGAACCGTTCGTCGAACTTTGCCTTAAATTCTCCCCAGTGCTTGTCCACATTGTTCTGCCAGGCCACGAGCGTTTTGTCATAGTCGGGTCCGAAATTGTGCCAATCCTCCATCACCAGCAGTCCATCCATTGCGGCGCTGAGCTGGGCCACAGAAGGCAGCATGCCGCCCGGGAAAATATACTTGTCGAACCACGGATCGGAGGTGGTGACTGAGGCATTGTTCCCGATGGTGTGGAGCAAGAAGAGGCCGTGCGGTTTCAATCTGCGATGGGCCGTTTCCATCAGCGTCCGGTAATTCTTATATCCCACGTGTTCCGTCAGGCCGATGGCCGCGACCTTGTCGAATTCGCCGGTCGCTTCCCGGTAATCTCCCTGAATCACTTCAACGGGAAGATCTGCACACCATCGGCGCGCAAAGGCAACTTGCTCCGAGGAAATATTATGAGCCACCACCGAACAGCCGTACTTGCTGGCTGCATATTGCGCGAAGCCTCCCCACCCGCACCCGAGTTCAAGGATACGGTCGCCCTTGCGAAGCTGCAACTTCCGACAGATCAAGTCCAGCTTCTGTTCTTGTGCTTCTGCCAGCGTATGCGCCCCCTTCCAATAGGCGCAGGTATATTGCATGTGCGGGTCCAGCATCTTTTCGTAAAAGTCGTTGTCCAAATTGTAGTGTTCGTTTGCCACTCTCTTGGAGAGTCGCTTATTCTGCATATTGAAGACGCGAGCTTTGACTGCATTGACGATGAGGCGCTTATCGACAATGTCCTTGTCAAGCTGGACGGTATGGACCTTTGCGAAAAACTCGTCCAACTGAACGGAATCCCACCATCCATCCATGTATGACTCGCCAAGCCCCAACGATCCCTCGGCCAGGACACGACCATAGAGTCCGTCGTTATGCACCTGAATATCTCCCGGCTGGGTGCCGTTGATTTGGATCTGAGCTTTGTCGAGCAATTGCTGGATGACCTGTTTATGACTCATCGCGTCAAGTATCCTTAATTGACTTCAACCGGGTCTGTGCGGTGAAAATATTATTCCGGTCCCGTGCTATGAGCTGGCGGAGTCCGTCCCATGTGGGCCTCACGTTCGGCGGCGATGGTTCCGGCTTTGATGTGTTCGGGAGGCACTCTGAGATCCCACACGATTCCAAACCACGACAAGAATGACAAAATGTAATAGGACAGGTCCACTTCCCACCAAAACCATCCCTGCTTCGCGGCCAACTGATAGTGATGGTGATTGTTGTGCCAGCCTTCTCCACAGCAGAGGACGGCAAGAAGGAAGCTGTTCTTACTCCCGTCGTTGGACTTGTACCTGACTCGGCCGATCATGTGGGTAAGGGAATTGATGAAGAATGTACAATGATACAGCGCGGTCGTTGAAATGAAGAAGCCCCAGATGAGGCCAGGAAAGCCCCATAGGCTATAGATGAGCAGCGCATAGACGAGTGGTGGGATGAAGTAGAACCGGTTCAGGAAACAGATTTCAGGATATTGACGAAAGTCCCTCACGAGATTCATGTCGGTTCGCACAGAATGCGCCGACAGGATCCATCCGACGTGAGAAAACCAAAATCCTCGTTGCAGTGGGGAATGAACATCTTCTTCCTGGTCTGAGTATTTATGGTGATGCCGATGGTGAGCGGCCCACCACAACACGCCTTTCTGTGCGGATGTCATCGCGAGGAACGCCAAGAGAAACTGGAATAGCCTGCTGGTCTTATACGAGCGATGGGAAAAATAGCGGTGATATCCTGCCGTGACGGCAACCATTCTCAGATAATAGCTGCCGATGGCCAGTATGACCCATTCCCAACGAATTCCGGTCAGAAAGGCCAAGAGGCACATCAGATGGATGGCCAGAAATGGGATGGCGTCCCAGTCCCAGTACTGAGAAGGCCGTTTCCAGGATCTACCTATGATGGAACTGTCGGTATGCTGGGCCATTCCGTTCATACAGATACCACTGCGCCCTCAGCGTGGCATCCACCCGGGATCAGGCTGGGGGCGTGCGCCGTCGTTCGGCGATCCCTGCGATGTCGTATGAACCGGCACCTTGGCGATTCGTGTCGCTGGCCGGGAACGCAGGTAGTAGGTCGTCTCAGTCCCCTCTTCCACGCGTAGAAGTACATGTCCGACAGATGTTCGATTTTTGGGTTTTCGGTGAACAGACTCAACGATTGGCTCTGGTCGATGAATGCTCCGCGATCGGCGGCCATGTCGATCAAGGACCGCACCTCCCGCGTACTCCGATAGACGGCACGCACGATCTTGGTGACATCGACCGACTCCGTGGAGCCGGTGCGCTTTCTCACTCGCATGGACCGTTGCGGACAGGTGTCGTGGGTCGGGATATCTTGAGGAGGGCCGGCTTCTGGCGTAGCAACGGGACTGGCCATTTTCTCGACAGGTTCACTGAGCATAAACATGCTCCTCCTTCTACGGGTTAGGCAAAAGGGATTACCCTTCGCGTAGCGCCGCGAGGAAAATATGACAAGTCTAGACGCGCCTGAACTCGCATGTGTATCTCGAACCGACCTCCACCCCCACGGATGGCATCAAAACCATGTGAGAGAATTGGTCGTGAACGAGAACGGAGAGAGGAGACTGAATCCGAACCAGCTCAGACCTACAGACCTCCCTCGAGGTTTCCAGGTCGAATCGGCTCAGGTTGTCTCTCCCATGCCGGATGCTGGCAGGTCTTCAGGCTCGCGAGCACTTCGGCTTTCGCCGAGTTCCTACTATCCACTGCTTCCCAGCTCCAAAGAGCTAGTGCGTGTCGTGGATTCGTTCTCGCGTAACGCTGCGGGGCAGTCCCGGAGTTGCACCGGGCTCCCTCTTACTCTCTGATAATGCTCAGAGGACCAGCACGAGCCTCAGTCTATTGCGGCATCCGATATTTGTCAACAGCGATAGTGCGGGTCACGGCACGATACGGTTTCATCAGCACGATGTCGCATGCTGAAGAGCGAGAGTCGCCCCCATCGTTTCCGGGTCCTACTCCCCAGGTCCAAGCCAACACTTGCCCATTACGGTATGTGGTGCCAGAAGATAGTACAGACTAAAGGCGGGCACGTAGCCCGCATTATTCATGAAGGTTCGTCGCGAGAGCGTGCAGACGCGAAGCGAGACGGGCACTCGGAGGCGTGAAGTCCTGAGGCATACTCGTGCAGTATGTCGAAGGGCTGAACGGCGAGACTGCCCGTCACAGCCGCGTATCCGCGCTTGCAGCAGAAGCTTCATGAATAATGTGGGTTAGGACGTGAGGTGTGAGCGGCAATCCGGATTAACGGACTCGCTGCGGTTTACAAAAGACGATCACATTCCCCGCGTGACTGAACCCTACCTATTTCGAGAAACCCCACGCATCTGCATTTGCCAGATCCACCAATAGACAGCGGCATTGAGGACGACCACCCCTGTGCCTAACAGCAACTGAAGGTCTCGTGTCAAATCCTCAGGGTAGAGCACCGGCAGCAGATACTGTGCGATGAAGTCGGAACGATAGGAGGCCTCGCCACCTTGCTCGCGCA
>JACMLT010000039.1 GCA_014379455.1 Nitrospiraceae bacterium
CATCTAGATGAAACCTGGAAGATGATGCGAGAACACGTCTATGTCATAGCAGATACGTTGACAGAGGCCTTGGTGAAACAATTTCCGGGCAAGTTTTCATGACCGGTGAGTGCCGAAGTCGCTGCGTCGATTGCGAGGGAAAAATGCAGAGCGGTATACGGCTTGGCTTGAGACCGGGGCTGGTACCGTTTCATTTGTGAATAGAAGAGAGGAAAAGGAAAGTCTGTCTCATTTTATACATTCACGGCATGATGACCCCAGTAGAATGGGCGGTGAAGAGGCCAAATCGATCAAATGGAGAGAAAACCATGCTTCATATAATATTTTCGATCTTCTCGCTCTTCATTATACCCGCCATCGTGCTAATGACCCCTCTGGTCGCCCACTCAGATCCGGCAGGCCCTGAAGAGGTTGCTCATATGAAAGCTGGCCATCAAAAGGTCGAGGGTGTGGTGAGTGAGGTGAAGTCCGGTCTCTATACCGTTAAGACGTCTACCGGCGCTACGCTCACGCTGACAGAATCTGCAGCCGTTCGCCAGGGCCGTGATGTTCCCAAAGTCGGGGATGAAATGACGCTTTGGGTCAACGAAGGCAACATGGTCATGGATGCCCGGCTGAAGGGAGAACCCGGTAAGGCTCCTCGCTTCGTTTCCGGTACGCTCACGTCGATTGATAATGGCAAGTCCCAGATGACGCTGTCGACTTCGGGAGGGGAACAGGGTTTTAGCCTCAGACCCGAGAGCCGCATGTTCAGGGATATCGCTGTCGGTACTCAAGTCACGCTCGAAGTGAATGACACGGGAGAGGTCATCGACATTCATAAGGACAAAAAGTAAGACGTTTCCAAGTATTCGACGGGAGCGATGTGCGCTCACCGATATATATTCGTGAACAGACTGAAGCAGATCGAGAGAAAGGGACACGTCCGTTACGCATTGAATTCCCTCGCGCCGGTCACTCACTCTTCGGTCATGCTCTGCATCGCGCTGGTTGCCGGGGCGTCACTCATTGCGGTACCACCCCCGAATGGCACAGTGCTGGATATTTTCTCCCTAAGAACGGGGAGCACGGCCGAGAAACTCGGTAATGCAAAAGACCTGGTCGGGCAGGTCGGCACTCACTCACCGGCGCTCTCACTCTGTCTCACACCAGAGTTCCACGGCGCCGATTTATGAAGGGAATAGTCATGCGATTCAGACGATCTATCGTACCAACAGTCTTCTTACTCGTTATGAGCATGGGACTCTTCTACGAGGCAGAGGCAAAGACCGTCGCAGCGGGCCATGCGACCGTGAGTTGGAAGGGACAAGGCGTCATCGATGATCTGGGGGATGGGTACAGAGCCTTTAGCGGCACAATTACCGGGACCCTGCTCGTGAAGCACCTCCCAGAAGGCTCAGCACCGGCGCAGATCCATGCAGGAAAAATAGATTGCCAGGCGGTTTTCCGGATTAGTGAGACCAACGAGGAACGGCATACTGCTCTCTGCATTGTGAGGGCACATGAAGGCAAAGACCTTGCGTACGGAGAAATGCGGTGTGCTGGAAAGAAACATGAATGCAAAGGCGAGTTTACGTGGGTCTGGGGAAGGGGCGGATTCAAGGGTATTACGGGGACAACGCCGTACGTCGGCGGGATTTTTATTGAGGACCAGAAAGAGGGGCGGATCTACGGAAGCGCACATTGGCCGGAGATGACTTACTCACTGCCGTAGGGATTCAAGTTTAGCTAGGGTAAGAAGGGCGCCACGATCAAACCGATTGCCCGTGTCAGTCGTGTCAAGGTTACCGACGCGACCGAGATGGAATGTCATGGGCGCTCACACAAGAATCAAACATTTGCCTAGTACAGCGGGTACGACAAGCTCCACATCTATGGACGCTACGGGTCGATCCTCTCGCGTGGTGGTACTGCACGTATTCAGTGGACCACTCCCTTGCACAACTTGAGATTGAAGCGCGTGTGCCAACAGCGGCCCGTGGGAAGACCCGGTCCTCTATGGGTATTTCGAAGGTAGCACGTGAGCTGCCTGAAACACGTGGAGTTTTCCAATGAAGCCGAGCGGAAGCGTCGAGTATCGACGAACAGAAATTGGTTCAGAGTCTGATGAAGAATTCTTCATGGTCCCTTCATGGACCAATCATGTGACGGAGCTAGAGTATGACCAATGGCTGAGAATTCCGTAACGCTTTGAAGCCAAGAGCGCAACGCATCGAACCAACAACCGGGAGGCTGAATCATGGAACGGAGATTGGAGGCAGAAAAGCCGGAGTATGGTGGAACGATGAAACGGAACGGAAGTAGAGATGCCATTCGGTCGCTTCCAGCGAGCGAACAGCTCTCGACGAGATCCTGTGCTCGTTGCGCGGGCCTGCTCGTGACCGAGTGGTACTACGACTTGCATAACACCGGCGCCGACCACCTTGAAACCCTCCGCTGCGTGCAATGCGGACACCGTGTCGATCCGGTGATCTTGCAGAACCAAATCCAGCCATCGGTCGAAAGCCACCAACTACGGCAGGTGCAGCGTAAGTACTCCGCAAGGACAGGCATGGCGCGTGAACTCGCATGAGCCACAACTACGGCGTAGAAGGAAGCGCTACGGGACGGCGTGAAGGGGGATGGAATGAATAATGGAGCTGCGGTTCTTTGAACTACCAGACGAAGGCACAGTTCGCAGGGCTAGGGCTACGGGCAGCCTATGGAACACATTGGTGTAGCGAGGGAGGCCTAACGCAATGAACATTCTTGTGATTGGCGGGACCGGGTTGGTTGGCAGTCATGTCGTGCAGGGTCTTGTGGCCAAAGGAGAACAGGTACATGTCCTCACCCGCTCGGCTGACAAGGCCGATGGGTTCCCACTTGGGGCCAGCGGCATTATTGGAGATCTCCACAAGCCAGAGACATTGCGCTGGGCCATGAGAGGAATCGATCGTGTATTTCTGGTCACACCACTCAGCCCGACGGAAACAGAGGAGGGGCTGGCGGTCGTGGCGGCAGCGAACCGCGCCGGTGTTCGGCACCTCGTCTATCTGTCGATCTATCATGTGGAGCAGGCTCCATATATTCTCCATTTCAAATCCAAGATGAAGATCCAGAGGGCGCTCAGAGATTCGGGGATGGCGTTCACGGTGATCATGGCTAATAATTTTTTCCAGAACGACCTGGTGTATCGCGAGTCGATTCTAGAGGAAGGGATCTATCCGCAGCCGATCGGGGACATCGGTCTCAATCGTGTCGACGTGCGAGATATCGCGGATGCCGTGGTTGCGACCCTTACCCAAACCGGACATGAATTCCACTGTTATCCGTTGATCGGTGCGGAAGTATTAAGCGGTCAGGACGTGGCGGACATCTACACCCGTTCCCTCGGGCGCGAAATCCGGTACGGCGGAAATGATCTCGAGGTCTGGGGGGAAAAGGCTACGCACACGCTAACAGGCTGGTTGGTCACGGATCTGAAACTTATGTACGAATTCTTCCAACGCCAGGGGCTTCGGGCGAGCGAAGCGGACTTTCTCCTGCAAGCGAAGGTGCTTGGTCATCTTCCCCGCGGTTTCCATACGTTTGTCAGGGAAACAGTTGCCACATGGATGCCAGACGGACATCCCGAATACGCGAAAGTGGGGTAAATAATCTCGATTCAGAAAGAGAACGAAACAGATTCCCACGCAAGATTTCCTCGAATGTCTGGTTTACTGTTCCTATTTCCCCTCCGACGCACTGAGCAATATGGCACAGACAGGACACCACACGCATGACACCATATTGCATTAGACGCTCACCCCCGCACAGGTCCACTTGCGATAATTTAGGGTACCAGTATTCTCAAAGAATTTTGGCAACCGATGAGTCAGAGTGAAGAAGGTGAACCTGGCGGTTTTGCGAAGAGAAAATTCCGCCTAGGATACGAAAGACCACATATGCAACGGGTGAACAAGTGAAAATACAACGATGCAACTATACCTAGAGAATGAGAGCGACATGTCTTGGCGTGCTGGACTGTACAAAGATAAACGGACCGATCCGGAAGTGACCAGGAAGGAGTTGCGTTATGGACCTGAAAGGGCTTGTTCATCGAGAACTCGGTGAGGGCCTGACTGAAGAGGAGTTGGCCTCTACTGTTGGTGTCTCCGTGGAGACAATCGCGAATATTTTAGCTGACGAGCCTCCTCAAGACCGCACAACATGGGAACACTTTGCGCGGTATTTTCGTATAGACGTAGATTTCCTCCAAATCGGTGGTCCGCCACACTCAGCGGGACAGTTCGATCTCAAAGAGAGCGCCAATCCCTCGCCCCTCGGCCAGATGAGAAAGGTGCCACTCCTGAGGTGGGATCAAATTGATCAGATGGTCATACCCGAAGTACCGTCTCGTGTCATCCAAGCTGAAGCGATGCTTGAAACAGACGTTCCAGGGATACGTACCTTTGCCATGCAGGTGAAAGACAATTCCATGGAGCCTCTCTTCAGCGAGGGCGAGGTCATTTTCGTCAACCCTGATCTTCCGAGTGAGCCTGGTCACTATGTGATGGTCGATAGTGAGCAGGGCCGCCCGGAAGGAGCCCTCTTGAGGCAGCTCAAGGAAATCGGCGGGCAGACCAAACTTCATCCGCTCAACCGAAGGTATGAAGACCTCCCCATGACGGACCAACAGCGTATCTTGGGCCGAGTAGTACGGTTGCGGAAGAACGTGTGAGAAACATGGGTGCGAGTTACAGCCCGTCGGTTTCGCCTGCGTCTGCGGCGAGATGGGGTTCACTTTTGAGAACCCTGGCGAATACGGGGGAATTTTGAACTAAACACTGGCGACGCCTGGGCCAGGCCACCAAGTTTTCGTTGTCGCTCACGCACGGCGAGCCGAACGGGGAGCGAATCGCCTTCGCGGTACTTGCGGATAAAGTTCGCGAATTCATCTGGCAGGCTGGTGGCGAAGTCCGCCAGGTCAACCCTCCACGCGACGAAGATAGCAAATGAGATGAAGAAGACACCGACGATTGAAAAGGGGTTGGGAACCTTAATTATTACCGGCAGCAGTGGGCGTATTGGCAGTGCGTTCATTGATCGCATCGGCGACAGCTATACAGAGATGGGCCTCGACCGCAAAGGCCCTCCCCATCCACCGCCCGAGACCGACCACGTTATCGACTGCGACCTCAGCTCGGATGAGAGCGTGTGGGATGCGCTGGACGAAGTGCGTCGGCTCGGACACAAACGAATTGCCTCAGTCATTCATCTCGCTGCGTACTACAGCTTCTCCGGTGAGCCGAGTCCCTTATACGAGCAAGTCACCGTGCGCGGCACCGAACGGTTGCTGCACGGATTGCGCGACTTTGAGGTCGAGCAGTTCATATTTTCCAGCACCATGCTTGTGCATGCGCCCTGTGAACCGGGAGAACGCATAGACGAAGATTGGCCGCTCAAGCCAAAATGGGATTATCCCAAATCGAAGGTCGCGACGGAGGAACTGATTCTGCGTGAGAGGGGAGACGTACCGGTAGTGCTGATGCGCATCGCCGGTGTGTATAACGATCATGGCCATTCGATCCCGATCGCGCAACAGATCCAGCGCATTTACGAACAGCGCTTCATCGGCCGTATTTTTTCCGGTGACATTACGCATGGAGCGGCCTTCGTGCATATGGAAGATATGGTCCAGGCCTTGGTGCTCGCCGTCGAACATCGCAAGGAACTCCCCCAAGTCACGACGCTGCTCATCGGCGAACCGGACACGCTCAGCTACGATGAACTACAACGCGCCATCAGCCGCGAGCTCCACGGCAAAGAATGGAAGACGTATCGCATTCCCAAGGCATTGGCCAAGGTTGGCTCCTGGCTCCTGAACGTGGTGCCCGGCGCCGACCCATTCATCAAGCCGTGGATGATCGATATAGCTGACGATCATTATGCGCTCAACATCTCCCGCGCCTGCACGCTTCTCGGCTGGGAGCCGCGCCACTCTCTGCGCACCTCATTGCCAAAAATACTCAACAAGCTGAAGTTCGACCCAGCGGGCTGGTATCGGGAAAACGATTTGAGGGCAACACCTATTCCAGATATTCCTCCCTGGCCGCATGTGGCGAACATGTTGCTTGGTCTATGGCTCATTGGGACCGCGCCGGCCCTCGGCATGACCGTGCCCGCGCTGCTCTGGAGCGATCTCGCGAGCGGTGCGGCGGTTATTGCATTCAGCGCGCTCGCGATGCGCCATGCGTGGGCTGCGTGGACCGTGTGCGGCGTGGGCCTATGGGTGATGAGCGCACCCCTGTTGTTCTGGGCGTCGAACGCCGCTGTTTACAATAACGACTTGCTCATCGGCGCGCTGGTGGTCACCTTTGCAGTCATTGTCCCGCAGCTCGGTCGTGACGCTTCCGGCTCAGGCGCTCCGCCTGGCTGGAGCTACAATCCTTCCGGGTGGGTGCAACGGTTGGGAATCGTGTTCCTGGCGATGATCGGATTTTTCCTCTCTCGCTATATGGCTGCGTTTCAACTCGGGCACATCGTGTATCCGTGGGATCCGTTCTTCGGCGATAGTACCAGACTCGTACTCACCTCGGACATTTCGAAAGCCTTTCCTGTGTCGGACGCCGGCCTGGGCGCGCTCTCGTACCTGCTCGACGCCCTGGCTGGGCTGGTTGGCGGAAGACGGCGCTGGCGCACCATGCCGTGGATGGTTGTGCTCTTCGGTCTGTTCATCATCCCCCCCGGTGTGACCAGCATTGTCCTGGTCATTCTCCAACCAGTCAGTATCGGCGCATGGTGCACGTTGTGTTTGGTGGCATCGGTGGTAATGCTGCTCATGGTGTCGCCTGCACTGGATGAAGTGATCGCCACCGGCCAGTTCCTCCTTCGCACCAAGCGCGAACACGGCAATGTATGGCGCGCGTTTTGGCGGGGTGAGGACAGTATGGCGGAAGAACCAGAGCCAACCCAAAGACGATCTCGACTTTTCGAAATCTTACACAGCATCGAGGCATTCTCTGCACCGTGGAATCTGTGGTTGTGCGCATTGGTCGGCGCTTGGTTGATGGCAGCGCCGACACTGCTGGGACTGGCAGGAGGCGTAGCCGATAGCACGCACGTCATGGGCGCGCTAGTGGTCACGTTCTCGGTGATCGCGTTTGCCGAACCATCGCGCCTCGTCCGCTGGCTCAACGTGCTTTGCGGCTTGTGGGTGCTCCTCGCACCGTGGCTCCTTGAGGGCGGCGCGCCGGCTTGGCAGTGGATCAGTGTCGCCAGCGGACTCGCGCTCATCGCACTCAGCCTTCGCTGCGGTCCAGTTGAGGATCGTTATGGTGGATGGCAGCGATTTGTTCAATAAGGGTGTGATGAATCAAGGGATCCTTGCCCATTGGTTTGGCAACGTAAAACGCACCGATTGGCGAAGGAATTTTGCAGGCTCCAGGTCAGACGGACAAACTGATGATAATTCGTAAATTTCTCATCAGTCCAACAAGATGATACGGATGAGGTAGGAGATATTGGGATTTCACCTCCGGTTTCGGATCAATCATTTTATTCTCCTTCGCCGAATACCCCGTAGCTCGCTACGGGGATGAAGGCGTGGAGAACCCTCCATAGCCTTGGCAAAGGAGGGTGGCGGCTTCTGAGAATTTCGCAAGATACCCTGCGGCTTGCTGCGGGGAGCTTCATCAATTTCCATCAAATCCTAAAACCTAACCACTTTAGGAGGGCTGGACTGGGTGACTTCAAAAAGCTGTTTGCGCGACCGA
>JACMLT010000320.1 GCA_014379455.1 Nitrospiraceae bacterium
AGAAGCCGCCCGTAAGCATTCGTTCATTGGCGTGAACCATCTCCTCACCGATCCGCACGTCCTTTAGTTGCAAGCTCGGCAACGTGGCCAAGAACGAATCGGTGCCGGCATCCAATCGGGCGGTGATAATGTCGATCAGCTTCACATGACCCTTACCCTTGGCGCGGGCCTTGAACAGCTCATGTTCCCCGGCGCGAATGGTCTTTTCACCGAGCTGACGCTCGACAATCTTGAGGCCTTCGGCAATTTCATCCTCATCCACCGAGGCGCAGTAGCGGCCCAGCAGAAATTCGGCAACGTAGGTTGGGACCGGATACTGCCCCTTGAATTTGCGCACAAGATCTTTACGCACCACATAGCCTTCAAAGGCTTTCGTGGCAATCGTATCGATGGGGTCAAGCTGTTGGCTCATCAGGTCATGCTCCAAGTGTGGTGGAGAGAGAATCGATCACCTGCCCATTCGAGTCCGACAGAACAATTTCGGCCTTCATGCCGATGTCAGCATCATTTTCGAGGAACACGGTCACTTTGCCGTCAGATGTAGTTTCGCGTGCCTGCTTGTCTGCCAGTAGCGAAGTTTTCGGATCAGATTGGCTGGTGCGGATATCCACCCGCACGCCGGCACAGTCTCCACCAACCGACACTCGACATTTCGCCCCAGTCCACTTCACTTCCAGCAATCGAGCCGAACCGCCCGTCGAGCGAGCTGCCTTCACGCGAAGCACGGGTGTCACCATTTCCTGGAGAGACACGCCGCCGTGGGAATACTCCATGGAGGCGCGGAAGCAGCCGGCTCCTGGCGGGCTTGCCATCATGACTTCTGGATTCCAATGCCATTTGAACGCCAGCGCGTTGGTCTTGGCCTCGGACTTCAACGCGGCGCATCGCCCCCAGCGGGTTTCAGCCAGAAACGCCTTCAGTTCGACCTTCGGCAGGCCACCAGGCACCAGCAACCAGCCGTGATCCGTTACCACGATCACCTCAGTCCAGCCGGCCTTGAGAAGCGCACCGATCCGGCTGACGAGATCGCGAACTTCTGTTTCAATGCTACGGGCCAGTTTCCAGCCTTCGGTGTGTCCGCGCTTGTCGAGTGCACCGGCTTCCGTCCAAGCCGACCCGGACGGGTCTCCAGTTTCGTCTGAGCCAAGAAACTGCCACCCGCGTGCTTTAAGGGCGGTCACAAACCGATCTTGCGTCAAGAGATGCCCCGTGGAAATTAGCCGCGTAGAGAACTCGTCGCCTGCGTCACCACCCTGAACCGCGTCGGCGATAGGTGAAGCTGCCGGCTTGGCGGAGGCCGTGACAGAGGGAATGGTCGACCACTCCCAGTCCTGCGGGGATTCAATGCCAATCGCCGCAAGTCTTTCCGCCAGCTCCTGGGCGACATCCATCCGCAGTCCGTCGGCAAACAATACGAGCCGTCCCGCAGCAGTTTCGATCGGCTTGGCGCGCTTGGAAATCGACTGCCCATGGTCGTGAATAAGCTGTTGCAGGTGGCGAGCGGTTTTTTCGAGCCACGGCAGATAGATGGCTCGTACGGTTCCTAGCACCACACCGTGCTGCTCCGGTGACCCGCATGCGGCCATAGTGGCAAGGCCGCTGCATCCACGCGCCAGCCGCTGTCGGCATAAACTGCTGCATACGCCTCCGGGTTCGGAGCGCCGGGGACGGTCTTACACAAACCAGCTAGTTGCGCTAGCGGTTCGAGAGCCGTTGCCAGCGGGCTTAGTCCCAGCTTCCGCCAGGGGTTACCGCGCCGACTTGCGTGTTCAGTTTCCAGCTCAGCGATTCGACGAATCACCTCGTCCTGCGGACGATCCACCAGCGCCACCAGCGCCTGCTGCAACGTCCGCTCTTCTCGTTCGTTGATGTTCGGCCAGACCTCGGCGGAATCAAACATACCAGGATTTTTCGGCGCGGCCCGTTTCAGCCATTCCACGATGCCCGGATAGTTCGCCGGAGCCTCGTGAACGTCTTGGATACGCCGCAGCCGCAGCGGTTTAGCACAAATTTAGCACAGGGACCGGTTTTGAGTGGTCTTGCGAGAGCGAGCACTCTCGCAAGTCATTGATTCTTTATGGTGAGCCGGCCGGGGCTCGAACCCGGGACCCTCGCCTTAAAAGGGCGATGCTCTACCAACTGAGCTACCGGCTCACCGAGCAAAGAGCGCGGATTCTACCACTGACGCTTGGCCCATGCCTAGCCCGCATTATTCATGACACTTCTGCTGCAAACGTGAATGCGCGGCTACGACGGACAGTCTCGCCATTCAGTCCTTCAACATGCTGCGCGAGTATGCCTCAAGGCGTCATCGCTCCGAGTACCCGTCTCATGCGCGTCTGCACGCTTTGCGACGAACCTTCATAAAGAATGCGGCCTGGCCCGTCGTCGTCGATCTCGACATCCGTGCCCTCCCTCGACAGACTCGGGAGGCCCGGAGCCTGTCGAAGGGCGTCTCTCATCGAGCGTTATCCGTTTTATGGTTCGGCCGCTGCCCCTTTCACGAACGACGGGAACGGGTCTTGAGCGGGTTGCGAAGAATAATGGTTTCACTGCGCTTCGAGCCGGTTGAGATCATGTCGATAGGACACTCGGAAATCTCTTCAAGATACTGGAGGTAGCGCTTGGCTTCCGCGGGAAGCTGTCTATAGGTGGTGGCACCGGTGGTAGATCCTGTCCAACCTTTGAACGTCTTGTACACCGGCTTACAGTCGGTCAGCGCCTGGAGATCGGCCGGCATGTCCCGATAGAGCGTCCCCGCATACCGATAACCGGTGCAAACTTTGAGTTCCTTGCAACCGTCGAGCACATCCAGTTTCGTCACAGCCAGCGATGTGAGTCCGTTTACTTTGGTGGCGTAACGCACAAGGACGCCGTCGAACCAGCCGCAGCGGCGCGCGCGCCCCGTCGTCGATCCGAATTCTTTCCCTCGTGACTGGAGACCTTCTCCTACCGCATCGGTCAATTCCGTGGGGAAGGGCCCACTGCCGACTCGGGTGGTGTACGCTTTGGCGACACCGAGCACCGCGTCGATCTTTGTCGGTCCCACACCCGTTCCCGTCGAAGCGCCGCCGGCCGTGGAGCTGGAAGAAGTAACGTAGGGATAGGTACCGAAGTCCACATCCAAATGTGTCCCCTGTGCCCCTTCAAATAGCACGGTTTTCCGACTCTCGATTATCTTATTCACCAGCATAACGGTATCGACGATATGGCTCTTCAGGCGGTCGGCATAACCCATATATTGCCGAAATACCTTTTCAACCTCGAACCGTTCCAGCTTATACAGTTGTTCGAGAAACCAATTGATCTCGACGACGTTCTCTTCGAGTTTGGTTCGAAACGCCTTCGGGTTCAGCAGATCCCCCATTCGGATACCGACCCGGGACATCTTATCGGCATAGGAGGGGCCAATCCCTCGCCCCGTCGTGCCGATCCGACGAGAGCCTTTGGACTGTTCAGACGCTTTATCGATGGCCTTGTGATACGGCAGAATGAGATGCGCTCGCTGACTGATGACAAAATTCTTTCCGATCTTCACCCCTTGAGTTTGGAGATGGTCCAGCTCCTCGATCAACGAGGCTGGATCTACGACAACCCCGTTCCCGATCACACAGAGCGTCCCTCGGTAGAGGATGCCTGAGGGAATGAGGTGAAACACGAAGGTACCCCGTTCATTGATCACGGTGTGCCCCGCGTTGGACCCTCCTTGGTAGCGAACCACCGCATCGACGTCGCGGGCCAAGATATCCACGATCTTGCCCTTGCCTTCATCGCCCCACTGCGCCCCGATCACCACGAGATTTCCCATCGCCTGCCTTGCCCCCAAAAAAAGAGCCCTGGCTGGACCGAGAGCCAGAGCCGAAGCGCCATGGTAGGAGCGCCTCTGTAGTTTGTCAAGAACCCGCATTATTCTCCGTAGAAATCCGACAGTCCGTCCTCGTGTGTTGGTGATGTTTGTCGCGGTGGCCGCATGGGCAAGAATCCCACGTGCGGGCGGTGATCATGATATCGAGCGAGAAAGGTTTCCACCTCGGGGATCAAGCGCGAGAGGTCCCCGGCTCGAGACGTCCCCCAGCCCAAGCATTCTTTGCGTAAGGTTCGGTTGAAACTTTCAAGGTCGGCTTGCTCGTTCTGCTTGTAGGGACGGGCTATGCGATGCCGGTCGCAATACGCACGAGCGTGTTGCGCAAAGGCTCCTTTGAATTCTGGTCCCCCATCAGTTTGTAGCACCTCAACGCATCCCGTGGAGCGCTGGCCCATGGCTGCTTGCAGAAAGACGGCGCCCTCGTCACTGGTCAGGGTGGGCCGGAGCATGACGGCCGCTGCCTTGGGTGTAAATGTCGCTCCCCGTGAAGGCGAACAGGTGGCCACACGCCACGGTATCCATCTGGATGACCGCCCGGGCGCAGGCCGCCTGCGGGACGGCCCCCCGCTTCTGGTTCTTGCGCCACTGGGAGCGGATCACATACTTCTCCGCCAGAATTTCATAGATCTTGGGGACCGAGAGTCGGATCTGATACTCCCGCTCCAGGAAATACGCGATCGTCGGCCCACAGCCATCGTGTTCGCGAACCCGCAGCTTCCAAATCAGCCGCGTGATCGTCGCCGGGACCTGGCGCGCCTGCCGCGGGCCCTTCTTCTCCTGTGTATGGCGCTCAAGAAAGCCCGCCAGCCCATAGCGATGCCCTTCAGCCAGAGTCCGATGGTCTCTCGGTGTCGCCCCAGATGCGCCGCAATCGTCGTATGACTCAGGCCTTGCTCGGCCAGCTCAAAGGCCAGGGTCAGTGGTGTGAGGGTGGGCATGTCCATAGGGTACTATGGACTGTCGGATATTTACGGCAATATTGCGCACCGTATGAGAAGTTGAAATCCGTACCCGATGCCCGTCAGTATCTCAAAGTGGACATCATCGTGGAACACCTGGATACCCTCGCGTCAAGGATGAGCGACACTGAGGCCGCCGTGGCACTAAACCACGCACGAAGCACGCTGTTCCAGTCCATCTCCGCGGCAAGCCGGAAGCAGACATGAGCATAACCGGCAAGGCAAAACGACGGAACATTGATCAACCCGACCGAGACAGAACAGGGTTCAGGCATTCAGACTCGCTGACCTTCGTTCAGACTCATTTCTGGATTGGAAAATACTGAACCGTGAAGATCGAATCGTTCTGAGTTTTTCTCATCCCAGATAGCAATCCATGTGGGCATCGTATGGCTCTCAGAGGGAATGTTCTCCCCTGCTGATCCCATAAGTCCTCCTACCTCACCGTTTATCGGTGCGATATATGATCCCGAAAGAAGGTCTATGGGCACATCCTCATTGCGTCCAAAGTACTGCATCAGGTACCGTAACGCCCATGTCTATGCGGTTCGTATCGGGCATGTCGATCCTCGTGCTGGTAACTGGGCTCGCCCTGTTGGCCGCCTGCAACCATCTACAGACACCTCGTTTTATGTATCCCACCGAGCAGGGGCCGGTCATCCCGCTATCGGTCAAGCTAGTCTTCGATGAGCCCGTCCGTTCAGCCACCGTGGAGCAAATGATCTGCGCCGACGTGCAGTGGAAAGGCCGTCTGGGCGATGCGATTGTCCAATCCTTCATCGAAACTGGACGCGCCCGCTTGACTCAGCTGACGGTCGGAGACCCGTCGGGTACGGCACAGCAGGCCACCGCCCCCGCATCCGAGTTCACGGCCTTCATCACGCTGGCGAACGCCTCCTTCACGCCCACGTCACGCAGTGGGTCAGACGACACCTACCTCGCTCAGTTCGATGTCCGCCTCACCGCAATCTTCCAAGATACCCAAGGACGCCGATTCCCGGAAGCACCGATGGTCTATTCGAATCGAGTGGCGTTGTGGGCGCCCCAAATCGGCGGCAGCGCCAACCAATGCGCGACTGGGCAGTTGGACGCAGCCGTGCGAACGGCAGCCGATCATCTCGCCAACCAGCTCATGGGATACCTGAAGCAGTTGCAGGAGAAGACGCAAGGGGAAGGCACCGCGCGTCGGCAGAGTCCCGATGCTGGCCCAAGCCCGCTGGCCCTCAAGGCAACCTTGCTGGACGCCAACAACAATCTCGTGCTGGAGGGCGGTGAAAAAATCGGGGTCAGGATCGACGTAACGAATACCGGCAAGACCGTGCTGGGCGCGACGACTGTTACTCTCTCAGGAACACCCGCTCTCATCGATGCCTTCGCAGGCGCACTGTCGCAACCGGTTCATATCGCGACTTTCCAACCAGGGGAAACGAAGAGTACCATCCTGTGGGGAACATTACAGAAGGGCCTCGAAGGATCGCGAGGTGAGCTCACCGTGACCGTCACACCATCTGGAGCCACCAGCGGCACACCGGCAACACAAACCCTCATCGCAGCCATGGCC
>JACMLT010000321.1 GCA_014379455.1 Nitrospiraceae bacterium
GAACAGCCCCCCAGTGACAGGGTAATTCCTGTCACTGCAGCCAGCTTCAGAAATGATCGTCGTGAGATTGGTTCCATCGAATAACCCATCGCTGGCGGGGCAGAACTTAGAACGTGTGGAGAAAGGTAATCAGCGCTCTTTTGTCCTCGTCACTCAAGCCCGGCTCATTCTCTTCGTTCTGTAGTCGATCGGTCCCGAAATAGTGACCTCTGTTGACGACGAAGTCGGGGCACTTGCTCAATTCGAGTAGAGATTCCACCACGTCTCTCTCTCGAAGCACCTTCCGTGCCTCTTCGTCAGTGGCATCCCGGGGTATTGCTTTGAAAGCGCGTTTGATCTTGATCAGCGAACGGACAAGTTTCTTTTTATGCAAGAACCGATCAATCACACCGGCCTCGTCGGGGTACACATTCAAATTCGTCAGGAGATTGACCGGCGTGCCTTTGGGAATAGGCCCGATTTCAATCCCGTTTTCCGTGAACAGGCTGGGAAGCAGCTGCACATCCGGAAGGATCTTCTCTTCGAGTTCCAAGATGCCTTGAAGAAAGTCCGGCAGATAGCCTTTCGGAATCCGCAGATAGCTCCTTGCCGTCGTCCGGTCAATCACGCCCGGCACCTTGTCACCCAGGATCGGATCTCTCTCCCGTTTCTCAGGCCACAATAGCTGTTCGATGGATTGTTGAAAAGATTGCATGCGGGCTTCCACGCTGGGGCTCGGATCGAATCGTCCAAGACTGTTATTGACAAAGAACGGCGCCGTGGACCAGAGGCTTACGAGCGACGGCACGCGCGTGTAGCCCACTCCACCTGCAGGCATTGTGTATGTGCGCGGCTCGCCTGTTATGGGGTGGTGTACCGAGATGGAACCGACCGAAGGCAGGTCCTTATAGGACTGCGAAGAAAAGTCGTCCCAAATGTTGCCGGCAATAGCATTGGTTGCGAGTGGACTGCAGGCATTCGTTTCAAGCAGTGTGACGGGGATACGCATATCGGTCGAGAGAAAGTTGTTCTCGATGAAATCGTCAGCCAACACAATCTTCTTCATTTCTCGTTTGAACTCGTCGGTCTTGGTCCACTGCCAGTATTTGTTCCAACAAGCTAAATATCCTGACCCTGTGCAGCCACGAGGATCAAGGCCGACTGCCGGCGTCGGCAGCTTACTTGAGTGACAGCGTGCGCAGCGTTCGGCGAAGACGATCTTTCCGCGCGTCAATTGCGCCGCATCTTCCGTGAGGTAGGCCTCCCCTCCAGGAGCGTCTTTCAATTTGTGAGGAGCGGTAGTCTTCAGGAAGAAGAGGGCCATATTCGGCGTCTGTGCTTCGGTTGCCTCCCAGTAGGCGGAATTGTGACGCGCGGCTGCGATCTGTATCGGGGTGATCGCTTTGCCGCCGGTCAACGGTTTGAAATGCAGCAGCCATTCTTCGCTGAACAATCCGATGTTGAGGAAGACGCGGTTGAGGGCCCCTATCGCCCCGACTGAATCCGCTCCGTCTTTCAGAACGTGTGGTGTCCAGACAGTATTCGGTGGCTCAAAAAACGTCGTCAGCGGTCCGTTCTTGATATAGTCATTGAACTGCCGGTTGTTCAGATTGCCGTCGCTCAGGGTTTCGTGGCCCCAGCGCTTGGCCATTTTCAGCCGTGGGCCCAACTGATAAATTGCATTCATGGTGCGCGGGTTGTTGATGTAGTCGCTTGAGATCAACGAGGTATCGAGTGCGCCCGGACGCGAGGTGTGGAAAATCTGATAGGGAAAGCTGCTCTCGTCGGCTTCCCATGCAAAGATACGATCGAGCCAGAAATACTGCGCCCCGACATTGGAACTGAGATTCTTCCATTCGGGGTGCTCAGGATCTTGTGGTGGTTTCACCGGGTTTGGGCCGACATGGCAGAACCCGCAGGACATGCCGACACGATAGGGCTTCACCAGGTCTTTAGAGAGGTAGTAGCTCGGATCGTTGTAATAGCGTGTTGAGTCCCATTTCTTGGCGGCTTCTTCATCAAAGTCGGGATTCGGGAAGAGCCGCAATCCTACAATACCTGTTGCATAGCCCTAGAAAGATCCGACCGGTACGGTCTTGCCGCGTGCCCCGATTGCGACACCAGGGTACTTCGTCTCGTTTTCGAACGGATCTGGAGAACAGTCAGCGCGGCGCTTATCCAACCACAACCCGTATCGGGAGGGATCAGGGCCGGTTGCCTTTTCGAAGCAGGGTTCGTTGACGAGGCCGAGATAGTGCCAACGACTATCCCTGCTGAATTTAAGGCTGGGATGTGATGATAGAGTCTTGAGAAAGTCCAGTGTGCCAAAGCTGACCTTGGAGAGATGATCCCAGAGCCGGTCATTTCCCCCCGTCCAGAGGATCCAGGTATTGCGGCCTTGCACCTCTTGCGGCTCCAAGTTGATCCCGCCATCCATGTGAGAAAAGAAATCTTCATCGGCTGCTGGGAATGACGAAGCCGCACGATTGACGTGACGCGCCTCATCGACCACTTCTCCTGGCGAAGGGCCCGGTTTTATCAGCGATGAAAGCGAGGTACAGCTTAGAAGAAACGCGAAACAAAGCGGCGCAATGATTTTGGCCTTCATCGACTTTGCTCCAGTAAGTTGAAGGAGTGCACCGATTCGCCTCGGTGAATGCGTCTGATGTTTGAATAAGAATTAGTTGGAATTGAAGTGGAGAGAAAAAAACGATTCTTCGTACGAACGTGAGGCGCCATCCGTGGTACCTCTTTCTTAACTCTCTGAACGGAACGTGTTGCGAGAGTTCCACACCATTCATCTGTCGCTGTCGATTAGGTATTCTTTTAATGAGAAATTGTCAAGAGGTGTCCGCACCTATGGAGTTTTCGCACACCGAAATCCGGTGCCGAGGCCCCGGAACAATGGCGAATGGATCTCCCTATGCGCGGCGCGCAGGGCTTCCGGGCCGCTCCCCCAAGAACCGCCACGGATCACTTTGGACTCGCCCCTCGGCGGGCCGGTGGGGTTCTGCGACGGGCTAGTTTTGTAATAGTTGGGGTCATACCAGTCGCTGACCCACTCCCAGACATTCCCGGCCATATCGTAGATGCCATAGGGACTTTTGCCGTTTTCAAACGTTCCCACCGGCGTCAACGCACTATGGTTGTTCCAATGCTCTTGGCTCACGTTCGCGAAAAACTTCGTTGGATGCTCATTACCCCAGGGATAGGTACGGCCATCAGTCCCACGCGCCGCCTTCTCCCGCTCTGCTTCGGTCGGCAGGCGCTTGCCGACCCATGTGCAGTATGCATACGCATCCGCCCAATCCACATTGACGATTGGACGCTTCTGGTGTTGGGATCTGTTCATGATGGTCCAATCCGGCGGTGCTTCATGGGACGTAGCGTCCAAGAACCTCGCATATTGCCCCACCGTCACTTGGTACGTGTCCATGAAAAAGGCCTCTACGTAGACCTGATGCTCAGGTTGTTCATCTGCATCTCCCATCGAACTTCCCATCCTGAACTTGCCCGCCGGCACCAGGGCCATCAACCTCTCGTGAGACTGAGCCGATGCTGTTTTCTCGCGACTTCGGTCGCGCCCCTGCTGAATTTTTTCGTGCAACTGGTGATAGAGAGCCTGTTGTTCGTCGTCGAGCCCTAATGTGTTCACAATATCCAGAGTGTCCTGGGCCTGGGTGAACTTCGTGGGCGAGGCATCCGGCTCGGTGATGGCCTGTTTCCCTTCGTCCAGTAATCGCCAGACTTTGGCCTTGTGCCTACGTTGTGTGGCCAACTGGGCCACTGATGATTTTGGATCAAGTTCCAGCGAGGTCTGGTAATGCTCTTCTGCACAGGCCCAGTCTTTCAGGCCTCGGCAGGCCTCGCCGAGATTGAAATGCACCAGGGCATTTGTCGGATATTGTCGGA
>JACMLT010000322.1 GCA_014379455.1 Nitrospiraceae bacterium
AAGCGCCAGAGTCCCCCGGACAGGCTGATCGTCCATCCGCATTCGACCAGCTCATCAGCCGGTCGCCTCAAATGAAACTGCTGAAACATCTGGCAGCCGAAGTCGCCCAAACCGATGCGACGACCATTCTTATCACCGGCGAAAGCGGCACAGGCAAAGAACTCTTTGCCCAAGGCATCCATGCAGCCGGCTCCAGGTCTAAGGGCCCCTTCGTGGCACTCAATTGTGCGGGCATTCCCGAGCAGCTCCTCGAATCGGAACTGTTCGGCTATCAACGCGGCGCCTTTACCGATGCGAAGCACACCAAACCGGGACGATTCCAACAAGCGGAGGGCGGCACGCTCTTCCTCGACGAAATTGGTGAAATGAGTCCGTCTGCGCAGGCGAAACTCTTACGTGTCCTAGAGAACCACCAGGTCGATCCGCTGGGAGACACACACAGCATCCACGTCGACATTCGTGTAATCGCCGCCACGAATGAAGACTTGCCCGCTCAGATCAAAGCCGGGCGCTTCCGATTGGACCTCTATTACCGGCTAAACGTCTACCAACTGCGCATCCCGCCGCTCCGCGAGCGGCCTGAAGATATCGAGCCGATTCTGACATCGTTCCTGGAAACCGCCCGGCAGGATCATGGCTGCCGCATCAAGGGCATCACCCCAGCCGCGCTGACCCTCTTGCAAGGTCACGACTGGCCCGGCAATGTGCGGGAACTGCACAACGTAGTCGAAGGGCTCACCATCACATGTAAAGACGAGATGATACGACCAGACCACCTGCCTGTTTCTCTCCGAGATGCCCAATCGGCGGGACAGAACGGGAACACTGAGAAGGCCTCGCTCCTCGCCTACGGCCTCTCGGTTGATGAGATGGAAAAGAAGATGCTCCAAGAAGCACTACAACGCACAAGCGGCAATATCTCCGAAGCCAGCAGGCTCCTCAAGATCACCCGCAATACGCTGAGATATCGCATGGCAAAATACCACCTCTGATCGGATGCTGAAACAGACCCCCAACTTTGTTCTCGGCTCATCGAAATCCTCAACGTACCCCTGAGGGTACGCCTCCGGTTTCGACTCGCCTGCGGCCTCGTTGGATAGCCTGTTTGAGCATCCTCATCTAAACTCCCTACAGTCACACAAATGGAGCAATTGAAAGAGCAGAGTGCTCATGAGGGTAATGCGGTGACCCAGAAACTTACTCCGCTTCACCTGTCGGGAAATAGCGGAGGGAGCGAGATTTGAAAACCCTGAAGCCCCAGAGACTATAGGGCCTGATCTCACCGTATCAGTTCTATCTCAATCATTTACAAAGGCCAGAGGCAGATGACAGACCGATCAAACCAGATCGAGCACGATGGTTTCGCTACAGTTAAGCTACAGTGGCGCTCATGTTATAGTCCACGCCAAACCCAGGATGAGAACCAATGCCTCAAGGCCAATGCCGACTGTGCGGTGTCGAATCCAACTTGCAACTAAGCCACATCCTGCCAGCATTTGTGTTTCGTTGGCTGAGGGAAAGTTCAGGCAACGGTTATCTACGGTTCGGTTCGTCACCTAACCTGCGAGTGCAAGATGGGCTCAAACGTCACTGGCTGTGTGTTTCTTGTGAAGGGCTGTTAGGTCGCTCGGAAACCGACTTTTCCGCGAAGCTGTTTTATCCATTCACAAGTGACGGGTCAAATCGGATCATCTACGGTGAGTGGCTTTTGCACTTTTGTGTTTCGGTGTCCTGGCGAGTTTTACAGTTTTTCAAAGACGAAACGTCACTCAAAGGCTACGAGCCTGACGCCGTTTCACGCATTGCTGAAGCCGACGCGACAGGAAGGCATTTCTGCTGAGTCAACGGCCACATCCCGCTTCTTTTGAACAGCATCTGTTGCCATTTGATGCCATGGAATCCATCTCAAACAGAAGCGGGGATCTTTCGCCAAACTTGAATCGCTATCTCATGCGCTCAGTTGATATGGACCTCGCTCGAGGTGAGAAGGTTAACTTTATATATTCCAAGCTAGGTCGATTTGTAATTGTGGGCTTTATCCGCGAGGATCGGCTAAGCCGCTGGCAGGGATCGAAAGTCCATGTAAAAAATGGTCGGATCGAGCCATGCCGGTACACGCTGCCTCGGGAGTTCTTTGAGTACCTTAATTCGAGGGCCCGTCGCGAGACCGAACTCTTTTCTGAAATCTCGCCTCGTCAGCTTGAAAAAATCGATCGGTCTTTTCGAGCCAACGCAGACAAATTTGTCGGCAGCGATGCATACGTCGCGATGCAGAATGATCTGCGAATGTTTGGCGATGCCGCTTTCGCGCCCGATTACACACTCGAAGAGAATGGGCCAAAGGATTCCAAGAAGTCGTCTTGAAGTCTGCGGATTGCATATTCGCAGCCGCTCCCGAACTCGCTGTTTTCATACCTGAAATATTCAACCTGTGGCTGAAGTGTGGCTGACATAAACAAGGGGCAACAGAAGGGGTCAAGTCTTGCAACCACACATTTTTTGCTCGGCCTGCTTCAATCGACAGCTGACCGAAACAGCATGGACACCCAAATGGTCCGCATTTTCGGTTAACCGACACCTAATCCCCTGAGAGGACAGCCTAGCCTCATCTATCTTTCTTCACTTGATCTCAAAAGGGCGGCCGGACTGAATCCCCAGACTGCGCGCGTCGAACGAACACATTCCTATCGTGCGCGTCTCGCGAGCAAGAAGGACGGCCTGGCCGCCACCTCTCATCCTACCCTCTATGAAGCCTTGGCGGTCTTGAGATGCAACTCTGCCTGCACTCGTTCGAGCACAAAGAGTTTCAGGAGCGTCTGGTAGGGGACATCGCGCTTGTTGGCCAATGTCTTGAGTTGATCCAGAAGAGACTTTGGCAGCCGGAGTGAAATCGTTTCGGTCGATGGCTTGAGCTTTGGGAAGATCATCCTGCGGCTTTTGGAGTAATCGATATATTCCGTTGAGTCGTGCGAGGCCCAGAAGGCGGATTCCTGTGCTTCACTCTTGAACGTCGGTCTTGGCTTTAACTTGCTCATCGTACGTCCTCCGTTCCTTCACGCTCATGTCCCTCGCCGAAATGACGCGAATCCTCCGCTTGCGGATGGTAAAGACGAGAAAGAGTCGTCGTCCTGCGTCGGTTTGCCCTAGCACGTAGTAGCGAGCCTCAATTGCAGAATGGGCTGAGTCCTCCGCCACGACCAGCGGAAGATTGAAGAACGCTTGCTCGCGTTCCCACGGGGTAACGCGATGCCTCTCCCAATTCTTCGTGAGGTTGGCCTCATTCCAATCGAATCCCTCAACCCCGAGCAGTCTCTTCATCCACGCCCCAGTCTGTATACGATAACAATATACCTCGTTGCCACTTCACGTCAACGCCAACCTCTCTAGATGATCCCTCCAAGCTCGCCTATTCCCTCTTCAGTGATGGGGGCTGATTGACCTTCCACTGCGCGCAACTTTCTCACCCGCCCACCCACTGGCACGCCGAGACGTGCCATTAGCCCAGGCGAGGCCTTCTGTTTCTTCACTTTCTCCAGAGGGAGCAGGCAAACCGTCCTTCACTGCGCGCATCGAACGAGCACATTCTTATCGTGCGCGTTTTGCGAGTAAGAAGGATCGTTGCCTGCTCCCTCACCTACCCATCGTGAGCACGACTCGAAATCGCGCCTTTCCACTCAGCATGCGATCGTAGGCGACCGCGGCTTGTTCTAGCGGGAAGGTCTCGACCATGGGCCGAATGCCGGTCAGCGCACAGAAGTTGAGTGTGTCTTCTGAATCCCGGGCGGTTCCCGAGGGCCAGCCTTGAATTGACCGGCGGGCGCCGATGAGTTGAATGGGCGTGACGGAAATGGGGTCGGCTGATGCTCCCACTACCAGCAGCTTGCCACCGACACCGAGTCCGTCGATCAATTCCGACATCGCTTTGCTATTCGGAGCAGTCGCCAGAATGACCGAGGCTCCACCCATCTTGGTCAATTCGCTTGCCGCGTTGGTCTTCCCGGTGTCGAGGTAACGAGCTGCGCCTAACTTCAACGCTAACGTTTCCTTGTCCTGGCCTCGCCCGATCGCAACGGTGTGATAGCCCATCTTGCTGGCAAACTGAACGCCGAGATGTCCCAGTCCGCCTAGCCCCTGCACCGCCACGAGATCGCCAGCCTGCGCCCCACTGTGGCGCAAGCTGTTGAAGGTCGTGACACCTGCGCAGAGGAGCGGAGCCGCCTCCACCGGCGAGAGTGCGTCTGGAATTGCAGCCACAGCTTCGCTCCGGGCAATCATGTATTGGGCATACCCGCCGTCTTCCTGGAATCCCGTGACCTGGAAGCTCTGACAGCCCATGAAATCCCCACGGCGGCAGGAGATGCATTGTCCGCAATGTCCACCGTGCCACCCCACGCCGACCCGTTGGCCTTTCTTCCACATCGTCACGCCCGTTCCAACGGCATCGATCACACCGGCGACCTCGTGCCCCGTCACTCGTGGGTATTGCAGGCCCGGCCAGTGCCCTTCCTTCACAAAGACGTCACTATGACAGACGCCGCAGGCCTCTATCTTGATGCGGACGGTCTGAGGCCCCGGTTCTGGCACCTGACGATTCACGGTCTCGAACACGCCGCCAGGACCACTCACTTGTACTGCGGTCATCTGGGACATTACGACCTCCTGGGGGATTCATAAAGAAGGGTTAAGTCTTGGATTCACACATTTGTTTTCTGACCTACTTCAAACGATAAATGACCTGGCAGTATGGGTACCCAAAATGGTCCGCAATCTGGGCTAACCGATACCCACTCCTTTGAGGGTGGGCTAGATGAGTCTCCCACTGCACGCGTCCAACGAGCCCTTCCGATTCTTACTACCTCCCTTTAGGGGAGTGGTCAGGCTTCCCTCAACTACGTGCATCGAACGATATAAATGCCCCTCAAAGCTTGCTCGTTCGCTCTTCAGGGAGGGGAGCTGATTGAGCTTCCACTGCGCGCGTCCAACGAGGGCCTTCTGAGGCCGCGCGTTGCGCGAGCACAGAAGATCATCAGCTTCCCTCCCGTCCTCTGTCTTTTAGCGTGGGTGATCCGGCCCCGGATTCACGATGATCGGCACGTTAGACTTATCCGGGATGATGATCGTTTTAGTGCTGGGATTCTCGTACAATTTATACTTGAGATAGTCCGGCGTGAGAGTTTTCGTGATGATCTCCTGCGCCTGAGACTGACCCTTGGCGCGGATGCGCAGGCTCTCACTCTCACCCTCGGCACGAATCTGCAAAGCATCTCCCTCGCCCTTGGCTTGAATCCTGGCGATCTCGGCGTTGCGTTGGGCAATCAATACTTCAAATTCCTTTTGCTCCTTCTCCTGTTCCTTCGCTTGTTTTTGCTCGATGGATTTCAACACCATCTGGGGAAATTCGATCTCGGACAATGCCACACTGTAGACGTCGAGATGCCGCCCTTTAAGCGATTCGACCATCACCGCTTCAATCTTGTTGCCGATTTCGCTGCTCCGTTCAGGAAGCGTGACCATGGTATATTGGGCGACGACCCCTCGCACAGCCGACAGGAACTGCGGTCGCACGAGCTGCGCGTACCAGCCGTGTCCTACCTCCTGAGCGAGATAATAAATTTCATCCCCAATCGGACGCATCGTGATGGCCGCATGCAGCGTCACTGAAAGATCGTCTGCGGTCAGTGCATCGACCTTTTCCGTAAAGCTCTGATACCGGACGTCGTACTCGAATACGTTGTTCCACGGCGCATGCGAATAAAACCCTTCTTTCAGCGGCTCCTTCCCCAGCCCTTCCGTTAACGGGTTCCAGCGCAGGCCTCGCTTCCCTTGATTGACGGTCGATCCACACCCGTACATCACCAACAGAATCGGAATCGCCAGCACGATCACGTGTGAAAGCGTTAGACGCTTCATAAATCCTCCAATCTGTGTAGTTGCCTATCCTTCTCTTTTTATTGATACTGCATGTCATCAATCACCGACGCAGCTGTCGTCCCGTTCGAGCGGCCTCTGCATACGCGTCAGCCCGACGTTCCAAATCTTGAGCCGCGACGGCATAGTACTGCGAAAGCTGCTGGGCTCCACTCACCCAATCGGACTGAGGGCCGAAGAGCTGTTCATATCGGACAGCGCTCTCGGCAATCGCGGCAGCCTTCTCTTTGAGAACCATTGCCTCGGCTCGGTAGTTGCCGACAATAGCCATCTGATCTTGCAATGAATCGACAGAGGTTCTGTCAATCGTCTCAACAGGCTGAGCGCAGCCAACACCAGCGAGCGAACAGAGTAGGATCAGAACACCCCTTCCGATGTCGGGTAAGCGTAGATTGTTCATCGCATCCTCCCTGCGCGGTTCAGCGCATGGCGTCGATCATGGGATAAACTCTAAAAATTATGCATATCGCCGTAATACATCTGCCCAATGGTAAAAGTCTGATCCAGCCAGCCATGAGGAGTGACTTCCTAGAGCCGTTCAGAACATTTCAACGGAGGTCTTGGCTGCCCCTAAAAAATTCGATGATCGCCTTGTTGCTCCCGGGCCATGTGGTATGCGACCCCGTGCCTTCACAATAGCGTGTGGTGGCGTTGTTCTTACACCCCCTATACGTTACACAACCATCTGCATCTTTAACAGGGGGGCTCGCATTGCAACCGTTACAGGCGGCCCACCACTGTATCGCCTCGTTCCCATACCCTGGGAACAACGAGTCTTGGCTGCTATGCAGAAGCATCACGGGAAGCGGGTTCGGACAGTGATAGGCTTTTAAGTCCTCGCCCCTGATACCCATGGCACTGGGAGCGATCGCGGCGGGAATATGTTTGGTGCCATTGATAAACGCGATGGCCATGGCCGTCGTCCCGCCATCAGAATGGCCGGTGAGGAAAATTCGTTTGTGATCGACACACCACTTCTTTTCAATCAGCCCTGGTATTTCAGCGAGCTTTTCAATCGTGTCAGGACTCATCGCACGATGGTCGGCATAGGCCACAATAAAACCTGCCGCCGTGGCCTCTTGCGTGAGAGACACAAAGTTTTCCGACTCATGCCGGTTCGTCCGCGCCGGGGCGTAGACCATGAGTAACGGATGGGCGATGGTTGCATTGTAGTTCGCCGGCGTTTTGACCATATAACGAATACCAGTCGGCGCCTGCTCATCATTGCTGGCGCCTGCATGACCGGATTTCCTTCCTGAATCGCACTGGCGCGTATCAATGCTGCCTGCGTACACCGTCTCACTCAATATATTGCCGGGCTTCACAGCCTCAGCGTTGTTTTTCCCAACAGGTTGAATCACGCCCGAGCCGGATAGACCGATAACCAATAGGCTTACGGCAATGGCAATGATCGTTGGACGGCCGGGCTGCTTTTGTCCGAAGCGTATCCATTCCGGCTTGACAATCCCAACCACTAACAGGGCGACCGAAAGGACTGTCAGCACCCTGAAGATCATTAAGAGCGACTCGTTCATCGGTTTCACCTCGTATCGTTTACTGCGAGAGAATTAGGGGAAGGATTGAAACTCTTCCGTATGGGCATGGGTCTACAATGGGCTGAGAAATGGGAATGTACCAAAAACCTCAGACTTGTTCATGACCGAAACAACACGGGCGACCTCCTAGAGTAGGAGGTCGCCCGTGGATGGCACTGAGGACCGCCGTCGGTCGCTCTATTGTCAGCCCATCAATACCAACAGCCCGACTTAGTACGGGATCACGTGCAAGCAGTCCTTGCTCTCGTTGTTCCAGACCACATCGCACAGGTTGGACATGCGCGCCACAATCTGCGCCGCCACGCCGCCCGTCCCACCGAACAACCCACACCAGCCCAGGGTCACAAAGCCCCAGTGCAACGGCGCGGCGAAGAGTTCATCGACAAACCAGAACGCATGCCCCCACTCATTGAGTCCCACATTGGGGAGAATCATCATCGGCCCTACAACCGCCCCCACCAAGGGGAACGAGACCGCCTTACTGAACTGCGGCAGCCGGGTCATGGCATAGAGATACCAGGAGACGCCACAGGTGATGTACAACGGGAAGGTGAAGTAGAAGGCAATGATATGGCTCGCCGTGAAGCTCGTGTCGCGGATGATCACCTGGTGCCATGACGCATCCTGCTCAAGGGTGTAGCTCCCTGCCCAGTACACGCCAAACACATACACCGCGCCCCACATCATGAAGTAAAAATACCGTTTGAGTTCGGTTTTGGGATCCACGTTGGCCACGTTGCGATCCCGCGTTTGCCAAATCCACCCTATACAACTGGCCGAGAAGATGATGTTGGAAATCACGTTAAACCGCCACAGCCCCATCCACACCGTCTCGAACTCCGGCGTCATGGAGTCCAAACCGTGGGAATAGCCGAAGACGCGCTGAAACACGACCTCGGCACCCACTGCCGTCAACATTGCGAACCAACCGATCTTGAGGGGCCTGGAATCGTACCAGAGCGACATGTCATACCCGAGGTCGCTCTCCCCAAATGTTGTTGTTTTTGCCATGTTCTTAACCTCCCTTCATATACTTGAGGACCACCTCTGTGGGTTGGTCCTGGACGTCTCTTCGAAAGATCTTGCCCGCTATTTCCACCTCCTCCTTTCTATGAGATCCGCACGGGCAGCCGTCAACCCATGGTGACATACATGAGCAATTCACATTCCAGCAGAGATCTCGCATGACTGAGCCATCGATGATGCTGAAATTCATTGGAATGAGCGATTTCGTTCGAGAATGTGGCAGCAAACACAATGACGCACTAACGACGAGCTGCTGAATTGTCAGCATGGTGCCGAAAAATCAGCATTCACTTGGAACACTCGCAGGGGGCTGTACAGGAAACCAGATTAAGCGGGGCGAAGGATATCGGCGAAGGATATCGAGGTTCTCGACTTATTAGGCCTGAAAAGTTTCCCGTTTCATGCCAGGACCCATTGACAGGGTAGAGAAACGAACCTGTGTGCCGATGCATGACGTCCAAGATAAAGACTTAGGGTATCCGATGATAACCAGGTTGGTGATTTTTGATGAGCGCCGGGCGTAATGCGTGACATTGATGTCCTGTGATATGATCCAGATGCTTTCGCGTTCGTCGGCGAAGCGAGGTGCTCAATCGGCAATCCTCTGTTGAAGACTTGCAAAGGCGTAGGCTTCGCGCAATGATGGGACGAGAGAGTTCGCCGGCAAGACGACGACCAGCCGCGCATCCCTCTTACCGGTCGTGATGAAACCGGTCCCTATTTCAGGAGAGCACATATGAAAACCAACCATCACACTGAAACCGATCAGCGATCAGGCACATTCGATGACCTCTCCTATACCGTTGAAGACCGTACACAGGCCGAGACATTGCTTGCCGGAGAAAATCGCCTGCTCGAGATGCTCGCCACCGGATCTACGCTCTCAGAAATCCTCGATGCGTTATGCCGACTCATCGAAAATATTGCGAGCGGATCCCTCTGTGGAATTGTGCTGGTCGATCCAATCAGCAATCGACTGAAGCACGGTGCAGCGCCCAGTCTTCCCCTCAGCTACAACGAGTCGATCCATGGCAGACCCGTGAATATCTATTCAGGTCCATGCGCGATGGCGGCATTTCTCAAAGAACAAGTGATAGCTGCAGATGTCGCGTCGGACACACGATGGGACACATATGAATGGCGCACGCTGGCAATGGCGCATGGACTGCGGGCTTGTTGGTCCACTCCGATACGGTCATCCGATGAAAAAGTATTGGGCACCTTCGCGATTTACTCGCGCGAACCTGGCAGCCCTAGTGCGTACCATCAACACCTCATCGGACAGATCACGCATCTGGCGACGGTCGCTATTGAGCATAAGCATAGGGAGGAGAAACTCCGCCAAGATGAACAGGAACTGCGACGCATCACCGACGCGATCGCTCAACTCATTTGTGTTCTGGGGCCCGATGGGAACACTCTCTATGCGAATCGATTTGTGCTCGAGTACAGCGGTCTGAGCTTGGAAGATGTCATGGCGGATGACTTTCGCGCACGATTTTTTCACTCTGATGATATCGAGGGATCACAGAACGAGCGCCAGCATGCGCTCGAACGCGAAGCCCCATTTGAATTGGAGCTACGTGCTCGCCGTAAGGATGGGCAATATCGGTGGCTTCTGATCCGCTATAACCCCTTGCGGGACGAAGAAGGACGGATCATTCGCTGGTACGCGACAGGAACCGACATCGACGATCGCAAACGGGCCGAAGAAAGAACTCAAAAAGAAAACTTGGCGTTGCGCGAAGAGATCGATCAGTCTTCGATGTTTGAGGAAATCGTCGGCTCGTCGGACGTCATCCGCAGCATATTAACGCAAGTCGCCAAAGTGGCACCGTCGGATTCCACTGTACTCGTGCTGGGTGAGACCGGGACGGGCAAAGAGCTCATTGCTCGGGCCATTCACAAGCGCTCGAAACGGTCGGCTCGTGCGTTTATTACCGTCAATTGTGCGGCAATCCCCGCGTCGCTTATTGCCTCTGAGCTGTTCGGGCACGAGAAAGGCGCGTTTACGGGGGCGATGCAACGGCGTCTCGGGCGATTTGAACTCGCCGATGGCGGGACGCTCTTCCTTGACGAAATCGGGGACCTACCGACCGAAACCCAAATCGCTTTGCTGAGAGTGCTCCAAGAGGGAGAAATTGAACGAGTCGGCGGCAGCCACTCGATTTCCGTCAATGTGCGCGTGCTCGCCGCCACGAATCGCGATCTGAGGGCAGCCATGGCGGCAGGCACATTTCGCCAGGATCTCTTTTACAGGCTGAATGTCTTTCCAATCCAGATCCCCTCGCTGCGCGAACGGATGGAGGATATTCCGTTACTCGTCACCTACCTGATTGAGCGTTATGCGAAGAAGGCCGGGAAAAAGATTAGGAACATACAGAAAGAGACCCTGGAGCTATTTCAGACCTACGACTGGCCCGGCAACATTCGCGAGTTACAGAATGTCATCCAGCGAGCGATCGTGCTGTGCGAGAGCGAAACATTTTCCGTCGACGAGACCTGGTTGAAACGGGAAAAGCACCGGCTGTCGGGGTCGGTGATTCCCCTAGGCGCCACACTTGCCGAGCATGAAAAGGACATCATTGAAGCGGCGTTGGCGGATTGCGGGGGCCAGGTTGCGGGTCCGACTGGCGCCGCTGCCAAGCTCGGACTCCCGAGGCAGACGCTTGAGTCGAAAATCACGGCCCTGGGAATTAACAAGCATCGCTTCAAGACTCGACAAGCCGACTACGCACGATAAAGAGACCGAATCCTGGTTGCACGACAACCCTACGTGCCAGTCTCTCCTGAATCATTCCTTCCGAGATAGACTGTTTTTCTGACTTTGCCCCTTCTCCACTGCCTTCCACACAATCGGTTTGGGTAATTCACGCATCTCCGGATCCTTCCGCCTCGTTTGCCGATCATTCAGCAAATGCTGAAACTTCGGCAGTGAGCTCCACACCAAACACAAGCACCTCAACGGTTTACAACTGGCCTCTTCATTGCAACCGTTTTATATCGTCCAGGTTGCAGAGGTCACAGATGACAATAAAATTTGAAAAAGAAACCCGCCGTCTCAAAACGACGATTTGTCTGAGCGGCCGGCTACAAGCGAGGCATCTGGAGGAATTGAAGAGGCAAACGGAAGGAACTCGGTCGCGGATCGCGCTGGACCTCAACGGAGTGACGCTCGTGGATGTCGAGATCATTCGATTTCTGAACGCCTGTGAAAAAAACGGTGTCCAGCTCCTCAACTGCTGGCCGTACATTCGAGAGTGGATGAGCCGTGAAAAAGGTAGAGAAGAATGAGGCGATGCAATTTTGATAACCAACATCAACGCATGCATGAAAGGGGATTCTAATGTCAGTTACTACTCTTCAACAAAAAGATAACTCCATGAAGGGCATCATTTTCATTATTCTTGGTGGTGTGCTTGTGATGTGCCTGGCACTGGCAACGGGCCTCCTCAGGCCCTAATGCCGAATGCTAATGCCATCTATAGTTTTTCAACAAGGAGTTCCCACCATGAAGGGGGTCATTTTCATCATTCTTGGTGCCGTGATTTTGATGTGTCTGGTGCTTGCAACTGGTTACTTCAAAGGCTGAGAAGGGAATGCTCAGCTTGGGCGGATGCCCAGATGTCCAGATTGCGTAACAAGATTCTGTCGCCTTAGCACGTTAGGAAAAACCCCAAAGGGAACACGTCAAACAGGAGCGTGAGCGCAACAGCCCCAATCCTTCGATCCACCTAGGGTCGTGACACAGAAAGGAACTCATCGCGATGCCAGTGAATAAAAAAATCTCCTTTTCGGTCCTGTGTGCCTTTCTCACGATTGGGGCAGTCCTGTTCGTGCACAATTTCCTCACGCCCATGCAGATGCTTGAAGAGCTTCCGTATAGCGAATTCAAGACGCTCCTGGCGGCCGGCAACGTGGCGGAAGTCACGGTCACTCGCCAGTCATTGATCGGGAAACTGAAGCCGGAAGGGGGATCCAAAGAGCCGAGGCTGTTTACGACTGTCCGGGTTGAAGATCCTGATTTAGTCAAGGAACTCAACGTACGCAACGTCACGTTCACCGGCATGATTGAGAGTACGTTCTTGCGAGACATTATGTGGTGGGTCATTCCTGCGCTGATCTTTGGCGGTATCTGGTTTTTTGTGATTCGGCGCCTCGGTCAGGGGCTTGGACAGGGCCAAAAAGGGTTCATGACCGTGGGGAAGTCGAAGGCGAAGATCTATGCGGAGAAGGATACGAAAGTGACGTTCGCGGATGTAGCCGGCGTGGAGGAGGCGAAGGAAGAACTGGGCGAGGTGATTGAGTTTCTGAAGACACCGGAAAAGTTCACGCGCCTTGGAGGCAAGATTCCGAAAGGGATCTTACTTGTCGGCCCGCCTGGAACCGGCAAAACGCTCCTGGCCCGCGCCGTGGCCGGAGAGGCAGGGGTGACGTTTTTCAGCATCAGCGGGTCCGAGTTTGTAGAAATGTTCGTGGGAGTGGGGGCCTCCCGCGTGCGGGATCTGTTCGAGCAGGCGAAGGTCAAAGCGCCTTGTATTATCTTCATCGACGAACTGGATGCGTTGGGGAAAGCCCGTGGGGCGGGACCCATGGCGCACGAGGAGCGTGAGCAGACCTTGAACCAGTTGCTGATCGAGATGGACGGCTTCGATCCCCGCATCGCCGTCATTCTGATGGCGGCGACCAATCGGCCGGAGATCCTGGACCCCGCACTGTTGCGGCCCGGCCGGTTCGACAGGCAAGTCTTGGTCGATCGCCCGGATAAGATCGGGCGCCTGGCCATCTTGCGTGTCCATGCCAAACAGGTGGTCCTGGGCCCCGATGCAGAGCTCGAAGTGATTGCCGCGATGACCCCCGGGTTCTCAGGCGCCGACCTCGCGAATATCATCAATGAAGCGACGCTCTTAACTGTGCGTCGGAATAAGCAACAGGTGGGTCTGTCGGAATTGCAGGAAGCGGTGGAACGCGTCGTCGCCGGATTGGAGAAGAAAAACCGGGTTCTTAACAAGATGGAGAAAGAACGCGTCGCTTACCATGAAGTAGGCCACGCCTTGGTAGCGCTGTCGTTTCCGGGAGCAGACCCGATACAGAAAATCTCCATCATCCCCAGGGGGATTGCCGCGTTGGGCTACACCCTCCAACTCCCGACGGAGGATCGCTTTCTGATGGCCAAGACGGAGTTGGAAAACAAAATTGCCGTCTTACTCGGAGGGCGGAATGCGGAAGAATTGATCTTCGGCGAGGCGTCTACGGGCGCGCAGAACGACCTGGTCAGAGCCACGGACATTGCCAAAAGCATGGTCAAGTCCTATGGGATGAGCGAGAAGCTGGGCGCCGTCACCCTTGATCGTGAACGCCAGCCCCTCTTGATGCAGATCCAGGCGCCTCAGGAGAAGGGCGACTACTCGGAGGAGACCGCCCGCGAGATCGACTGTGAAGTGCGCCGGATCATCGATGAGCAATACGATCGCGTGAGATGGCTCTTAGCTGAAAAGAAGCGCGCACTCTTAGAAGGAGCACAAGTCCTGCTCGAACGCGAGGTGATCAGCGGCAGTGATCTCAAAACCATCATGGACAACCACTGAGGTGCAGACGCACATCGACAATGAAGGTTGACGATGAAACATTTGCTCAAGGCCGACTTCAGTTTTGAGTGGACGGTATGCAAAGACCAGTTTCTTCTCCTCGTCTTAGTGGCGCCGCGACTCTGCCTGGCGTCTTCCGCTGAGATAGATAGACCCCTCTCTACACCCCGGAGGGGCCTGTCTCCTCAGTGAGTCGCAGAAACGGACGACCGGAGTGAAAGAAGGGGCGGTCGGCAGTGATGGAAAGCGCAGCGTGGACCGAGATGTAACACGGTCCCGACACAGGAGGGTTGGCCATGAATAAACACATGACGCGAGTACGTTTTATCGTGCTCCTACTTGTTGCCGCGCTGTACCCCGGCGCAGCTGTTGCACATGAGGGAATGGATTTGGAAGTAGATCCTTGCGTACGCTGGGTCGGTGAGAGCGCGGTGCATTTCAGTTCCTACCAGCCACAATACGAGCTCAAAACTCAGTACTGCACGGACATTCCCAAGACAGGCGAAACCTTCCTGGTTGTGGACCTCGTGGATCCGGCATTGCGTAACGTGCCGGTGGGTCTGCAGATCGTGAAGGGGAACGGGAGGAATGAGGCAGAAGCTCAGACGGTAGCAGACTGGCGTCCAAGCCGTCACCCGGCCGGAGTAATCAGTGGGGAAACCACTCTAGATGAGGGCTTGTATAGGGTCATCATTACGGCGGAGGGACAGAAGCCATTGCGCTACCAGTATCTCTTGCGAGTCCAGATGACCGATTATCAGAAGTTGGTGAATTCCGTAGTGGTCCCACTGCTCGGCGTGCTGCTAATGGCCTGGCTCGGGTACAAGCTCGTACGGTCGAAGTGGCTGCGGAATCGGTGGGCAGGCGTCCGTTCGTAGGAAGCCAGACATTCCGATCCACGATCAGATAGTTCACAATTCCAGAGGGAGGGCCCTGACAATGTCTGTACAATTTCTAAAATCTGCAGGCCTGAGCGTCATGACATCGCACACCGACAGGCCTTCGAAAAAAACGCGCAGGATTCCCTGGTATGTCTATTTCATCGGATCATCCATCTATACCGCTCTTGGAGGGTGGCTCGTCGCAGAATCGTCTCTTCTGGCGATTATTTGCCTCATCAGTGCGCCGATTGGGTTTTTCTATGCCTGGGAAGCCTGGAAAAAAGAGAAACGAGGCAAGGGGTAAAGTCTCACCCTATGCGACGGCGAGCCCGACTATGGCGCGATGGACACAATCTACGCCTCATATGCCCGGTTGCTGAGCTAGGGTCGCTCGAGCGCACTGGATCGAAACAAGACGGCCAAATGGCCAATGGCTGCGATCAGATGGAGAAGTCCATGGATGAGGAGGAGGTCTGATGGAATCATTGATGGATACGCTTGTCGAGCGTCGGACACACAACAATGCGGGTCTTTTACCGTTCTCCGCTCCGACCTACGTGCAGGCTCGCTGTTTCTTCGGCGGCTTAGTACGCGCCATGTATCGACTCGAGGTAGTCGGCACCGATCACCTCCCCGTCACCGGGCCTGTGGTCATCGCACCGAATCATGACTCGCTGCTCGACGGGATCGTCCTAGGGGCGGCGATCTCGCGAGAACTGCGTTTCCTCGCAAAGGCGGAACTCTGGCGATCCCGACTACTCGCACGGGTGCTCGACGGACTCGGCGCAATCGGGATTACGCGTAACTGCGGCGACCAGCTCGCACTCGCTCGGATGCGGCAGGCGCTCGAGACAGGACAGGCAGTCGCAATTTTCCCGCAAGGCGCCATCTACGGCGACCGTGTGTGGCACCGAGGTGCGGCGCGCATGGCGCTTGTGACAGGCGCGCCGCTTGTGCCGGTCCGCCTCATCGGCACGGCACAGGCCCTTTCGCGAGGCAGAATCGGCCTCCCGCGGTTGCGGATCATCATCGGAGAGCCAATCGAAGTCTCGCGCGCTCCGGAAGAACCGGACGCGGCGACGAAGCTGACCGAACGGTTGCGTGTCGCTGTCGAATCGCTGGCCTAGACTATCCCCTCATCTTCTGAAGCCGTCTGTTCCTCTTCAAAGGAGAACAATCAGAATGTGCTCGTTCCGCGAGCAAGAAGGACATCTGGCCACCCCCTAGCCCAACTTCACAATCGTCACGCCATCTCCGCCTTCTCCCCGATCTCCGGTGCGGAACTCCGCCACATAGGGCGAGTCTTTCAAATAGACTCGCAACGACGCTTTGAGTTTCCCCGTGCCGTGGCCGTGAATGATCCGCAAAAACGGCGCGCCGGCTAACGTTGCGCGATCCAGCGCTGCCACCACGTTATCTAACGCCTCGTCCGCCGCCTTCCCTCGAACATCCACGACCGTCTGTTCATCGAGCCCCAGCCCACCGCCTGACGAGACCCGGCGAGGACTCGATAATACTGGCGACGGCGGCGCTGTCTGCCCTCGTGCAAGGCCAAGAAGATTCGCCACCGTGGCCAGCAGCTCCCCCTCCCCGACCTTCACCCTCACACGTTTCTTCCCTTGTGGCGCTTCAAGGAGTGTACCGGTCATGCCAAGCCCGCTGATCTCAACTTGATCCCCCACTCCCAACTGCTCAAGCGGAATCGGCATGCCGGGTGGGGCTAATTCGGCTCGTGTCTGTGCCTCGAGTTCGAACAATCGTTGCTTCGCCGCTTTGGCTTTGATTAACTTCTGCTCGCCCTTGACGGCATCGACCGTGGCTTGTACTTCCGCCCGCGCACGACTGAACTGTTCACTGAGTTTTCGCTTGAGGCCTTTCTGCGCTTCACGTTCCGTCTCTTCCAGGTAAGCCAACTGCGCCTTCGCCCGCTGTTCTGCCTGTTCCGCCTCCCGTCTGGCTTCAACAGCCCGACCCAAATCGTCGGTCAACTTCCGCTGCGTAGCTTGTAGGTCCTGCAGCATGGTTTCCATGGCCCGCTCGTCTTTATGGAGCTTCAGCCTCGCCTCATCCAGCAGCGCTCGATCCATGCCTAACCGTCCGGCAATTTCCAGCGCGGACGACCCACCCGGCACCCCCATGAAGAGCCGATAGGTTGGCGAAAGCGTCACTACGTCGAGTTCGACGCTCGCGTTCGCAAAGCCCGGCATCGTGTGGGCCAAGGCCTTGAGCGATCCGTAGTGCGTGGTCGCAACGACTTTCATTCCTAGCGTGGCCAGTCGGCAGAGCAAGGCTTCGGCGAGGGCCGCTCCTTCTGTCGGATCGGTCGAGGTGACTGGCTCATCGAGGAGGACCAGCCATTGTCGCAGAGTGGTTTGTTCGTCGCAGCGGCGCGGGCGATCTGTTTCATCAAGCAGCTGAATCATCTGGGTCATATGCGCCGAAAAGCTGGACAGATCGCGAGCCAGGTCTTGGGCATCGCCAATATCGGCATAGACATCGGAAAAGAACGCCATCTCTGATCCCGCATCGCAAGGCAGGTGCAATCCGGCCCGAACCATCAAGGCAAAGAGCCCCACGATCTTGAGGGTCACGGTCTTTCCGCCCGTATTGGGTCCGGAGATGACAAGCACCTGCATCGATTCATCGAGAGAAATATCGTTGGCAACCACCTGCGCTTTCGACAACATGAGCAATGGGTGCCTGGCCTGCAACAGCTTCACCCGCCCTTCGTTGTTGAGCTCGACTGGATGCGCCTTCAGTTGGCGGCCAAACGATGCCCGCGCCGCGATACCATCCAACACAGCCAGCGCGTCGAGCCCCGCCAACAGGTGCTCGGCCTGTACGGCGACGAGGGTAGACAACTCACGGAGGATACGGCGCACTTCTCGTTCAATCTCAAGGTCCGTCACTTTAATCGAATTGTTCAGCTCAACTAATTCGCGCGGTTCGACAAACACCGTCGCCCCGCTAGCCGACACGTCATGAACAATCCCCAAAACACGCCCTCGCATATCTGCTTTCACGGGAATGACATAGCGGCCTTCTCGCTGAGCGAAGTACTTTTCTTGGAGGATTTCCTCATAGCGACGTGAGTGCAGCATCTGGTCGACCCGGTGCCGCATCTCTTGTTTAAGCCCCTGTGCCTGATGGGTCACGCGCCGTAACTCCGGCGTCGCCGACTCCTTGATCGAGCCGTCTGGGTGGATCGCTGCATCCAGCGCGGTTTTCAGAGGCCGCAATTCGTCGACCGATAGTAGGGAGTCAGCGACAGATGCTAGCGCAGGAGCGTCATGTTGATGCCGCCTCACAAAGCGGCCGCTCTCCTCCAGCAATTCCAATACCATCGTGCAATCTCGCAGTTCGTGAACCTCCAATACCGCCCCTTTCTTCGCCCGGGCGAGCGGATCCCGAATATCGGGAAATGCCAAACCCGGCAGGGCCTCACCGGAGGCTTGAAGCTGCCCCATCTCTGTCGTTTGTTGTTGGTGTCGCCGCGAATCATGGAGGCTGGTCGCTAATTCGAGGGCACGACAGCGTGCCGCCCCCATTGTCGATCGGGCGTGCACGGCAAGAGTATCGAGCAATCTGGGCCACTCCAGCACCATCGTGGCCTGTTCGAAGAGATTCACCGACACCTCAATAGGAACATCTCTGTCACGACAATCGACAAACTTTAACGAACCCAGCAAGAAAGACGCAAGGTAAAGATCCATGGGCTCCGCACCAATTCTGTCGACATCCGGCTCGGGCGATAGGGGAAACTTCTGTGATCCGGCGCAGAGTTACCGCGTTGGTATGTCTTGACATGGCCCAGGAGCATGGATACTATCGGCCTCATTCTGCCGGTGGATTGAACCGGCCCATTTTTCTTAAGGGAACTACTCGTCATGGCTATTCGGATCGGCATTAATGGATTTGGACGGATTGGACGGAACGTCCTGCGGGCGTCGCTTGGTGATCCCGATCTCCACTTTGTCGCAGTCAACGATCTCACAGACGCGAAGACGCTCGCGTACCTCCTAAAGTACGACTCCGTACACGGGACGCTACCGGGGAGCGTCGAGGCCAAAGGCGATCAGATCTTTGTCGATGGCAAACCTATTAAGGTGCTTGCGATCAAGGACCCGAAAGAGCTTCCCTGGAAGGAACTGGAGGTCGATATCGTCATCGAATCGACCGGACGCTTTACCGATCGTGAAGGCGCAGGGAAGCACCTTACTGCCGGAGCCAAGCACGTCATTATTTCTGCGCCGGCGAAGGACCCGGATGTCACCATCGTCCTGGGCGTCAACGATGCGGCCTACGATCCGAAGGCACACCACATCATCTCCAATGCCTCCTGCACGACCAATTGCCTGGCGCCCGTGGCGAAAGTTCTGTTGGATAATTTCGGCATCAAGCACGGCCTCATGACCACGATCCATTCCTACACCAACGACCAGCAGTTGCTCGATCTGCCACATAAAGATTTGCGGCGCGGGCGCGCGGCAGGCATGTCGATGATTCCAACCAGCACCGGCGCAGCGAAGGCGCTACACTTGGTGCTGCCACAACTTAAGGGCAAGATCGACGGTCTGGCCATCCGCGTCCCCACACCGAATGTCTCACTGGTGGATCTGACGGTCGAAACCGAGAAGGATTGTGACGTCGCCTCCGTCAACGCCGCCTTCAAAAAAGCGGCGAACGGCCCGATGAAAAACATTCTCCTGTATTCCGAAGACCCGATCGTCTCGATCGACCAAAAGGGCGACTCGCATTCGGCCACATTCGATGCCCCGCTCACGATGGCCATCGACAAGCGGCTCGTCAAAGTCACGGCTTGGTATGATAATGAGTGGGGCTATTCATGCCGCGTGAGGGATTTGATCAAGGTCGTTGCGGCAAAAACGACAGGACGCTGAGTACGGCGGGTCGATGCCTGCCCAGCCTGATTCTGTTCCACGTTGATCCTCTTTCCAGAAGAACGGACTTGACGGAGCCGCAATGAGACTGCGTAAACAAACGATCGACGACGTCGTACTGCGAGACAAGCGTGTCATCATCCGAGCCGACTTTAACGTCCCGCTGGACGATTCGCACCAAATCACTGACGATACCCGCATTCGCTCGACCCTGCCGACCATCAATCGAGCCATCGACGACGGCGCCAAGGTGATCCTCTGTTCGCACCTCGGACGACCGAACGGAAAATTCGACCCCAGGTATAGTCTAGCCCCAGTGGTAAAACGTCTTGGACGGCTCATGGGTAAAGACATTCTGTTTGCACCCGATTGCATCGGCCCTGTAGTGGAAGGGATGGTCGCCAAGATGAAACCGGGCGACGTCCTGCTCCTTGAAAACCTCCGATTTCATAAGGGGGAAGAGGACAACGACGACGCCTTTTCGAAAGCGCTGGCGGCCCTTGGCGATGTCTATATCAACGACGCGTTCGGTGCTGCACACCGGGCCCATGCCTCCACCGTCGGCATCACCAAATTCATTCCCGCTTCGGCCGCCGGTTTTCTCCTCAAGAAAGAAATCGAATACCTCGAAGGCGCCGTCGAAAACCCCGTGCGCCCCTTTGTCGCCATTCTCGGCGGAGCGAAAGTGTCGGGAAAGATCGGCGTCATCGAGAATTTAGGCAAGCGCGTGGATAAAGTCATTATCGGCGGCGGCATGGCATTTACCTTCCTGAAGGCAAAGGGGCTAGAGATCGGCAACTCATTGGTCGAAAACGACATGTTGGATTTTGCCAAAGGCATTGAGGATCATGCCTTTTCCCGAGGCGTAAAATTCTACCTGCCGGTCGATTGTGTCGTCGCAGTCAGCCGCGAGCCTGGGGCGGAATCGAAGATCGTCCCAGTCCAGGAGATTCCTAAAGACTGGTACGCGCTCGACATTGGCCCGGCCTCCGTCAAGCTCTTCAACGAAGCAGTCCAGAATGCAAAGACCATTCTATGGAACGGACCGATGGGTGTCTTTGAAATCGATGCCTACGCCCGTGGCACTCTGGCCATGGCTCACGCAATTGCCGATGCCTATGCCCTCACGATCGTCGGTGGCGGCGAAACAGCGCTGGCGGTGCATCGAGCGGGTGAATCGGAAAACATGTCGTTCATCTCGACCGGCGGTGGCGCCGCTCTAGAATTGCTGGAAGGCAAACAACTACCGGGCTTGACCGCTCTCCCCGATCGAGTGGCGTGATCGGCTCATCGTTGAGTGCCTCGCCTCTACCATCTTCGAACATCGAGACACCGGTGCGTAAACCCCTCATCGTCGGCAACTGGAAGATGAACAAGACCGCATCGGAGGCTGCGGCCTTCATTCACGACCTCCGTGAACGAGTCCCGGCATCGCCTCACGCCGACGTAGTCCTTGCACCGCCCTTTACAGCACTCGAATCAGCCCGTACTGCCCTAGGCCCCTCCTCCTGGATCAGCCTTGGCGCACAGGACGTACATTGGGAACAGCATGGGGCTTTCACCGGGGAAGTGTCTGCACTGATGTTGCGCGATCTTGGCTGCCGATATGTGATCGTCGGCCACTCTGAACGGCGCACGCTCTTCGGCGAACGGGATGAGCATGTCCAGAAGAAGGTCCGAGCGGCGCTGACACACGGGCTCTCTCCAATTCTCTGCGTGGGAGAATCGCTGGCGGACCGCGAGGCAGACCGAACGGAATCGGTCGTCACTACTCAACTCAACGGCAGCCTGACAGGATTATCCGCACATGATCTGGCGACCATCACCATCGCCTACGAACCAGTCTGGGCCATCGGCACCGGACGTTCCGCCACGGTGGAACAAGCCGAGATCGTGCATCGTTCAATCCGGCTGTTTGTTGAAACCGGATGGAATCGCGACATCGCATCGGCCCTGAGGATCCTGTACGGCGGAAGTGTCACGCCCCAAAATATTGCATCGCTCTTCGCCTGCGATGCAATCGACGGAGCTCTGGTAGGAGGGGCTTGCCTCAATCTAGACTCGTTTGCTACAATTCTCTCCTTTGCGCAGGTGCCGCGTGCCTAATTGATCGGAGTGTCATGTATATTGTCCTCATTATCATTCATGTCCTGGTCTGTTTTCTCATGGTCGGCGCAATCCTTTTACAATCAGGGAAGGGCGCTGAAATCGGCGCGTCATTCGGTGGCTCGAGCCAGACCGTGTTCGGGAGCCGAGGGCCCGCAAATTTCTTGAGCAAATTCACGGTTGTCGTCGCGGCCATCTTCATGCTGACTTCGCTGAGTCTGGCTATGCTCGCCAAAGAACGGACGTTTTCTTCCACAGTCATTGATCTCAAAAAGAAAGAGTCTTCTCAGCCAGCCCCTGAAATCCCAGCTACGACGCCTGCTGCCCCAGCAGCGGAAAGCCACACTCCTAGCGACTCTTCCTCCGGCAAACACTAACAGGACACTGAAAATCCAGCCCTCATCGGTGGGAGTGTGTCTGGTTTATCGGTTTTGTCTAGTCCAGCACACTCACGAAACCCGCTACACAGATCAGAGCAACCAGTCTGTTCTCACGGATGTGAAGCAGTGGGCGCAGGACAGTACGGACTGAATCTCTTCAGTTCGAGCTAAATGCGGGTAAGCCACGCCTCGTGGGAAAGGTCTTCCCCACGCACGATGGCAAAGAAGGTCTTTTGTAGAGATTGTGTAATTGGACCTGGCGTGCCAGTTCCAATGCGGCGGTTGTCAATTTCTCGAACCGGCGTCAGTTCGGCAGCAGTTCCTGTCACAAACACTTCATCGGCGATATACATGTCATCGCGTGTAAAACGTTCCTCCACCACGGGAATACGCTTCTCCCGCGCCAACTCGATGACAGAGCTTCTGGTGATGCCGTCAAGAATCGAGGTCAGCGGCGTCGTCTTGATCTGCCCTTTCCGCACAATGAAGATATTTTCCCCCGTCCCCTCGGACACATAGCCCTCGGTATCAAGCAAAATAGCTTCATCGTACCCATCCGCCTTCGCCTCACGTTTCGCGAGAATCGAGTTTACGTAGTAGCCGGAAATTTTCCCTCTCGTCATCGAGACATTGACGTGATGGCGCGTAAACGACGACACACGGGCCCGCATCCCATTCGCCAGAGCATCGTCCCCGAGGTAGGCGCCCCAGGTCCAGGCCGCGATGGCCAGCTTGATTGGATTGTCGCCGGGATAGACCCCCATCGCCCCGTGCCCGATATAGACGAGTGGACGGATATAGCAGGCCTCTAACTTATTCACTCTGACTGTCTCCACGATGGCCTCTGCCACCTGTTTCTTATCGAAGGGCATCTGCATCATGCCAATATGGGTGGAGTCGAACAACCGATCCACATGTTCCTGTAGTCGGAAAATTGCGGAACCGGACTTCCCCTTGTAACAACGAATCCCCTCGAACACAGCCAGTCCATAATGGAGCGAATGGGTCATCACGTGGACCTGCGCGTCCGCCCAATTGACGAACGATCCATCCATCCAAATTTTTCCTTGTGGCTCAAGCATCGGTAGCGCAGGCAGTCTGTGAACATTCGAGCGGTGAAATCGGAATATAGCAGTGGGCTGGAAGAAGCGTCAAGTAAACGGGCGCGGCATGGCCCATAGGTCGACCGAGCGAGGGTATGTACTCAGGCTGGCGACTGAGGAGCGCGAATCTGCTGGTTCAATACGGCACTGATGTGCTTCTTTGCTGACGGACTGAGGTGTACAAAGTCCAGGCCGAAATCGTTTCCATCTACCCACCGAACCGTAGCCCGGTCAATGTCTATCGTCGGACCGTCGTCTGAAAGCGTGAGGCGCAGCGCCAAATCGAGACCCGTCTCAACCTCATGCTCTCCTCGAACACGCATACCGGATTGAGACAAATTGGTCACGACACCCTTTCCCACACATCTTCCGCTGAGATAATAGAGCACACGCTGAGTCGGGACGCGTCGATAGGGGCGGAGTACGAACCGGCTGCCTTTTGGCTTGGAGGGATGTGGCTTTGGTGCATTGGCCATCAGAATCTCCGATGCGTGAAGGTGGTCAACAATGAAAGCATAGCATATGCCACAGGACCGAACAGAGGTGGCGAACGAAAGAGCTAAAAGAGCAGAAGGGACCAGGTTCGTCATCACATCCTCGCTATCGGACTAAAATATCGCGATAGAGCAGGCCCTTACCTTGACAGAAATCAAACCCCTATGGTACACAGTCATCTTCTGTAATGGAGACGGGGGCTTATGTACGCAATCATTGAGACAGGCGGCAAGCAGTATCGAGTCGAAACTGGGACATTGGTCCAAGTGGAGTCCCTCCCCGGCGAGGTAGGGGCAACGGTTGAACTTGACCAAGTGCGGCTGGTCCACGGCGAGAAGGGCCTGGAGATTGGACAACCGTTGGTCAAAGGGGCCAGCGTCAAAGGTGAGATCATCGCCCAGGATCGAACCCGCTCCATCACCATCTTTAAGAAACAACGGCGCAAGAATTATCGGCGGACCAATGGCCATCGCCAGGGCTTCACCAAATTGCGCATTACCGGCATTGAAACGGTCTAATGAGGATCAGCCATGGCAACAAATAAAGGCGGCGGCTCGACAAGAAACGGGCGCGATAGTAATCCGCAGTATCTTGGCGTCAAGGCCTATGGTGGGGAAACCGTCACGGCTGGATCGATTTTGATCCGTCAGCGAGGGACAAAATTCTTTCCGGGCTTCAACGTGGGCCTTGGTAAAGACCATACCCTCTTCGCCCTCATCACAGGGATTGTGAAGTTCGAGCGCGGGCGCGGGCGGCAGAAGATCAGCGTCTACTCCGAGCCTGCGATTTCATAGTACATTCTTTTCCTCTTTTCTCATCACACCTCATTACCGCGAGGACTCCCGGCATGACTGTTGGTGCAACGGGATGTTCCTCGCAGGTCATGCCCATACAGTCATCACACTGAAACGGTGCACCGATGTTTGTCGATGAAGTCCGCATCCATATCACAGCCGGCCGCGGTGGTGATGGCGCGTGCAGCTTTCGGCGCGAAAAATTCGTGCCGCGCGGCGGGCCTGACGGTGGCGACGGCGGCCACGGCGGCAACGTCGTATTTGAAGCGTCGCCTCGCATGACCACGCTCCTCGACCTCCGGTACCAAAAACACTATGAAGCAGAAGTTGGTCGCCAGGGTGGCGCCGCCAACTGCTCAGGAAGAACCGGCGAAGGTGTAGTGGTGGCCCTTCCTGTCGGCACCGTCATCTTCGATGATCAGACCGGCGAGGTGCTGGCCGACCTAGTTACCGCCGGACAACGGTTTGTGGCAGCTCATGGGGGGCGGGGCGGACGAGGGAATAACCATTTCGCCACGTCGACTAACCGCACACCCACGGAATTTGAAACCGGCACAGAAGGCGAAGAACGGTCGCTCAGACTGGAGCTGAAACTGCTGGCCGACGTCGGGCTCGTGGGCCTTCCCAATGCCGGAAAATCGACGCTCATCGCCGCGATCTCAGCCGCACGACCGAAAATCGCCGATTATCCCTTCACCACGCTGACGCCAAATCTTGGGATCGTTCGCTGGGGAGAAAAAGGAAGTTTCGCCGTCGCAGACATTCCCGGGATTATCGAAGGCGCCCATGAAGGAAAGGGGCTAGGACTCCGATTTCTTCGACATATCGAACGCACGTCGTTTTTGCTCTACATGATCGACGTGTCGGAATGGGCCCCCGAGGAGCCTGTGAAGAGCTTCGAGATCATGCGTCGAGAATTAGCGGCCTACGATGAGCCGATCACCACACGCCCCTTCGCGGTGGTCGCGACGAAACTCGACGTGGCTGGTGAGAAGGCGCGCCTGCGTGAGTTGCAGAAGTACTGTACGCGTCATCACTATACGTGCCTCCCGATCTCTGCCGCCACGAGAGAAGGGCTGACAGAACTCGTCACCTATGTCGGGCAACAGGTCGCGCAGCTTCGAGCCACACTATGCGAGACGATCTCCTAAGACAGGCCACCCGTATCGTCATCAAAATCGGGAGCAGTCTCATCGCGTCCCGAGACACCGGGCTGCGCCCCGAACGGATCGATCGGCTCGCCGATGAAATCGCAGCACTCCGGTCGAGCGGACGAGAAGTGTTACTCGTCTCCTCAGGTGCGATTGTCTCCGGCATCAAAAAGTTAGGCTTGAAAGAATACCCCAAGAGCCTCCCCGTGAAGCAGGCCGCCGCAGCGGTCGGCCAAAGCCGGCTTATGTGGGCATACGAAAAATCGTTTGCACGGCTCGACGTCACGGTGGCGCAGATCCTCCTCACGCATCACGACCTCGCCGATCGGCGACGATTTCTCAATGCCCGCCACACGCTGAATGCGCTGATTGGATTTGGTGTGATCCCTATCATCAATGAAAACGATACGGTCGCCGTGGATGAAATCCGGGTGGGAGACAACGACACCCTAGCTGCCGAGGTCGCTCATCTCGTCGACGCGGAACTGTTGATCATCCTGTCTGATATCGACGGCCTCTTTACCGAGGATCCGCGCAAAAGCCCCGGCGCCACGCTGATTCCCTTGATTCCTGACATTACCGAAGACATTGAGCAGCGGGCCGGCATGTCCAGCTCATTTGAGGGTACTGGGGGCATGGCCACAAAGGTCAGAGCAGCCAAGAACGTCAGTGAGTACGGCGTGGCCACCTTGATCTTAAATGGGCAAGAAGCCGGTCTCCTTCCACAGGTATTAGCCGGCGGCCCAGGCGGCAGCCTCTTCCTCGCGAAGGAACGCCGTTTCACCAGCCGCAAACACTGGATTGCCTTCACCCTCAGGCCCCGAGGTACCCTGACGCTCGACACAGGTGCCGTTGAGGCACTGGTGAGACGGGGCAAAAGCTTGTTGGCCTCAGGCATTTTGGACGTTAGCGGCCCCTTTGATACAGGAGATGCGGTGAGCTGCCTCGACCAGGACGGCAAAGAGTTCGCCAAAGGACTCGTAAACTTCTCCTCCGAGATCTTGGCACGGATCAAAGGACTCAAAACAACAGAGATTCAACGACAACTCGGCCCGCAGGAATATGAGGAAGTCATACATCGGGACAACCTCGTCATCCTCTAGCAGAATGCTGAAAACGTCCGCCAGCGTCGTTCTCGCATCGTTCAGACCCTCAACGTACCCCAGAGGGTACGCCTCGGATCTTCACTCGCTGCGGCCTTGCTGGACGGCCATTTTGAGCATTCTGCGGGAAAGGTATTCCTGTTGTGCCGCAACTGCAGATCATCAAAGCTCTCGTGTGCCTTATTAAATTTTCCTTAACCTGCTAGATTCGAGTGCTGAGTTATGATGTCACCAGATTCTGAATCTCAGCCCTCGGCACCCAGCACTCAACAGTCTTGCCCCCTTCGTCTCGGCCTCCTCGGCGGCAGCTTCAATCCCGTCCACAATGGTCACCTGGCCATTGCGCGCCAGACACGCGAGGCGCTCGGGCTCGACCAGATCCTCTTCATTCCCACAAGTCACCCTCCCCATAAGCCGAACGGCAGTCTGGCTCCGGCCCAAGACCGCTATGAGA
>JACMLT010000323.1 GCA_014379455.1 Nitrospiraceae bacterium
CAGGCGGTGGTCACGCGGGATTCGCACGTGATCGGCAATGCGAGTCATGTGGTGCTGCCTGGTGTGGGAGCCTTTGGCGATTGCATGGCCAACATCGAGCGGTATGGGCTAGAGGAACCAATTCGTCTCGCGATTCAATCGGGAAAACCATTTCTGGGAATCTGTTTAGGGCTCCAATTGTTGTTCACGGAGAGCGAAGAGTTTGGCACTCACAAAGGACTCGGCATCATTCCGGGCAGGGTCAGGCGGTTTGAGATCGATCCAACGCTGAAAGTTCCTCACATGGGCTGGAATCAGGTTGCCATTCAGCGGGCCTGTCCCTTGTTCGAGGGGATTGCGGATGGAGACCATTGGTATTTTGTGCATTCGTATTATGTTGAGCCGGCCGACCGGCAAATTGCCGCGACGACAACCACATATGGACTCCCGTTTGTGTCAAGTATCTGGAGGAATAATGTCGTGGCTTGTCAGTTCCATCCTGAAAAGAGCCAGGCCGTGGGGTTGCGGTTGATCAAAAACTTTGGATCCTGGAAATGAGCACGATGAGTAATACGAGACGGTCGATGGCCTTGGTGGGATTAGCACTGTTGGTGGTTGCTGGCTGTAGTGGGTCAAAGGTGACCACGAAATCGTCCGTGGAATTGTCCCGGTATCAGATTCGTATCATCGCGTTGGTCCCGTTCACAACACTCGCGACGCCACAAGTCAGGGATGTTTCCGATCAGCATTTCTCGGTGCCGCCGGAGGTTCGCAGGTCCGATATGGCGATGGCGGTGCCGCCGAATATCGAACAACCGCTCAGGCAAACAGTCACCGTGCCGGCTGGAGCTGGGGATATCATCACGCAGTTGCTCTGGAACAGGTTGAAGACACGGCAGGGTATGACCGTGCTATCGCCGGGGGAGGCGACTAGAGCGCTGACGTCTCAAGCGGCGTCGCAACCTTCTGCCGGTCAATCACAGGCGGTGACGGTGGCGAAACAGCTCAAGGCGGATGCCTCGTTGATCGGCCAAGTGCGGGTGTATCAGGAGCGAGTCGGTGGTCGGTTTGGCGCCAGCCCACCGGCGACGGTGGGGTTTGAGGCCAAGGTGGTCGCAGCTGACGGGCAAGTTCTCTGGGAGGGGAATTACTACGAAAAGCAGCGGCCGATGACGGAAGATTTGATGGGATTCATTCAGCGGCGTGGAGTATTTGTGACAGCGGAAGAGTTGGCGACGTATGGAGTCGAACATATGCTCGACGAGTTTCCGTTTGGAACGGCAGTGGAACATTGAGAGGACGCGGTTCCGTGCATGCTCGTTATTCCTGCGATTGATCTGAAAGATGGCCGCTGTGTGCGGTTGCGTCAGGGCGACATGGCGGCCGAAACGGTCTATTCTAACGACGTGCCGGCTGTCGCGATGCAATGGCAACAGGGGGGTGCGACGCTGATCCATGTGGTCGATCTCAATGGAGCTGTGGAGGGAGAGCCGCGCAATCTTTCCCAGATTGAAGCGATCATTCGCACCGTACGTGTGGCGGTGCAAGTCGGGGGAGGAATTCGGTCAATAGAGACGGTGCGTCGCTATCTTGGGGCGGGTGTGTCCAGGGTGGTGCTCGGTACCGCGGCATTGACCGATCGGTCTTTTTTGGAGAAGGCCTGCCAGGAGTTTCCTCGTCAGATTCTGTTGGGGCTGGATGCTCGTGATGGGAGGGTGGCGGTCAAGGGTTGGACATCGGTATCGGAGACAAAGGCGACCGATCTGCTCAAGGAGTTGGCAGACTATTCCCTGGGCGCCGTGATTTATACCGACATTGCCCGCGATGGGATGTTGGGTGGGCCGAATCTGGCGGCGTTGCGGGAAGTGGTGGAGTTGTCGTCCTTCCCCGTGATCGCCTCGGGCGGGATTTCGCGAGTCGAAGACCTACGGGCTGTGCAGGCGCTCGGTCCCAGGGTTGAAGGTGCGATCGTGGGGAAAGCGTTGTACGACGGAAAACTCGACTATCGGACAGCTCTTGCTGCTCTCGGCACTGAAAAGGGACGGGTGTGAAAAATTCTTTGCTGGCATATTCGTTTCACGTTTCACGTTACACGTTTCACGCATTGTGATGTTGACCAAACGCATTATCCCTTGTCTCGATGTCAAAGACGGCCGTGTCGTCAAAGGCGTGAGTTTTGTAAACTTGCGTGATGCGGGAGATCCAGTTGAAGTGGCCACCGTGTACGATCGTGAAGGGGCCGATGAACTCTGTTTCCTGGATATCACCGCCTCGCATGAGAATCGCAAGACCATCATCGACGTGGTCGAGCAGACGGCGTCGCGGGTGTTTATGCCGCTGACTGTGGGCGGCGGGGTGAGAACAATTGAAGACATCAGGGCGCTGTTGAGCGCGGGCGCGGACAAGGTGAGTATCAATACAGCGGCGGTCCAACGGCCGGAATTTGTGAAAGAAGCGGCGGAGCGATTCGGGACGCAATGTATCGTCGTGGCCATTGACGCCAAGCATCGTCCTGAGCCGGCAACAGGGTGGGACGTGTTCACACACGGCGGACGTAAGTCCACCGGTCTCGACGTCGTTGAATGGGCCAAGACGATGGCCCGGTATGGGGCAGGTGAGATTTTGCTCACGAGCATGGATCAAGATGGGCAACAGCAGGGTTATGACCTCGCGTTGACGGCGGCGGTGTCGGAGGCTGTGCCGATTCCGGTGATTGCGTCGGGCGGCGTGGGAAGTTTGGCGCATCTCTATGACGGATTTGTCAGAGGTAAGGCCGATGCGGTGCTCGCCGCGTCCATTTTTCATTTCCGGACTCACACGATTCAGGAGGCGAAAGCCTATCTTCGTCAGAAGGGAGTAGCGGTTCGATAATGGATGTCGGGCGATTGACATTTGATGCGCAGGGGCTGATTCCAGCGGTCGTCCAGGATTGGCGGGATGGCACCGTCCTGATGGTGGCCTTTATGAACCAGGAGGCACTGCAAAAGACCATTGAAACGAAGTCGGTGCATTTCTGGAGCCGGTCGCGCCAGACGTTATGGGAAAAGGGTGAGACCTCAGGCCACAAGCTGCAACTTAAAGACCTGTTTCTCGATTGTGACGGCGATGCCCTTCTTGTGAAGGTCGAACCGGTCGGCCCGACCTGTCACACGGGAGAGCGGGCCTGCTTCTTTTCTCGTTTGGACTCGCCGGAGACGAAGACGCCCGAATCCTGGGGGGGAATTCTTGAACGCCTCTATCAGATGATCCAAGAACGGAAGCGCCAGCCGTCGAGCGAGTCCTATACCTCCAAACTGCTGGAAGGTGGTGTCGATCGAATACTCAAGAAAGTAGTGGAAGAAGCCGGAGAGGTCGCAATTGCCGGGAAGGGCGGGAAGAAGGACGAGATTGTCTACGAAACGGCGGATTTGTTGTTCCACACCGTGGTGGCGTTGGGATACCACAACATTACGCCGCAAGAGATCTATCAGGAGCTGGCAGCCAGGTTCGGTAAATCTGGATTGAGAAAAGGACCCACCTCATGAACGACTGCCTCTTTTGCAAGATCGTGGCGAGGACCATTCCTGCCACGCTGGTCTATGAAGACGATCTGGTCGTCGCGTTCGATGATATCAATCCTCAGGCCCCGACTCATACCCTCGTGATCCCTCGGAAACATGTGACGTCGATTGCCGAGCTAGAAGATTCGGATGTCGGGCTGCTTGGACGGTTGATGCTGGCCGGCAACAAAATTTCGAAGTTGAAGGGAATTGCCGATTCCGGGTATCGCTTCGTCATCAATATCGGTGAGGATGGTGGCCAGAGTGTGTTTCACCTGCATCTCCATGTTCTGGGAGGACGACACATGGCATGGCCTCCCGGCTGAATACGATGTTGAAAAAGCCCGCCAGCTTCGCTTTCAGTCGTTCGAACCCCTCAACGTACCCTGCCCTTGTACGCCTCAGGGTTCTCATTCCTTGCGGCCTTACTGGACGGCCTTTTTGAACATCGTGCGGGGCGCCGGTAGTGGGCTATTTTGAATTGTGAGAGTGTCTCGCTTCGCATAACTTCGGCCATGGCCGCCGGCATCACGGATAGGATTTGGGAGCGTCATGAACTGATTTAATCCTTTGCTAAACCGGAATGATCTCTACCTGGAGGATCATTCTTTTGATTCTTCTTCAACTGGTCTGGATCCAACATTTTTAAACCTGACCATTTGTGCAACGATCCCTGCAGATAAGTAAGCTGGTCAGAAATTGTAATATCTCGTGCTTTGACTTTTACCTGTCTTCGTTGATCTTGGCTCTGTATCTCAACAGTCGCGGCTTCGGAAAAGTGAAGCAAAGTCATAAAGGAAGATTGGTTCACAATAGTGAATGACTGTGACTTTCCTGACAGTAAGTCATGCAACGGCAATGTGAATGGTACCTCTATAACGCCTCCCGGTACTTTCTGCCCTTGAATGGCAATCTTTACCGAATACGAAATATTAAAAAGTCCAACATCTCCATGATTGGAAAGCGTTATCTTGCCGGTACTCTCTGGCGGAAAGATCCTCTCAGCGGTTGGCCACTGAAGTCGCGTATTTCGACCGTTTGTAATCTTTTGCAATTCAACTGTACGGTCCTCACGAATCAAGATGAGCTCTGCAGTAGCGGATGGTTCTATCGGAATAGGTAGCCCAAACCCTTTCAGCCCGTAGCTGACTTCTATGACTGGATCGCGCACGGCAGATACGGGGGCCGTAGATTGTGGCTCTGATCCCCACTTGTCAATGAACCGATTGATGAGTCTCTCTGTGGTGGCTTCGCTCCATTTGCCGTTATTTGACATCTGACAGACATAGAACATGTAGTTATTTAAATCCTCACCTTTCCTTGAGCCACCAGATTCCTGATTCAGAAATACCTTAACGATGCTTTCGGCCTCGATTTCCGTCTTTCCTAACAATGGAAGAACAGCTTTCAGTTGGCTGTCCACTGAAGCAGTGTACGATGGGGGCCGCTCGGTACAGACTTTCAATACGTCTGGTCCTGCAGGTGGCTGTGAAACAGTTCGATCCTGTGTGCTCGGTGGTCCTTTACAACCGTAGGACAGGAAGCACACCACAGCCATGATCGACACAAAAAAGCGTATCACCTTCATTCCTTCCAATAGCAGAGGACATACCTTATAACACCTAATTGGTGGAGTGACTACCCATGGGAACCTCACCCCCATAATCACTAGCACCCTCCCCAATGCTCGTTGCCCTATTTGATGGTTGGTGACTATACTGCCACATACGTTATTCGCGAGAAGCAATCGAAGATCTTGAGCGGGGCTTAATCTTAGTACGTAAAGAGTTGCGAGACTCAATGGCATCACTGATCGGTGAAATGGCCGCTTTGCGTTTCAAGATGTTTTCGGGATTGATCGCTGGGTTACGTTTTGCGACTACATCTACTATGGCGGTCCACTAATGGATGTTCCGATAGAATCCCTGCGGGTATGCGCACAACATAATGAAATCGACAATTACACACGCAAAGGTTCAGTCTGAACGGCCCCAATAGCCCACTACCCGGGGCGCCTCG
>JACMLT010000324.1 GCA_014379455.1 Nitrospiraceae bacterium
CGGATGCCGTACTCAAGTGGCGAGAACCAGGGCACAACACAACTCATTAGTATAGAGATCCACATAAGATGCAGATCTATAGCTTCCTGTCCGTATAACACGCCTAGAGTTTCTTGCCAAAGACCTGCTAGCCCCTTTACCTTCAATTATTTACTCCTTTAAGACCACCTCTTGGATTGGATTCAAGGCCCGTCTACCGGACTACGAACACCCCAGGGTCGCGATTAAGGACATGAATATACCTCATCGTTGTCTTGACGTCACTGTGGAGCCAGGGAGATCCTCCCCTATATCTCTCTTTAGAGGGTGGCCGAGGCTGCCCTTTACTGCGCGCATCGAACGATATACATGTTCCCTCCAAGCTCGCTCGTGCTCCCTCTCTTGGAAGGGCACTCATGTTGGTCCAAGTACGGTCGTCGAACGAGGCCCTTCTCGGGGCGCGCGTTCCGGGAGCAAAGGAGGCCATCGAGGCTGCCCTCCTCTCACACTCCTTCCACGCTCGCATGCTTCTCACAGGAGGGTGGCCTGTTAGGCCTCCCACTGCGCGCGTCGAACGAGCACATTCCCATCGTGCGCGTTCCGCGAGCACAGGAGGCCAACAGGCCACCCTCCCATTCTTCCTTTGACAGAGCCACCCCCTCCTGGCTATGATCGCCGCTACTTGATTCGACCTTGAAATTGAAAAGCTATGTTCTCCAGCCACCATCATTTATTCAAAGGAGTAGGCGTATGAAGCTCGTAATTGGCACTGTTGCGACCGTCTCCGGTGTCCTCTTTGCGTTGTCGATGGCCTCGGCGAATCCATCGCTTCTCCCCAAGCACGAAGGCTACCCGATGAAGAACAGCGGAAGCCCTGTAACGGGCCAGCCAACCGCCAACGATCCTGGTCAGTCAGATGCGCGTGGCGAAAGTACGCTGAATAAGTCGGCCGACTCCTTTAAGAGCGCCCAGCAGAATCTCATGAAGACGGACAATGAGCGAATTACCACGGGCCAGGGAGCGAATCAGCTCCCGACTGTGCAGGGGCCTCAGATCAAGATCGCCCCGCCGGTGACCTCGGCGACAAAGATCACCGGCGATCGGAAGATCGAGTAGCAAGAATGCTGAAAAAGTTCGCCAGCGGCGTTCTCGCATCACTCAGAGGCTCAACGTACCGAAGCATACACCTCGCCTCTTCACTCGCTTCGGCCTTGCTGAACAGCCTTTTTGAGCATCCTGCTGCAACTCTGACATGATCCCCGATTGTTGAGCGAGCCGCTCAACGAGATACAGTAAGGGAGGTACCGGACCTATCCGGTGCCTCCCTGTTTTTTTGTGCGTCGTATCTGCCTGGGGGTTGTGACCGTGCGTAATCTGAATCGCCAGAGTCTCTCGGCCCACTTGCCCGAATAGTCGACACCGATTCTTGGATACGCGCCTACCGTTCCCCTTCCCACCACTTCCCCTCGATCTTCAAACCACAGAGATTCGCCGGTCGTGAGATCCACGCGGTTGAGACGGCGATCGACCTCCAGCGCGCGGCAGAGCCGACCTGGCCCATCGATCAACTCCCCATCAAGTTCAATCGCTCTGATCAACACGGCTGAGGGAAATTCTTCTCGCTCCGTCACGACGTTCAGACAATGGTACATCCCATAGATGAGATAGACGTACGCGACCCCTGCCGGACCAAACATCACCTCCGTCCGTTGCGTCCTCCCTTTCGACGCATGACAGGCCCTGTCCTTCGACCCGACATAGGCCTCCACTTCGACGATCTTTCCCGCGAGGATACGACCATCGATTACTCGAACGAGATATTTGCCAATTAATGACCGCGCCACCTGAACCGTTGAGTGATTGAAATAGCTGCGTGGTAGAACTCGGCGTTGTGTCTTCATGCCAGGCTAACTATAGACCGCTCAAAACGATCTTCCAACAAGGCCGCAGGCGAAGAAAGCACCGGAGGCGTACCCTCCGGGGTACGTTGAGGATTAGTGCGAGCCGAGAACGCCGTTGGAGGGCGTTTTCAGCAGCCGTCAAAAATACCACGCGACGCCGCCCATGAACGTCCGCGGGTTTCCCGGCACGAAGTGAATGTCATTGACCGGCGCCGTCTCACTCCTCAGTCGTGAGTCAAATGAAAATATGGCTTGCTCCCACTTCGTGTTGAATAGATTCTGAATGAACAAGAACGCCTCCAGACGTCCATTGGACAAGTTGATCGGCAGTTGATAGCGCTCCGAAAGATCGAAGTCAATCCAGGAGGGAGATTTGACACTCCGGTCCTCTATGAGCGGTCGCACGCCGAGATACGTCGCTTGCAATTGAGAGGTGAGACCTTCAGGCCAACGCATCAACACTGCGCCATACCCCGTCACTTCAGGGGCTAGTGGAATCGCATCGCCATTGCGAAATTCGGCCTTCGTCCATGTCACGCTGCCGTTGAAATAAATTGGACCCCAGACTTGTCCGCGCGCGGCCACTTCCACGCCCTCTCGTCTGCTTGGGCCACGAATTTCGGTGGTCCCTTCGTCTCCCACAAACACGAGTTCTGACTTGAGATCTAATCGCCACAGGGTGGCGATGAATTCAATGCCTTGAGGCCCCCATGGTTTCGATCGCACCCCGACCTCATAGCTCTGGGCTCGCGCAAGCGGTGAGGACCCCGGCGTCACGGCTGAGCGCGCATCATTGCTGTGATAGCCTTCGCCGTAGTTCGCAAAGAATTCTGTGCTGGCCCAGGGGCCCAGGATGAGATTCATTTTCGGGAGGACGATGCTGGAACTCGTCCGGCCGGCCGGTTGCTCCGTACAGTTCTCGCAACGATTACGTACATCGAATGTGAACGTTTCAGCGCGCAGTCCGCCTGAGAGCCGCATCCACGACGTCGGTTGAACCTCTGCTTTGACGAACGGCGCATACGACGCCTGAAGAATATCGCTGTCGGTGGTGGCTCCGGTCGGTATTCTCGTCGTCTGGGTCCCGAGTCTTGCGTGTATGTTATCGACTCTGGTTTGAAACCCAATTGTTCCAATGCTCGGCAAGCCCAGCACCTCGCCTCTTTGTTTATATCCGATATCGCCGCCGTATATCACTCGGCGATCGGATTGCTGAATCCCGTCGCCATTGACGGGATCGTTGAGAAAGAACGTGAAATTGGTGAGAAGATCCAGCCGGTAATACTGCCCATACGCGTTGGCAAAAAACTGACCGTCCGATATCGTGTCATAGTGATAATTCAACCGGGCAGTGCTGCGAAGCGTATTGCCGCCCTCCGAAGGATCGATCGCGCCGAACCGATCGATCCTGCCGTCAGTAACTGCGCGAAAGGGAATCTCTCCGGAACCATTCCACTGAGACTTCAGAAACGTGCCGGTCAGACTTAATTCATCCCGGCCTGTCAGATTGGTCGTCATTTTACCGAACAGGTTGGTCCGAAAGTACCGATTTCCGTTCTCGAATGGGCCATTGGTGTAATACCCCTCGGCAGCGAACAAGGTGCGGATCTTGTCCTTCGTCGGCGAGAACATGAGCAGATACCGTTGCGTATCAAACTGACCACCGGTCGCCTGGGCGACCCCTTCCTTAACCACCTGTCGCGTTTTGAAATTCACCGCTCCTGCCGTGGAAAAATCACCATGTTCAGGAAGATAGGCCCCTTTGGAGACGTCGAGTCCTTCTATTGTTTCTGGAATAATAAAGTTCAGATCGGTGTAGCCTTGCCCATGGGCATGGGTGCGGAGATTGATCGGCATCCCGTCGGCGAAGAACGCGACATCGGTTCCATGGTCTGCATCGAACCCGCGTAGAAAATATTGATCGGCTTTCCCTGCTCCCCCGGAATGCTCGACGGCAAGGAAACCGGGAATCAGGCGTAATACTTGAGAGGGACGTCCCTGCGGCTGGAGAAGAATTTCTTTGTCCGGGATGAACTGCTGGGAGGATGCCGCGACCGGTCGTTCACCGGTCACCGAGACTTCGGGCAGATCGAGCTCCGGCAGATCCGGGTCATGAGCGTGTGCGACTTCTCCCATCAGGAGGCACATCATCACGAACAACA
>JACMLT010000040.1 GCA_014379455.1 Nitrospiraceae bacterium
AGTGGTCGGTAAGGGCAAAATCGACGAGGCGTTGACGACCGGCAAGGCCCAGATCCAGCAAGATACTCAGATACTCCTGCAATCGCTTCTCGACCAGTATCAAGGCGGCGTCCAAATCGCCGCTATTCAACTACAGGACGTCAGCCCTCCCGAAGCCGTGGCAGCCGCCTTTAAGGATGTGACGAACGCGAAAGAAGATCGAGAGAAACTCATCAACCAGTCTCAGAGCTATCGCAACGACATTCTCCCCAAAGCCCAAGGCGAAGCCGCCCAGGTGGTGAACCAGGCCAAGGGCAATGCTCAGGCGCGTGTTGATCGCGCCCAGGGTGAAGCCAACCGTTTTTCGGCAACGTTGAAAGAATACAATCAAGCCAAAGACATCATCAGCAAGCGGATCTATATCGAAACCATGGAAGAGATCCTGCCGAACGTCGAGAAAATCATCATTGACGGTAAGGCAGCCGATCGTATGCTTCCGTACCTTCCGCTCGATCGTCACAAGCCCATGACCAGCACCACCACTGAGGACCGTAAATGATGACCAAGCAGGGATTGATCATTGCACTGCTCGTGGTCGCCGGTGGGTTGCTTTTCCTGGGAGCCTCACCGCTTTTCGTCGTAGACATCATCCAGAATGCGATCGTGGTCCAACTCGGAAAGCCTGTCCGCAATATCACTGAGCCGGGGCTCTATTTTAAAATACCGTTCATTCAAGAGGTCACCTACTTCGATAAGCGTCTATTGGACTACGACTCAGACGCCCAAGATGTGATCACCCAAGACAAGAAGACCCTCCTTCTTGACAACTACGCCAAATGGCGGATTGTCGACCCACTCAAGGTCTATCAGAACTTTCAAACCCAGCGGGGAGCGCTGCAACGGCTCAATGACATTATTTACTCTGAACTCCGGGTCGAACTCGGACGCCATGACCTTCTGGAAATCGTCGCGGATCACCGCGCCGATCTCATGAAAATCGTGACCCAGCGGTCGCATGAAAAAGCATCGGCGTATGGGATCGAGATTCAGGACGTGAGAATCAAGCGCGCCGACCTCCCTGAGCAGAACGAGAAGGCCGTGTTCGCCAGAATGCAAGCAGAGCGGGAACGGCAAGCGAAGCAGTATCGTGCGGAAGGTGCCGAAGAGGCACAGAAAATCCGTTCAGAGGCGGAAAAGGATCGCGAGATTATTCTGGCTCAGGCGTACAAGGAATCGGAAGAGCTTCGGGGCGCTGGGGATGCCAAGGCCTTTAAGGTCTATGCTGATGCGTACCGGCAGGATCCTCATTTTTTCGAGTTTACTCGTTCGATGGAAGCCTACAAGAAGACCTTCAAGGACAAATCCACGCTGGTGGTGAGTCCAGATTCAGAATTCTTCCGCTATCTTAAACAGCGCTAGCCGTTAGGACAGTCCCACAACCTCGCCCGTGCTTGGATCGATTCCAATACGTTCCCCTATCGGCTTCTTGGGCAACCCAGGCATGAGTTGAATACCTGAGCAGACCGCCGTCAGAAATCCAGCTCCTGCGAGGATTCTCACCTCTTTAATCGGCAACGTAAACTCTGACGGGCGCCCTTTCAACGCCGGATCATGCGACAGCGACAACGGCGTCTTGGCCATACAGATGGGCAACTGATCGAGTCCGAGCTGTTGCGCGATTTCGATATCTCTTTCAGCTTGTGCGTCGAACGACACGGCTGAGGCCCCATACATCTGTGTGGCAATGGTATGAACTTTCTTCTTGATCGGCCAGCCGACGTCATATAAATATCTGAACGAAGATGTTTTTTCTGTGGCGCCGACCACAGCCTTCGCCAGCTCTTCAGCCCCTTTCCCGCCATCGGCCCAATGTGTTGAAACTGCGGCATCCACCGCACCGACCTCGCGAGCCCGTTTTCGCACCCATTCCAGCTCAGCCACCGAGTCATCGATAAACGCATTGACCGCAACCACCACAGGCACCCCATGGGCTTTCACGTTTGCAATATGCTGCTCAAGATTCGCAAAGCCTTTGGCCAATCCATCTTGATTCGGCCCAGTAAGGCCTACCGGGAGCGGCGCTCCAACCTTGGCTGCGCCTCCGCCACCGTGAAGCTTGAGTGCACGAAGCGTCGCAACCACCACAGCTGCTGCCGGCTTGAACCCTGAGAGGCGGCATTTGATATTGAAAAATTTCTCTGCTCCGAGGTCACTCCCAAACCCGGCCTCCGTGACCACATAGTCTGCACAACGTAAGGCGATGGCATCGGAAAGGATCGAGCAATTCCCGTGGGCAATGTTACCAAACGGCCCCGTATGCACAAACGCCGGAGTTCCCTCCAGCGTCTGAACCAAATTTGGCAACAACGCTTCTCTGAGCAAGACGGCCATGGACCCGGCACATCCAAACTCTTCTGCCCGCACTGGCTTACCATTCATTGTAAACCCAACGACGATCTGCCCGAGCCTGTGTCGCAAGTCGGCTTGGCTCGATGCCAATGCCAGCATCGCCATCACTTCGGACGCTTCGGTAATCACAAACTGCCCCCTGCGACCTACATCCCCTTCTCCCAATGAGATCTGCCGTAACGCCCGATCGCTGACCCCCAACGTCCGTGGCCAAGTGATCCGATGCGGATCCACCTGAAGCGCATTTCCGTGAAAGAGATGATTATCAACAAACGCCGACAAGAGATTGTGGCTGGCGGAGACCGCATGGGCATCGCCGGTCAAATGAAGATTGATATCTTCCATCGGAAGGACCTGAGCCCTCCCTCCTCCAGTTCCTCCACCTTTAATCCCGAACACCGGCCCCAACGAAGGCTGGCGAAGCGTGACGGCTGTTCGATGGCCGAGGCGGGAAAGACCCATGGCAAGCCCGATGGATGTTGTGGTCTTGCCTTCCCCGAGCGGGGTTGGATTGATGGCGGTCACGAGTACATATTTGCCGAGCGGCGCAGCATGAAGCCTTTCCAGCACGTCAAGCGAGACCTTCGCTTTCAACTTTCCGTACGGAAATAGCTCATTGGCCTGGATGCCAAGCTGATCGGCAACATCCTGAATTGGGTGCGCCTTCACTGACCGATTAATCTCAATGTCTGTCATAGGCAGGGCAACGATATGATCTATACTACCGTATTGGCACGGCAGTATAGCATAGGAGGTACGTGAATTCGGTGGTTGTGTGGGACGCGAAGGATGGGTGACGCGAGGAATCTACTGAGCTAGTCGAGGATATATTTCACGGGGTCTAGCGCTTGGCCATTAACTTTGACCATGTAGTGCAAGTGAGGGCCGGTGGCTAAGCCAGTACTGCCGACCAATGCAATGGCTTCTCCACGCTTTACACGTTGCCCTTCTTTGACTAACGACTTTGCGAGGTGTCCGTAGACGGTTTCAATTCCGAAACCGTGGTCAAGTTTCACGAGAATTCCCAACTTAGGATCGAAACCGACCGCTGTGACACGTCCTTGAGCCGGAGCCTGAATCGGCGCATTGGCCGCTGCGCCAATATCCAACCCATCATGCCACGCAGGTTTCTCTGTAAATGGGGAAACCCTTGGCCCGAACCCGGAGGTCACCCAACCCTTCACCGGCCAAATGGATGGAGTTGCTGCCCATCGAGAAGATTTTTTTTCAGCAGCCGAAGATAACTCTTGAAGCGACTGTTCCTGAATCGTGGCTTCTTTTGACAGCCAATCTATACCATCCTTGATTGAGGCAATCATTTCCTGCTCACTGAGTCCGCTCGAACCAGCAGATGAGCTCATTGGGCTAGTTAGAGCACTCTGACTTGATTCAGGTGAACCGGAGTGCTGATTCTCTGTGTTACTCTTGAGGGTACTCTCGGAGGTAGGGAGAGTAGTGCCATCGGGAATGGGAGTATCTTCACCGCCTCGACCGTTTGTCACATCCCCTGGTTTAGGATTCTCGATGCCCAGCATCACACGAAGCCGCTGGTTAACCTCTTTCATGGCTGTTAAACGCTTCTTCAAGTCATCGACGGCACTGGAAAAAGTCCCCGTCTGCTCCCGTGCACTCATGGCTTCTGCACGAAATGCCGAGAGTTCCAAAACTTCATTGGTCCTCATGACATAGTGCCCAATGACAAGTACGTTGACAAGGGCTAAGACGGCTCCGACAATCAATAGCTTACTGACAAGCTTACGAGGGAAACTATACCGCAGTGGCTTGGCTGTTGCGCCACGAAAGACCACGATAGTATAGGAATCGTTGTCCTCGGCGCCGTTTGTCTGTCCCATAACCTTCATCCCCCGCTGAGTGGGCTACCCTAATCCCACCAGTAATTGATCACTGGCGAGTGTATCGACAGAAATTGCTTCAGTCAACCCCTTAATTGTACGAATATCTCCTTCACCAAACAGTTAGCCGTGGGTCTCAACCCGCACCCACCGAACATATGCCTCAAGGCCTTCTGTAACTGGCAACGCAATAACTTCAGGAACTTCATAGGCGTGCATTGCCTTAATGGCTTTCTCAAGTTCA
>JACMLT010000325.1 GCA_014379455.1 Nitrospiraceae bacterium
CATGCCGATTCATCACGACGATCTTCCCTGGTGACTGTGAGACCATCGCGTCACGTTCACTTTTCTTCGACATGTCACGTTTCACGCCTCACGGTTCGACAAGCTCACCGTCCCGAGCCTAGCCGAGGGACCTTTCGCCAGACTTACGGTCATGCCGGTTTCCCAGACCACTTCTTGTACAGGCTTGGCACAAGTGCCAAAATCCCCAACAGCACAAATGCTCCAATCACGCTGGGAGACGCAATATCTTTCAAGGAATTGATCGTGCCGAGTTGCCGACCCGCGTAGGCATACACGAAGGAGCCCGGGATAATCCCGAGTGCCGTCGCCACGACGTAGGTGCCGACATTCATGCGAGTAAGGCCGGATACCAGGTTTACCACAAAGAACGGAAAGAGCGGAATCAGCCGGAGAGTCATGAGATAACTGAAGGCATTGTTCGTAAAGCCCTGCTGAACCGGGCCCAGCCACTTTCCGAACTTCCGTTCCACCCAATCGCGCAGCAAGTAGCGGGATGCAAGAAACGCGAGCGTCGCGCCTGTCGTGGCTCCCAGGTTTACGAACAGCGTACCCCACACGAATCCGAAGAGGAATCCGCCGGCTAGTGTGAGAATTACGGCGCCGGGAAGTGAGAGCCCCGTCACGGTCACATAGGTCAAGACGAACAACGCGGCAGCCACGGCAGCATGTGTTTCAGTAAACGAGAGTAGATCGTCGCGATTGTCTTTGAGGGCCTGCAAGGAAAGGAACCGCCCCAGATCGAAATAGAAAAATGCGGCCACTGCCACTCCAATCGCGAGGATGACCGCGATCTTCCCGGCATTCAACCCGCTCTTCGTTTCAGTAGATAGCGTTTCCTGTGTCATGATGGTGTGCTCGCGTATCATGGGGACTCCTTTTCTGGCTGTCAATGTGGGCCACTGTTCTTCAGTCAGCCAAAGTCCCATGGTCTTACAGAAACCACGCCTTCACACAGACAAATTCGTGCTTCTTATAGGTCTACGACGTGAGGCGATGATGTGGATGTACAGAACTGAAAGAGGCAGCAGAGGCAACTATTGTGGCCTGCGGTCGTGGAGATCGCGATCCATATCAGGCCGGCCGAACGTCCGTTCAACTGGATCGATCGCCCCATCCTGGTTGCGGTCGAGCTCTTGAAAATGGTCGTGGGTCAATTCAAGAATGTCTGGGTTCGGAACACCTCCACCAAGATGACTCCGAACAGGATCATAGCGCTGAGGGCTTTCCAGTATGCCGTAGTACATGAGATCGGTTCTTGGCTGCACGACGGCTTTCGGCGGCTCCTTTTTATGAATGTTCATACGTCGTGAGCGCTTCGACCTCTTCTGCTTGAACTCTGTCTGTACCGACCTAGCCTGTTTCTGAATATCGCCTGGTTGGCGCTCCGTGGCAGTGGATATAGATTTCTTCTTGGTACGTTGGGTCGGCGGATATTGCTTCGCCGGCTTGATGGAAGGAGCGACCAGTGCTGACTCCTTCGCGTGCGGGATTGCCGCGATCGTCTGCCCGACCATAGCCGCGAGCATGACTAGGGAGCAGACCACCACGAATACGACACACTCCAAGATACGCAGACCCATATCTCTCCCAATTTGTGCGTTCACGCAAGTGTAGCAGGTCTGGCGATAGTTAGGTATTAGAATGAGTTACGCGAAGTCACATGCCCAATATTTTTCGCCGACTACTTGTAAGACAAGACCTTCTTGCCCTACTCTGTAGGGGGAGGCCGACCTATGGATGAATCGAGTCGCTTAACGAAGACAAAAGAACAGTGGGCGAAGGCTCGGCGTGGCGGTGAAGAACGGGAAGTGTTTTACGAAGGAGATGCCCGCCTGCCCCCTGGACAACATCTCGTCGAAACCTGGCCTGTGCTAGATCTGGGTTTCAAACCTGACGTCCCCCTGACTGAATGGAGCCTGACCGTCGGCGGGTCCGTGACCACCCCCGTCACCTGGACATGGGAACAATTCTTGGCACAGCCCCAATTCAAGGACCTGTCGGACTTCCATTGTGTGACGAGCTGGAGCCGGTTCGACAATGAGTGGGAAGGGGTCAGTTTCAAACACATTCTGTCCGTGGTGAAGCCGTTACCCTCGGCGAAATTCGTCCTCTTCAAATCGTTCGACGATTACACCACCAATTTGCCGCTTGAAGCCTGCGATGATCGGGACGTGCTCTTGACCTATAAATGGAACGGCAGGCCCCTCACGAAGGAACACGGAGGCCCGGTCCGCGTGATTGTCCCAAAGCGCTATGCCTGGAAAGGTGCCAAGTGGGTGAAGGAGATTACCTTTTCGGAGAAGGATGAAAAGGGGTTCTGGGAAGTGCGGGGCTACTCGAATCACGCATTCCCCTGGGAGAACGATCGATATGGATGAGCCGATCTCACCAACCTGCACGATTCGACTACTGCTATAGATAACGCCACTTCCTCAACCTGTATGACTCTCGTGAGGGGCGCCCCCTGTCTTTCCAATGGACGATATCTCCAGCACCATACGCAAGGTGGAGTTCTGGCTGGTGGATGTGCCCCTCACTGACCCCTTCGTCGTTGCCACCGGCGCACGAACGATTGCAGAGAACGTGTTCCTTCGAGTCACCCTGTCGAACGGCGCACAAGGCTATGGCGAGGCAGCGCCATTTCCAGAAGTTGGAGGAGAAACTCGCGAGAGCTGCCTGATCGCACTCCACCAGCTCGGCAAGGCCATCCTCGGTCATTCAGCCGCAAGTTATACGGACGTTGGCCGAGTGCTATCTGAACAGGCGCACTCCTCTCCAGCCGCACGTTGCGGGCTCGAAACCGCCGTCATCGATGCCTACTGCCGCGCATCGAACATCCCGATGTGGCAACTGTGGGGTGGCGCAGATGTGCGAGCACGGGAAACGGATATCACCATCCCTATCGCCGACCTCGACAAAACTGTCGCCCTAGCACGCGGATGGTACACAAAAGGATTTCGCCTGTTCAAAATGAAGGTCGGCAACGATGTCGAGAACGACATCCGGCGTTTGGAAGCCGTACACCGGGCACTTCCCGGCATTGCGTTCATCGGCGATGGCAATCAAGGATTCTCGCGCCAGGACTGTCTGGAATTTGCACAGGGGGTGAAGCGATTTGGCGGGACGATGGCGCTACTTGAACAACCGGTGGTGCGAGACGACCTTGACAGCATGGCGGCGATCCGCCGAGAGACGGGCATTCCTGTTGCGGCCGATGAATCGGTCCGCTCGCTCGCAGACGCGCACGAAGTCGTCGCTCGCGGCGCGGCTGACTACATCAACATCAAGATCATGAAAACCGGCGTCGCTGAAGCAGTAGAAATTGCCTCCTACACCAAGGCTGCTGGCCTCAAGTTGATGATCGGCGGGATGATCGAAACACGCGTGGCGATGGGCTGCTCTTTCAGCCTGGTCCTGGGACTCGGCGGGTTCGACGTGCTCGACCTCGACACCCCGCTGCTCCTGGCCAACGATCCCATCACGGGCGGCTACCGTTACGAAGGTTCGCTTCTGCAACCCTGGTCAGGATCAGGCCTCGATATGAAATCGGCATTGTCCCAAAACATCACCACCATCGAATAGTTCAGCCCGCCGGCTCGTCGCACTTCTTGCAGTTCAACGTCTCTCCAAGGTGCTGTTTTCGACCTTCTTCCGTCAGAACCCAGGGCCGATTCGTCATCGGCGGCTGATGGCGTACGTGCTGACCATGGCCGCATTGGAGATCGGCCACCCAATCGCCAAACTCGTCAAGATGATAGCTGACTATGGGTTGCTGCATTCCACGAACCTCCCTCACACCTCCGTTATCGATTCCATAGACGTATGCTACACTCGCGCGCGCGGGCGCATGCTAACACAAACGAAGGAGCAAGCGTGATGAGGCAGTCTGATCCTAAGATCGGCTTCGTAGGAGTGGGACGGATGGGGGCCAACATGGCCCGACGGTTGAAAGATCAAGGTGAAACAATCGTCGCAGTATACGATCAAGATCGCGCCACGGCCACCAGCCTCGCCCTTGAGCTAAGCTGTGAAGCGACTGCATCCCCAGCCCGCGTTGCAGAACTCTCCAGCATCATTTTTACGGTGGTGTCTGATGACACGGCGATGCGCCACATTTTTTCTGCCACCGGCACGGAGAGTCTTCTCCGCCACGCCAAGGACCGGCTCTTCGTGAACTGTGCCACCCTTTCACCGGCTATGCACATCGAGGTCGAATCCCTGGTGACCCAACATGGTGGCCGAAGCCTCGAGGCCTGCATGGCCAGCAGCATCACGCAAGCGCGCCAAGGCACGCTCTACCTCATGTGCGGCGGACGTCCGGATGTGTTCGAGTCGGCAACGCCGCTCTTGGAGAAATTGAGCGCCCATCTACGCTATGTCGGTTCAGCAGGAGAGGCCGCAAAAGTCAAAGCGCTCGTCAACATGGTGATGAACTGCAATACCGCGGCACTGGCAGAGGGGCTTGGGCTTGGAGCGGCGCTCGGCCTTGATCTGACGATGGTGCGAACCGTCTTCGCTCAAACGGGAGCTGCGTCGCGTGTGTTAGAAACTGACGGCGAGGACATGGAGAACCGCGCCCATGACTGTTACTTCTCGGCTGCTCATGCCGCCAAGGACTCGGGTATCGCCCTCGCGTTAGCGAAAACCGCCGGGCTCGCCGTCCCTGTAGCTCAAGCGACCTACGATCAATATCAGAAGCTAGTCGCGCTGGGCAAAGGCGATCTGGATAAATCCGCCGTCTCTGAACTCACCTTCAAAGACCGAAGCTCCCAGTAACGCAAAGAAGACTCGTCGTGGAACAAAGCGACACGGCTGGGACAAGGGGAAAAGAACACGCCGCACTCGAGCCGGCATTCGGAACGCTGTCTCAGTTGCGTTGATGGAGAACCACACGGCCACATTCTAGGCACCCCTTCACACGACTTCCGGTATCAGTCCATTCAGGCTCGTTGTTGCCCGATAAACCACTGCCAAGATAGATGATGGTGGCCTCGATGGACGTCACCGTCGCCGTATTGCCCAGATACCGCACAGTGGAAAATGCCCGAAGATCGTTCACAGGGATCCGGTCCACCTGGACTGAGCCATCACGATAGTTCGTCAAGAGCCAGGCGTCGGTCCCTGATGCCGTACCTGGCAATGCGCGGACCTGATAGTTGATTTTGTCAGTTGCGGATCCCATCCG
>JACMLT010000326.1 GCA_014379455.1 Nitrospiraceae bacterium
AATGTCCCGGAGCCTGCTACCATTCTGATGCTTGGGGCGGGAATCCTTGGATTAGGTCTGTTCCAGTACCGGAAATGGTTCCGGACCAATAGCTAGTCCTCTTTCCATACCTGAGTCTCCAAAAGGCATTGCCTGTTACAGGCAATGCCTTTTTCTTTGCCTCCTCTCCCCTATCGATTGCTCCTTCGTGAACCTGAGTCCAAAAGAACGAAATCACCCGTTCCAGCATTTCTATTGAGGACTTCATCTCCGTCTCCAGTCAGTCCACACATGCTCTATGCTATAATGGTTTTTCCGCAGACACTTCCCAGAAGGGTCACAGGTTTCCGATGCGTTTCCGACCGGTGCATGTGACCCTCTTGCTCACATCCCTCATCACTCGTCTCCCCATCGATTCGTTACTTGCGCAAACGCTTGAGGACTTGCCGCCCCTAGTGGTTGAGTCCCCACCACCTTCTTTCGAAGGCTCGCCTACCATAATACTTCCGGAGAAGCACCGGTCCCCCGAACCCATACCATACGAGCAAGTGGATGATGTGATTGTGCTGGGTGACTTACGCCGCGCAATCCTTGTATCGCCGGACAGTCCGGAGGCCCGGCTTGCACTCGCCCAAGGGCTCTACCACATCGGTGATCTAGACGCAGCCATCGGCGAATGCCGTGTTGCAATCACGCTCAATCCGAACAACGCCAAAGCCCATGTGCAACTTGGCATCACACTGATGGCCAAACAGGATGGCCGCACCGCTGCCCTGGCCTTGAAGGAAGCCATCCGGCTCGATCCCGAACTTACGCTCGCGCATTACAGCTTGGGCAGCGCCCAGTACTCGCTCGGACACCTCACAGTGGCAATCCAATCCTACCGTCGAGCCTTGGAGCTGCAACCACACTTTCCCGACGCCCGCTATCACCTTGCGCTGATCTTGAAGCTGACGAATCAACATCGTGAAGCCGCGCAATTGATGGAAGACGCAGCGACTGGCGGGGTTCCGCAGGCGCAGTACTTTATGGGGAACGCCTATCGCAGCGGACAGGGCGTCGAAAAAAATCTGGCGCTGGCGATTCGCTGGTGGACCAAGGCCGTCGAGTTTGGCCAGCAGCGAGCGGCAGAATCCCTTTCACAGCTCCGCCGCCAAGCGCTATCGCCGGACCAACCTGAACGCCATCGAAAAGACGCGATCGAAGGTTTCAGACAATATCGCAATGAACTCTGGGCTGATTACCCGGATGCCGGCAGGAACGACCCAAGTGAGTCCTTGGGCATCACCCTGCTCAAAGAGAGCCAATCATCCAACGGAGTCACGGCTCTGTTTGCCGAAGCCTTTGCGCTGGACGAGACTGCGCACGACGAACTAGCGCGCCTGTATGAGACCGGGCTCGATACTAGACTCGCTCAATTCGACGCACGAATCCTGACATGTTTTACCACCACCGCTGCTGATGGATTCATTCCATCGAAGAAAGCACTGGCACGCATCTACGGCAAAGGCCTCGGTGTCACGCCAGATTTACAGAAAGCCAAAACGATGCTGAAGGGGCTGCCCAAGCAAGAATCGAAAGCGATCTTGGCAGAAATTGCAGGACCGTAGAGAATACTCATGCTCGATACTTCACGCCTGTGGCGACAATTTCTCAGCTCCTTCTGGCTCCAAGCCGGCGCGATGGGGTTGCTTGCGACCGTCATGGCGCTCGGACTGTGGGCTGCAGCCTCATCGACATTCACGGCTTTGGACTGGACTGCGTACGATTTCTGGCTGACCGATCGCGCACCTATCCCAGTCAGCCAATCCCTTCTCATTGTCACGCGGGATTCGGCTAGCGAAGAAGAGCTCGGTGTAGGCCCATGGGACCGAGCCGTTCTCGCACGCCTGCTCACCAGTGCGCATGAATCCGGTGCTCTCGTGATCGGCCTCGATCATCGCCTCGACCACGCCAGTCCTGCCCAGCTCGGCGGGGCAGCGAGCGACGCCTTGCTGCTGGAAGCCATGAGCACCGCCGGCCCCATCGTCGTGGTGCAAAGCCCTGAGGCAACGCTGGTCTCAACCCAAACGATCGCGGGCCATCTGTTGGTCACGCCCCATGCCGATCGTATAACGCGAACAGTACCTGTGACGGCAAGCGGCGACAAGCAATCTATTCCAGCCTTCGGAATTGCACTGTACGAGGCATTTCAACAACAGACTGCACCGAAGGAACTGCCTCATTCAAAGGGAGGCACGGACTCCCTCTTAGTCAACTATGTCGGCAATGGAACGATCAATTCCTTTCCAACCGTTCCTTTGTCATCCGTCTGGAACGCCATCGAGCATCACGAGCGCGCCCGGCTGACCGAGTGGTTCAAGGGTAAGATCGTCGTGTTTCTCCCGAATCCTGTCACGGGAGGAAGCTGGCTCTTGCCCACGGGACAGACGATTACTAGCTCGGTTGCGCATCTTCACGTCCTCAACATGCTGCTGACTGACAATCAGCTCTATCAACTCGGTGGCACCAGCCGTTCGTTGTTGACGCTGCTCGTAGCCTGGTTGGTTGCCTGGATCCTGATTCGTTTCAGAGGGACGATCAGCCTGCTCCTTGCCGGGAAGGCCATCGCCTTGTATGGAGTCGTCATTATCCTCGCGCTCACGATGGCCCACTTGGTGCTTCCCCTTGCCATGCCCATGACGGCCGCTCTGTTGGTGCTCGTCGGCACCACCATTTGGAGCCACCTCACCGCTCATCAGCGGCTGATGCTCATCGAACAGGACATGCTCCACCTGCAGCAGGAAGCCATCGCCGTACGCGAAGCACTTGTGCTGCGGGAAACCCGAGCAGACACGTTGCAGGAAGACCTCGACGTCGCACGAGCCGCTATCACACAATCGACGGGTCAGCAGGAAGAACTCTCCAGATCAACAGACGTCCTTCGTTCCCAACTCGCCGATGCTCGAACACAGGAAGACGACGCGCGCAAGAAGCTGGAAGGACTCGAACAGCAATTGCATAATCTGCGTGCTGCCACAAACGAGCCCACAGCAATAGACGACACAGAACTCGCTCGCCTACGAGATGAATGTCGGCAGCTCGGCATCATCACGCAAGACCCCGGCCTCTTGCGCCTGTATCGGGATCTCAAGAAAGGGGCCAAGTCGCCTCTGACGGTCCTTGTGCTCGGCGAACCGGGGACCGGGAAAGAACTCTTTGCCAGGGCGGTTCACCGGCTCAGTCCACGCGCCGGCAAAACCTTCATCGCCGTCAACATGGCAGCAATTTCTCCAGAGCTGTTTGAAAGCGAGCTCTTCGGGCACACGAGAGGCAGTTTCACCGGCGCGACGGCAGACCGGCGCGGCTACTTCGAACTGGCTGATCATGGGACCATCTTTTTAGACGAGATCGGCGATCTGCGATTGGATCACCAAAGCAAGTTACTGCGAATCTTACAGGAAAAGTCTTTCTACCGCGTCGGTGCCACAGTCCCCACCGCGGTGGATGTGCGGATTGTAGCTGCCACAAACCGCGATCTGCAGCGCGGAGTTTCTGAAGGCTGGTTCCGGGAGGATCTCTATTTTCGCCTGACCGGTCTGGTGTTCCGGCTCCCACCGTTGCGAGAACACACAGGCGACGTACCGATCCTCGCAGATACGTTTCTCCATGGCATCGCCGCTCAGATGAGTAAGCCGATGCCACAGCTCTCGAACGAGGCGCTTCGTGCGCTGGTCGAACATGAATGGAAAGGAAACGTGCGGGAGTTCCGGCATTGTCTGGAACAGGCAATCGCACTCAATGACGGCCCCCTACTCAGCAAAGAATCATTACGACTCGACAAGGCCATTCAGCCGGCAGGTCGAGCAAAGACATCACAGATTCTTCCGGATCCGGCCAGCGATGCCGCGGTATTGCATTGCCTCCGTGAACACAGCTTCGACATGCAGGCGACAGCAAAAGTATTAGGGTGGGACCGTAGTACCGTGACGCAACGATTGAAGGGGCTCTGCTTCCAAGCGCTGGTCGAGGCAGCCGGCGATCAGGCCGACGCCGCACTCGCCATCGCAGGCGATCCCAGCCATCTGAGAACCGTTGAACTGAAGCTCATGGACTACCACAATCATCTCATATCCGTGATCGAACCCTTCGCCGCAGCGGACGCGGCGCTCCTCGATTGCAAACGGCGCTTCAAAAACCTCCCCGACCGGCACTTCACTTCAGTCGAAACACTGGTCCGGCAGTACTTTCGTCAGGACAGATCAGCTTCGTTTGGCAGAGTGAAAGACGGCGGCCCTCTTCAGTAAATGGACGTCGGTCGATAGTGTTTGCGGAGATACGCGATGATCTTTTTTTCATCGCCCGGAATGATCACATTGCGCCCAGAATCGATCAGCGTTGGAACACCAGTCTGTCCTGAAACTTTCTTCAACCGGCGCCTTTTTGGCTTGAGTTTGGAGACATTCCGCAGAACGTAATCAATTTCCCATTCAGACATCTTCAATCGGACTTGTGTGCTGTACGGACATTCTTCAAATTGATACAGCTCCAGCATGCTCCCCCTCCTCCACGAAATGCGTCAAGAACAACTATAGACAGCGGCAGCAACCATCGCAACAGCGAACCCTCTACGTCCGCAATCTCAGACAGACGATGCCCCTAGCCTATATTATTCATGACGCTTCAGCTGCAAGTTTGAATACGCGGCTATGACGGGCCGTCTCGCCGTTCACCCTTTCGACATACTGCACGAGCATGCCTCAGGGCTTCATGCCTCCGAGTGCCTGTCTCGCTTCTCGTCTGCACGCGTTCGCCACGAACCGTCATGAATACTGTAGCCTAGCATTGATAGGCCCTGCAGATGAGGTTCAACTTATCTTCCAGCTGAAGAGACACGCGCAATGTTGACAGATTTGGGCGACCAAGAAAAGACACTTCGACCCGGGCCTTACCCCGAGTCGCGCCATGGTTGTGTAGAACGAACACTGCACAATGCCTTACTGTTTGTCCTTATGGAGATCAATGACCTCCCCCGTCTCATTCAGTTCTATGGTTACTGGAGCCCCGGCGGCAATATCCCTGAACATGCGGCTTTCTGGTTTGAGTTTAAAGTTTTTCTCACCTCCTGACGTCGAAAGCGTCAGTTGAGATTTGGAATTATCAATCGAGGTAAGCGTGCCGGAAATGAAGCGATGAGGCGTGCCGGACTGCCCTTTCATATGCGCATCGATGACCATGTTGCCTTCATTGACCCAGAGCGTCATTTCGTCCCCGACTTTTGGCACGCCATGGCCGTGACGAACGGCCGCCGCTTCGGTCAGAGTGAGCGTCGCGCCCGTTGGTGTCTTGACGGTATACAGACCGGACTTCATATCAATCACCACTCCCTCGACCTTTTTATGGCCAGATTTCATATGAGCGACCTCTTCGGGGTCTGCGGGATCAGATTGCGCGTTCAGAGGGAACATGAGCAGGGCGGCGGGTATCACGAACAGCGAGAAGAGCGAGAATATTTTACGAAGCATGGTAATCCCCTCCATTGTTGGTTCGACGATTCTCTAGCAGGCTCATTCTACTGAATTCAGCATTTTCAAAATGTATAAAATGAGACAGACTGAGCAACTCCACTTTCTGGAACAACCGAACAACGTGAACAATGGCTTGATAGGTGTCCGAATGCGACACGACAACCCCACAAGAAAAATTCACACTGGACACGATCCGCTTCAGCAATCATGAAGATGTCCCGCGACCGCGCGCTCGCCGACGAGTGCACGCCAGAAGCGGCTATGCTTCGGTTGGATCACCGCGACAAGATACCTCACGCGGCAAATCCATGAAATCATCTCGATCCGGGAACCCGTCATGC
>JACMLT010000327.1 GCA_014379455.1 Nitrospiraceae bacterium
GTCGGCAGGTGTGTCATGCGGATGGCCGTCTCAACTTTATTTACATTCTGGCCGCCGGCGCCGCCGGCCCGAAACGTATCGATCCTGAGGTCTTTGTCTTCGATCACGAGGTCAATGTCTTCATTCACCTCAGGATAGACGAAGACCGAGGCAAAGGAGGTATGCCGCCGCTTGTTTGCATCGAAGGGGGAAATGCGCACCAATCGATGGACGCCTGCCTCGGCTTTGAGATAGCCATAGGCGTAGGCCCCAGTCACCAACAGCGTCACACTCTTGATACCCGCTTCTTCTCCTGGGAGCAGGTCTAGCGTTTCTACCTTGAATCTCTTCCCCTCGGCCCAACGAACATACATGCGCAGCAGCATCTGCGCCCAATCCTGGGATTCCGTCCCCCCGGCGCCGGGATGGATTGCCACGATTGCATTGTTAGGATCTAGTTCGCCTGAGAGTAGAAGCTCAAGCCGAAGCGCGGCGAGCTTTGGCTCGAATCGATCTAGCTCGAACGTCAACTCCTTCACGAGCTCGGCATCGTCGCTTTCTTCTGCCAGTTCGAGCAGCGCGCCCAGATTGTTCATGGTCTCATCGATATCCCGCCACTGCTGGAGGTCATCCTCAATCGTAGACTTTTCCCGGCCGATCTTGGCGGCCTTCTGAGCGTGGTTCCAAAAATCCGGTTGCGACGTCTGCTGTTCCAGATGTGCCAACTCGGCCGTCATACGAGCAAAGTCAAAGATGCCCCCGTAGTTCCGATACTTGTTCAGCAACGGCCCGGAGGCGATTCTTTACCTCATCCAACATAGAGCGATCCTTTCTCGTTACACAGGAGTGGCCGCGATGGCGTCCGGTTCAGAACCCTTAGAGCGAAACATGCCCAGTAAGAATAAAAGCGCGCAGAGTATAGCACAGCCGTAGGCAAACACATCGCCGTACCGACTGTAAAACGTACGCGGGCGCCAGACCTGAATCGTCGCTTTGACGGCGTGCTCCGTAAATGTCGGTGTGGCCTCAAGGATGCGCCCGAACGGATCGATGAATCCAGAAATGCCGGTGTTGGCTGAGCGAGCAAAAGCCAAGTGATTCTCGACCGCGCGAAACACCACCATCGAAAAATGTTGCGAGGCAGCCGACGAAGCGCCGAACCAGGCATCGTTCGTGACGGTCACCAAGAACTCCGCCCCGTTCGCGGCAAATTGCCGTACCAAGTTCGGGAAGATCACTTCGTAACAGATGGCGACTCCAAAATTGATCGATCGCGGCGTGGTTCCTGCCATTCCTGTCGCTGCAGATCGTGGTTTCGGCGTCAAGGTCAAGACTGCTGGACCGGGTCCTGCCTCGAAATCGCCGATCCCTTCCACCAGTTTATCGAGGAAAAACAGCACCGAAGATTTGAGCGGGATATATTCTCCAAAGGGAACCAGATGTTGTTTGTCATAGCGGCCTAGCAATTGGCCGTCGGGGGAGAGGAGGTAGGCACTATTCAACAAATAAGGTCGCCGATCCGGGTAGAAACGCAGGGCAGGGCTCCCAAACAGGATCGGCGCCTGGGCTCGATTAGCCATGGCGATGAGTTGCTGCTGATAGATCGGCTCACGCTCGAAGACGAACGGCGTTGCCGCTTCCGGCCACACCACCAAATCTGTCCCCAGGCCGAGCCCTTCCGTCAGTCTCTCAAAGCGTGCGAGAGTCTCCTCTCGGTAGGAGGTGTCCCATTTTACGGCCTGATCGACGTTCGGCTGCACCACTCCCACGCTGATGGATGATCGAGGAATATCTGAAAACGGCGCTTCAGATATCGACGCAAGGCCATGCTCCCATGAAAGTGTGACGAGTAGGGCCGCCATGGCCACGAGTTCCCATGGGAGCCTGGCCGGGCGGAATCCCCGGAGCAAAGGCATCATCCAGGAGAGGAATTCAGCGATGGCGACATTCACCATCACAAGAAGGAATGAGACTCCGTAGACTCCCATGTGATCCGCAATTTGAATGATCTCAATCTGACGATATTGAGAATAGCCGAGGAGACCCCAAGGTAATCCGCTCAGCGCATAGGTGCGGGTCAGTTCGAGGGTCACCCATAAACAGGGAAATATAAAGAAACCGTAGCGAGGAATGAGAGTCCGAAACCACACGGCCCCGGCAGAGTAGAGACCGACATAGAAACCCAAATAGGCCGTGAGCAGTAACATGAGGCCATAACTGACCATCAACGGGACCTTGCCGTAGGTATTCATGGCGGTGACCACCCAGGCCATCATGCCTGTAAAGGCAATCGTGCCGGATAGCCACCCAATCCAAAACGCCTGCGTTTTGCTTTTGCCGTCCAACGCCCAATGCAATGGCACGAGAGCGACCCAGGCCAACAGCCCGATGTCGGATTTTGGGAAGCTCAATGGGAGGAATAGACCGCTCGCGCCGGCAAGAACGAGTGAACGCGCGAGGGAATGGGTCATGACTTGCACATTAGCGAAAGCTGAAGAGGGATGCAACTTTCGGTTGAGCGTAGAACCAGCGCACCCGTCTTTCTCGTGGGGGGGAGAGATTTTGGGTTGACGGACGTTCGATGAGCCCCTATAAGTATGGGCGGTAATCTGGTATCCGTGTGAAGGGCGTGCCGTGACGAAGGTGCCCCATGCCAAGAGAGTAGGACTGCCCTGACTCTGGCGGAGCAACGCGACTAGTACGGACGACAAAATAGGAGGTTATGTGATGGATCGAAGAATAGTCAGCGTGTGTCTGAGCCTGAGCCTGATGGTGTTCGTAGCGGGCTGTGCTGGTAAGAACGTCTCTTCTTCTTCAGGGGATGCAGCCTCGCGGGCAGGGCAGACCAAGAGCGAAGAGATTAAGCCGGATGCGATCAAGCCGATCCCGCTTGAGCGATCGTTCGAGCGGCCTTCAGACACCGCAATATCCAATCTCGCGCTTTCGCCGAATGCGGACTCAGACAGCCAAGCATTGGGCGATGTGTTCTTCGATTACGATCGGTTTCACGTCCGCAAGGATATGATGCCGGTGTTGGACGTGAATGCCGGATGGCTTCGCGCCAACGGGAGCAAGACGGTGTTGATTGAAGGCCATTGCGATGAGCGAGGCACCGTGGCGTACAACCTCGTCTTGGGTGAAAAGCGGGCGCGCGCGGTGAAGAAGTATCTCCAGGATATGGGCGCACAGGCTACGCAGCTTCAGATTACAAGCTATGGAGAAACCAAACCCTTCTGCAAGCAGCAAAACGATGACTGTTATCAGCAAAATCGTCGTGCGCATTTTGCGACAAAGTAGAAAACGTGTGTGTCGCCGGAGATCTATCTTCCGTGCCGGACATCAAGGAGGAATATGTGAGGCACTATCACACCCACATCTTAGGAATCGGGCTTCTTGGAATCATCTTAGCCACTGGCTGTGCAGGCAAGGGCGAGCGTATTGACCTGAAGGTTCCCATCGCGAACGTGGCAGATGGGAAGGTTGTGACGGTGAGTCCCGCGACGGTCGCGGTTCAGCCGTTTGAAGACCATCGTACCGACCGATCGCACCTTGGAATTAGACATCATCTATGGGGAGGGGAGAGTCACTTCAGCCTCCCGAACGGCACTCTTGGCGAGGCTACGGCACAGGCGTTCGCTGACTTTCTCAAAGGGAAAGGCTGGAATGCGACCGTCGCCAAAGGTAATGGAGCTGAAGGGGCAGATATGACCATCACCGGAAGACTCATCGATGTCGGAGTGGATGCCACGAGCGGTATCGGCCAAACGACCCTTAATGCGAAAAGTCGGATGGCTGTTCAAGTGAAGAACCGCGCCGATGGGAGCCAAATTCGTGAGACCCTCACTGGTGCCGGAACCAACCAGGTCTTCTGGTTCGACCCTCAGGATGCCCAGGAGTTGCTCAACGAACTGTACAAC
>JACMLT010000328.1 GCA_014379455.1 Nitrospiraceae bacterium
ACCTGGGACAACCTAAAGACGCTCATCGGTGGATGGCGATGACGAAACGCAAGTGCCGTCGATGAGGCGGTTGCACTTGACAGCGGTAGTTTGCTGAGGTCGGAAAAAATCAGGTCGAACTGTCGTAGGTTGAATTCGAATCGCGAGACGGTCGCCATGTCGGAGGCATGAATAAAGATGATCGGCCGCTGATTACTTGAGACGAGGTCGTTGAACGTGGCTCCGTTGAACAGCGCTTCGTCCAGCAGTTCGGAAAGACATCGGTGCACGCAGGCGGAGCTCCGGATTTGTACTGAGGCTGATAAAAAATCACAAGCCTGCCAAAACAATTTCACTGGATAAGGAGGAGGCAATGGGAATCTGTCGTTTCTGTACAAGGAGGTTTAAATCGGAGCAAGGCGTAAAAGCTCACATAAGCGTTCTCCTCAATACCAAACCGACAAAAGGAAAAAGTCCGCTGCCTTAGGGAGCTAGCTTAAGGGAGGTGCCGGGCCGGCCCCGACGCTTTCGGTTCAACCGAACCTATCCGCAGCCCCGGATCCCATGGCACCCCTGCGTGAGTGGATGAAGTCCATACACGAGCGTTGGACGAAACAGGACGCGCCATCGACGCCCCAGCAACAGAGGCGGACCATATTGCAGGCGGTAAAGGCGTGGGTTATCGATCGGTCCGTGAGTCCGTTCGGTCAGGTCACGACCTCTCTGCGTGGGACCGCGAAATTGCAGCTCGAGCGGGAGTTGGTCCGTTTACCGCTTGAAGAATTCGGGCTCGAAGAAAGCTGCGAATTCGCCACCGCCATCCGCGATCGGCTCTATGCTCCGGTATTCAAAAGGCACGCGCGAGAAGCAGAACGTCAGCGTGTGGAAGCAGAGCAGCATCATAAAATGGATGTCGAAGCGTCGGGCACCAGGTTTCGGGCTGACCGGAGGAAGACGGTCTTGATACAGCTGTACGACAATCCTTTGCTGAAGCAGCCGCTCAAACGCGCCCACATCAAGCTGCGACTGCTCGGCCACTGGGGCACGACGTCAGGATTGAACTTCATTTATGTGCATCAAGAAACAGGATCTCAGTATGATTTTGATTGCCGGACCAGGGCATGGAGGGCCCGGGCTTGTGGCGAATGCTTACCTGGAGGGCACCTACAGCGAGGTCTACCCGAACGTCTCGCAGGACGAACGGGGCATGAAACGTCTGTTCACGCAGTTTTCCTTTCCCAGGGGGATCCCGAGCCATGTCGCACCAGAGACACCGGGGTCGATTCACGAGGGTGGCGAGTTGGGTTACTCGCTGTCACATGCATTCGGAGCGGTGTTCGACAATCCGGATCTAATTGTCGCCTGCGTCGTGGGCGATGGTGAAGCGGAAACCGGTCCGCTGGCGACCAGTTGGCATTCAAATAAGTTTTTGAATCCTGTGTGCGACGGGGCGCGGTGATGCATCGACAGATGGCCGCGATACTGGATACCGTTGTGGCCGCCATCAAAAGAATTCAGCGCGATGCGCGGACCAAAGGATTTAAAAGACGGCCCCGAGGGCCGATGATCGTCCTGCGTTCACCGAAGGGCTGGACAGGGCCGAAGGTCGTGGATGGGAAGCGGGCCGAGGGAACATTCCGCTCGCGCCAGGTACCGATGGGCGACATGGGTCACCCGGGCCACGTAAAGCTATTGGAAAAGTGGATGAAGAGCTATCGGCCCGAGGAATTGTTTGACCGGAAAGGTCGGTTGCATGTCGATCTCGCCGATCTGCCGCCGGCAGGGGACCGCCGCATGAGCGCCAATCCGCATGCCAACGGTGGTCTGTTGCTGCATGATTTGCGTCTGCCAGATTTTCGCAAGTACACGCTCACCGTGCAGGAACCCGGCGCTCTGGACGCCACGATCGGAACGATGTACCAACTTGGGCGGCGGATGCCACTTCCCGCAAATGGGACAATGCTAGTAATATAGTAGGTTATAATAGTTATGTACTAATATAGCATCCTGCTAATCCACGATCGGCTGCCTTCGCGCGAATTTCTTTTATTAATATCTCTTCAGCCCATGATGGCATCCGAAGATTCTCCATTCATGGCGACACGCTCAATCAACTCCCGAGGGGCGAATCGTTCGACAGTCGAGGCTCCGTGAAGTACGGTTTCACCACTTTTTAAAATTGGCATATGTGACACCTCTGGAACCATCGACCTCTCCGGGCGTCAAATTAATCTGATTACTTGACGGAGTATTCCAGCAGGCTATAGTGGACTTGTAGAAGTATCGAGCCCCGCTGACTGTTCTATCCAGCGCGAGTCCTGATTCCTTCCTGCGCGTCTGATTCTCCAGTCTCCGCCGCTCTTCCGTGAAATCACCGGAACTCGACCTGTCGAATGCAATCACCAGATCCACTGAATTCATATGTCTCATGGCGGCATAGACTTCCCCATAGCTACCGTTCCCGGAAGGTTCGAATCCCCGGCAGGATCTTGTGACCGTTCAATATCCAGATCGACGACCCGTATGAAACATTGACGGTCGATCTGGCAGTGATGCGATGGTCGAAAAACGGAGAGTTCGGCGTCGAATTCATCCGCGTAGAGTCCGACCAGCGAGCACGGGTTCTGAACACGATCCGGAGCTGCGAGGCCGTGCGCGCTCGCCAGGATCATCAAAGGGAAGTGCAGGGGCCTCTTCTTGCTGGCTGACTCGCAGAAGGGAGAGAGACAGAACGGACAGTTCTCAACTATGAACATCATGCAACCACAGTACAGCCTCAAAAATCATCTGGTCGGCCAGCGGGTCGAATCAGCCCCTCTCTCCGCGACGATTCTTCTGGTGGACGATGATGATTCGCTCCGGGATGTGGCAGGGACAACCGGATGAGCGGAATAATATTGCGTGGAATCGCTCGCGTCACAGCAATCGACGGTGCTCCACACGTTGAGCACGATCACGGGCAATTCACGATTCAGTGTGTAGGCCAGAGAACTGGAGAGGGCGCATGAAACTTATCGGGACAATGATGACCGGCACGCATGACTGGCGATTAGTCGTGCTGTCCGTGGTGATTGGGGCGATGGCCTCTTATGCCGCGCTGGATCTTGCCGGACGGGCGACCGCCACACACGGTCGGTCCCGCCTGACCTGGTTGGTTGTCGGGTCCATAGTTATGGGTATCGGCATCAATTCGATGCACTTCGTCGGCATGTCCGGCTTTCATCTGCCGGTATCGATTCTGTATCACATTCCGACCGTCATGATCGCGCTCCTGGCGGCTATCTGTGCATCCGCCATTGCGCTCTTTGTCGTGAGTCGAAGTGAGATGCATCTCCCTCAGGCGTTGGCCGGCAGCTTCTGTATGGGTCTCGGCATTGTGGCTATGCACTATACCGGTATGACCGCCATGCGCCTTCAGGCCGTCACCCATTATGACCTTCAAATCGTGACCTTGTCCGTGATCATCGCGATGGGCGTCTCCTTCGTGGCGCTCTACCTGACGTTCTACCTGCGCGATGAGACAGATGTCCTGAGTCTGCGCAAGATAGGGAGCGCACTTCTTATGGGGCTCGCCATCTCTGCCATGCACTACACCGGTATGGCGGCGACCTCCTTTACTTCGGCTGACATCGCTGTCGAGCACGCAGCGACCGTCGAGGTGTCATCGCTGGGAGCCGGCACCGTGGGCCTCATTACATTGATCACACTGGGGTGTGGCGTCCTGGTTTCGCTCCTCAATCGACGATGGATGATTCAAGCCAGCGCCTTGGAACACAGCGAGCATCGGTATCGGCACTTAGTGGACTCGGTCAAGGTGATCATGTGGCAGGCAGACGCGATGACCCGTCGGTTTACCTATGTCAGTCAGGAAGCGGAAGTGTTGTTTGGCTATCCCCTGGCCCGCTGGACGACGGAACCAACATTCTGGAGTGAGCACATCCATCCGGACGATCGACAGCGTGTGGTGGTGTCTTCTCATGAACTGATGGCAGGCGCGAAATCGTATGCGCTCGAATATCGAATGATGGCTGCGGATGATCGCGCCATCTGGTTACAGGATCTTGTGCAGGAGATCGAGAAGGATGGCCACCCTAATGAACTCATTGGGGTACTCATCGACATCACCGAACGCAAAGCATCGGAAGCCCGGCAAGCAACACAGCTGGCAGTGAGCTTGGCTCTCTCGGGAGCCCTGACGCTGGAGGAGGCGACTCCAAAAATCCTCCAGGCCATCTGTACCACGATGGAATGGGAGATGGGCGTCGCCTGGTTGACCGACCGTGAAGCCAACGTGCTGCGTTACACAGCCAGCTGGCACCAGCCTGGGGTTGTCGTGGCCGGGTTTATCGCGGGCAGCCAGGAGTTGACGTTTGCCCAGGGTTTCGGTCTGCCCGGTCGGGTCTGGGCGAACGGCGAACCAGCCTGGATCACCGATGTGGTACAGGACGCTAACTTTCCCCGCGCTCTGTTCGCCGAGCAGGCCAATCTCCATGGTGCCGTCGCGTTTCCCATCAAGATCAACGAAATGGTATTAGGGGTACTGGAATTCTACAGCCACGAAGTCCGCCTCCCTGATGATGATCTGCTGCAGGTATTCGTCACCGTCGGCTGCCAGATCGCTCAGTTCATCGAGCGCAAGCGGGTGGAGGCTGAATTACAGCTGGCCAAGAAAACTGCCGAATCCGCCAACGTGGCGAAGAGCGAGTTTTTGGCCTGCATGAGCCACGAGATCCGCACGCCGATGAACGCCATCGTGGGCATGGCCGAGCTGCTGGCGGAGACGCCGCTCTCCGACGAGCAGAGCCGCTATGTGGAGACCTTCCGCCGGGCGGGCGACAGTCTGCTCACCCTGATCAGCGACATCCTGGACCTGTCGAAAGTCGAAGCCGGGCATATGGACTTGGAAGACGTCGCCTTCGATCTGCGCGAGGTCGCGGAGAAAGCCTGCGAGATA
>JACMLT010000329.1 GCA_014379455.1 Nitrospiraceae bacterium
TCTCCCGATGTCGCCCTAGATGCGCCGCAATCTTCGTGTGACTCAGGCCTTGCTCGGCCAGCTCAAAGGCCAGGGTCAGTGGTGTGAGGGTCTGCATGTCCATAGGGTACTATGGACTGTCGGATATTTACGGCAACATTGCGGGGAATTATCAGGAGGATAGTGGACGCGTCCAGTGGAAAGATGGACGATTTCTACTTGGGCTACTGCTTAACCGCTTTGCTGTGCCTCTGTGTCGTCGCCTCCCTCCAACGAATCGGGAAACGAGGTGTCCGTGGTGAGGGTGGGACCTGGTAGGCGATACCGTTCCGTTGCCCAAGCGCCAAGGTCAATTACTTGACATCGTTCAGAGCAGAAGGGGCGCCAGGGGTTATCCTCCCAGGTGATGGATTGGCGACAGAGTGGGCAGGTCATACCCGGCATTGTACCACGCTGAATCCGAGGATCGGCCAGCGGTCAACTCTGGGGGACGTGGTGCGTGGTCGAGACGTTCAGCAATCGGTGCAGGCGGCGCTGATCGATCTCCGAGAGGCCGAGAAATTCGACCCCGAATTCCCCGCTCACACTCCAACGAACCGCAGCGGACTCGATGGTAATGGGCGAACCCAGATCCGTCGCCCTGATGAGAATTCTCACCGCTGAGCCGGGCTGAACTGACGACATGCTGGTAACGGCGCACCCTCTGGCAGATAAATCGAACATGGTGCCTTCGCAAATGTTTGTCTTGTTGGTGCTGGAGAAAAACACCTGCATGTCAACGGGAATTCGTGGATATTCTCTACACTCTATCATGTGATCCTCCATACGATTCGAGGTTCTTCCTCATACCGGCACCTCATGCCCGATTAGTGTAGCAATCCCAGCGCCACGGTAAAGTAAAATTTGGAAACGGTATGACAGAGGGCCAAGGGAGGAATATTCTGGGTGAGTGTGGGCAAACGGGGGAACGTACCGGTGCGCTACTTGGGCGGCTGAGTTTTTTCGATCTTCGCCCAGGCGTCTTTGAGTGACACCGTGCGGTTGAATATCAGTATGCCGGAGGCCGAGTCAGGATCGGCACAGAAGTATCCTAGGCGTTCGAATTGGTATCGCGTGCCGGGCTCAGTCTCCCGCAAACTGGGCTCGACCAGGCAGCCTGTGATTCGCTCCAGTGAGTTGGGATTGAGATAGGTTGTCCAATCGTGGTCTGGTGGCACCTTTGCCAGATCGGTCACCAACAGCGGATTATAGAGTCGAACCTCGGCTTTCACCGCATGAGCCGCTGAAACCCAATGGATTGTCGCCTTGACCTTGCGCTGCTCCTGAGAGGCGCCACTCTTAGTTGTGGGATCATAGGTGCACTGGAGTTCGGCGATCTCACCGGTCTGCGGATCTTTGGTCACTCCGACACATTTGATGATGTAGGCGTAGCGGAGCCGGACTTCGCGTCCTGGGGCGAGCCGGAAGAACTGTTTGGGCGGATCTTCCCGGAAATCGTCTTGCTCAATATAGAGCACGCGTGAAAAGGGAACGTTCCTCGTCCCTGCGGACGCATCCTCAGGATTGTTAACGGCTTCCAATTCTTCGGACTGGCCCTCGGGATAATTGGTGAGGATGATTTTGAGCGGACGCAATACGGCCATCACTCGCGGCGATCGCTTGTTCAGATCTTCGCGAACAAAGTGTTCGAGCAGCTGCATCTCGACGATACCCTCACGCTTGGCTACGCCGATATGGTCACAGAAAGCCCGAATCGCCTCTGAGGTATACCCGCGTCGACGCAGGCCTTTGATCGTCGGCAGCCGTGGGTCGTCCCACCCGCTCACCAGTTTCTTTTCGACCAACTCAAGCAGTCTCCGTTTGCTCATAACGGTATAGGTCAGATTTAAACGAGCAAACTCAATCTGCTGCGGCCGGTGCGGCATTTCAGCCTGTTCGACCACCCAATCGTAGAGCGGCCGGTGATCTTCAAATTCTAAGGTGCAGATGGAGTGCGTGATTCCCTCAAGCGCATCGGAAAGAGGATGTGCATAGTCATAGGACGGGTACAGACACCAGGTATTCCCTGTTCGATAATGTGGCACATGCCTGATGCGATAGAGGACCGGGTCGCGCAGGTTGATATTGGGTGACGACATGTCGATTTTGGCTCGAAGGACGCGGGTGCCGTCAGGAAATTCCCCGTCACGCATGCGTCGAAAGAGGTCTAGGTTTTCATTGACGGAATGGCTGCGAGAAGGGCTGTTCGTTCCCGGCTGAGTCAGGGTGCCGCGATAGGTGCGCATCTCCTCCGCCGTGAGGGCATCGACATAGGCTTTGTCCTTACGAATCAGCCGGACGGCAACGTCGTACAGTTGCGCGAAATAATTCGAGGCAAAAAACATCTTCCCGTGCCAGTCGAACCCTAGCCATCGAACGTCGTCTTGAATGGCCTGGACATATTCAGAATCTTCGGTGGTCGGATTGGTATCGTCGAACCGCAGGTGGCACAAGCCATCTGAGGTATCCTTCGCGATGCCGAAGTTCAGGCAGATCGATTTCGCGTGGCCGATATGCAGATAGCCGTTGGGCTCAGGTGGGAATCGCGTGACCACTCGACCGCCGTGTTTGCCGTTTGCGTGATCGGTGGCCACGATGTCGCGGATAAAGTTTGATGCGCTACTTGGTTCAGACACGATAGAGCAATGACTCCCTTGTAGAAAGACGGGCCAAGTGGTTGCGCGCTGTTCTACCATAAGAGCGGTAGACGGGAGAAGGGCTTAATCGGATGAGGAAGGATATTGGAACGAACCGAACACTACGCGGCTTGATGAGTCGGCATCTGCATCACGCTGAAGTCTTTCTGCGCGATGAGGTGTCCTTCCATGCGCAAGCGAAACTCATAGCGCCCAGGGGTGGGAAAGATCAGTGAGGGGATATTGATCCCGAAATCTGAAATTTGAAGCCGGTCGCCAATGGCAATATTCGGAAGGGCGGCCCGGCAGACGAGTTGTTCATTGCTGAGGTACGTCAAATCGATGTCGAAGTGATAGGTCCCTTCGGCATCAGTGAGGCAGAAGTACAGCCCCATTTGTGAGTGTTGGAACGGAAAACTCACGGCTTGTAAATGCGTGAAGAGGCCGATGAGACTTTTCTTCTTGGTGACGCTATCCTCAATGACGTGATCGCAGACCAAGAAAGCTTGCACGCTTGGTTTCACAATGTCTGACATACTGTCATTGTACGGAAGTCCTTGGTCTTGTCAAAAAGGATGTGTTTTTCAACAAGGATCCAGGAGTGCCGACAGCTGTCGCTCTCTGAATTGCAGAGGGTGGTCACGCGCGCCTTGAGACTGAAATCACTCGGGGAAGCCGATTATCCGATTACCGCTGCGTTGCCGCGACTTTCCGCAACATCGCCGAACAGCGTGAGGCCGGTGCCGATACGGCAGTAGTGTGGACTGACGGTGACGACGTCACCTTTATGGGTACAGAAGCGCCCCCCGGTTATGCGAATTTTTCTTTTCTGCATGAGACAGGCTTCGAGGACCGTATGTCCAGTTGCTCGGTCTGCTACGGTGACTGAAGGAGGATCGCCTGGAGTTGCCTCGCCGCTGGTCTTTACATTGATGGTGAAGCGGCCCGTGCTATGTGCCGAGAGTGCATTCCGTCTGATATGGCCGACGCGGGTTCCCTGCTCATCGTATAAATCCATCGTTAAGAGTAACGCCAATGGCTGAGGTTGTGTTTCCAATACCATCTGTTCTTTGCCTTGAAGCTTGACGACGCCGTTCGTGTTTCGAAACACATTCGAGCCGACGTACAGTTCAAGGCCCTGTTCGGGCATCTCAATGTCGATCAGTTCCGGAGAGTCTGTGATGCCGATAGTTTTGATTTGGAGTGAGTTGTTCATGTTCCACCATGAGTCTGCGATTCAAAGAGAAGGCCACCGACCGAAGTGTCCCCTCATTCAGAGGCTCGCTCGTATACTTTCCGCAAGGTAGGCCATACCACCGTCGCTGTCAAGTCGTGAGTGGGCCAGCGGTGCAGAGGCCTGAATACTGCGTAGAATCGTTGAGAATGGATTGAAAAATGAAAAGCGCACGTGGTACTGTGCTCGGTCGCCCCCATCACTATGGATGATCTGGTCCCATCGTCTAGCCTGGCCTAGGACGGAGCCCTCTCAAGGCTTAAACACGGGTTCAAATCCCGTTGGGACCACCACACCAAGGTTGCTCATCCCTTGCGCGCACTCGCCGATGAGTGCATGGGAAAAACTTTTTCCTGCAGACCCCCCTCATCATCCACTCGCATGGCACAGAACCGTCGAAACACAGAGAGTGCTGGGGCAATCAATGTAAGTATATATTTGCACGTTGATCAATCCTCATGCCCGGATCCGCGCGTCTCAGTGCATACGTCATGAAGTTCGCTGCACCCGTCGCTCGATCATCCAGGATCGCTTGGATCTTGCTCAGCCACCCTTTCGTGATGAGTCGACGAATCCGGCGCATGTGCATCACTCACCAAGATGCGGTGAGAGACTTCTCTAAATGCTACTTCGTTGACGCCTCTATCGTTGGTTGTGTATAAAGAATGTGCTGTAGATCCATTCATTTTTACTGGTGGGTAGCCTAGCCATGAGTGCAAGGGAATTTCACGATGGGGCGCAAGATGGACTCGAAGCGCTTGAGCCTCTCGATCCGGAACAAATCGGATCGTTCGACGGCCTCTTGGCCGCAATGCGCAAGACCGCCTTTGGGGGTCGCAGAGTGGGCGAAGCCTATGAGGTACTATGGGCGATGATCGAAGACCCCGACTGCTTCGTCGTGCTGACGCTGTCAGGGGCGATGACCATTGCCAAGATGGGCAAGATCATCAGCGCGATGATCGATTATGGGATGGTGCAATGTATCGTCTCGACCGGAGCCTTGATGGCCCACGGGTTGAGTGAGTCGGTTGGGAAAACACACTATCGGCACCATCCGTCGATGTCCGATCAAGAGCTGTTCCTGAAAGGCTACAATCGTGTCTATGACACGCTGGAGATGGAGTCGAACCTCAACTATGTTGAGCAGGTTGTTACCCGAACCATGAAGCGAATGGATCAGGACCAATCTCTTTCCTCTGAAATCTTTACTCGCGAGCTGGGCAGGACGCTCGCCGAAGAATATGACGGAACCGGTATTCTCAAAAGCGCCTATCTCAAAAACGTTCCCGTATTCATCCCTGCGTTTACCGATTCCGAGATGGGGCTGGATATTGGAACCTGGGCCATGAATCGAAGTCTCGATCAGGCTCGGGCGCAAAAACAGGAACACGGTGATCTTGAGGTGCTCCGCACCATTCTTCGCTCCTATCCTACATTCAATCCCTACCTCGACCTCAACAGTTATGCGAGCCATGTCATTTCGGCTAAGCGCCGTGGGATCTTTACGATCGGTGGAGGAGTCCCTCGCAATTGGGCACAACAAGTCGGCCCCTACATTGAAGTCTGTAATACCAGGCTCGGGCTCAACGTAGAGCCGCCTCGGTTTCAGTATGGGGTGCGCATTTGTCCGGAACCGGATCATTTTGGCGGATTGAGTGGCTGCACCTATCAAGAAGGTCTTTCTTGGGGAAAGTTTGTTTTGCCGGAAGCCGGAGGGCGGTTTGCTGAAGTGTTGACCGATGCCACAATTGTCTGGCCTCTCCTTATGGTCGGGTTGCTGGAGCGCATCAAAGCAAAAGGCACGCCCCACACATGACGACCCCGTCTCTCGTTCGCACAATTGCCGCGGCGGGATTACTATTGCTCATGCAGCTGACTCCGGTGAACGCTGGGACGGTCACGGACGACGGACGAATCAGAGGAAGCGCGGACGCACCGATCACCTTGATCGAGTATTCTGATTTCACCTGTGGGTACTGTGCGAAGTTCTTTCAGGAGACCTTGCCTCGCTTGCAGGCCAAGTATATCGATACGGGCAAAGTGCGGTTTCTCTATCGCGACTACCCTCGAGCAGATCAAGGGGTCGGCGTCGAGGCGGCGGTGGCGGCGCGCTGTGCCGGAGCTCAGGGGAGATATTGGCCGATGCACGATCGACTCTTCAGCGAGCGAGGTCGCCTCGACTCAGGGTCTTTCAAGGGGTACGCCAAGGTAATCGGCTTGGATCAGACGGCGTTTGCCAAGTGTTTCGACGAACGGCAATATCTCGAATCCATTTTCAAGGATCGCCAAGAGGCGACCCGTTGGGGCTTTCATGGGACTCCTGGTTTTATTCTGATGCGAACGGCTGGTGGGCCCACTGAGAAAGAGCCGGCGATCGCGATTCCCGGCGCGGTCCCATTCAACGAGTTCGCAGAGGAGATTGATCGCATGTTGGCTACGGCCCCGCGCTCGCAGGGAGAACCGATCGAGCCTCATGAATCGACGGCAGTGGCACAGAACAGTCCCTTCATCATTCACTAAGGATTACCTATGTCTGCAATACAATCGTTTTGGTCTGTTCCTCAACCCGATGGGGAACCACCCTTTTGGATGTGTATGTCGTGCTTGTCAGAAGTGTTCTACCGCAAGGTGCCGATGCCCGATTGCCCGACGTGCCATGGAGTCTCAACATATGAAGCCTTCACGCTCGAGGCGATTCGCGACTGGGGCACAGAGGATTTAGTCGCCAAAGCCGATCTCGCCCATCAGGCTGCCAACCTTGAGCCGGCTTCCGCAGCATCAGCTCATTCCGTCGACTGAGCTTTACCATTCACGGGGCGTCTCTCGTGCAGGAACCACGTCCATTCTTGATTGGAGGTCTGTGGCGGCAGGGAAAGGCCGTCATACCCGTCAACAACCCGTTTACAGGACGGCTCCTTGCCGAGGTATCGAGCGCGAGCTCCGCAGATGCCGAGGCGGCGATTCAATCGACAGTCGACGCGGCCGCTGCAATGGGGTCATTGCCATCCCACGTGCGCTATCAGGCATTGCAAAAGATCGCGGGTGGGCTCTATGACCGGCGTGATGAATTTGCCCGCCTGATGATGGCTGAATCCGGCAAGCCGATCACCGATGCGAAGCGGGAAGTCAGTCGGGCCGTTCAAACATTTACCATTGCGGCTGAAGAAGCAAAGCGCATTCCGGGTGAGGTGATCCCTCTCGACTGGACGCCGGGAACCGATTCCCATCTTGGCATTCTCCGTCGAGTACCGATCGGTCCGGTGCTCGGAATCACTCCCTTTAATTTTCCCCTGAATCTTGTGGCCCACAAAGTTGCGCCGGCTTTGGCCGCCGGCAACCCCATTCTCATCAAGCCGGCGCCACAGACACCCCTGACCGCGCTGCTACTAGGCGAAGTGGTCCTGGAGGCCGGGCTTCCTCCCGGCGCACTGAACATCCTGCCTTGCGACAATACGGTGGCGGAACAGCTTGTCGTCGATCCCCGATTTAAACTTCTGAGCTTTACCGGTAGCGCCGCCGTAGGATGGATGTTAAAGGCCACGTGTGGGAAAAAGAAGGTGGTGTTGGAACTCGGCGGGAATGCGGGCGTCATCGTGGAGCCCGATGCCGATCTTGATTTTGCCGCGCTGCGCTGTGCGATCGGTGGGTTTGGGTATGCCGGTCAGACCTGTATCTCCGTGCAGCGAATCTTTGCCCATCACTCCATTGCAGACCTCTTCACCACAAAACTCCTGTTACAAGTCGCGCGTCTGAAGGCCGGCGACCCGAGTGACGATTCGACGGTCATCGGGCCATTGATCGATCCAGCCGCGGCCCATCGCGTGGAAACATGGGTTGGGGAAGCCGTGTCACAAGGAGCACGTGTACTTCTAGGGGGTAAACGCATGGGCTCAGTGCTGGAGGCGACGGTGCTCTCGCATGTCACGCCCACGATGAAAGTCTCTTGTCAGGAAATGTTTGGGCCGGTGGTCACTGTCACTCCGTACCGACACTTCGGCGAAGCGATCACGGCGCTCAATCAGTCCGACTATGGACTCCAAGCCGGTGTATTCACCCAGGATGTGAATAAAATTTTTCATGCCTTTCGGCACCTTGAAGTCGGGGCCGTGTTGGCAAATGAGATTCCGACATTTCGCGCTGACCATATGCCATATGGCGGCGTGAAGGACTCCGGGGTCGGACGCGAAGGGGTTCAGGCCGCGATCGAGGCTATGACCGAGCCTCGCATGCTGGTATTAAATCTTAAACCGCCTGCAGGGGCTTAGCCTTCATGGTTCATCAACACATCTGTTTCAATCGCTAATTTACCTAGCCGTAACATTCCAAAAAAAATCGGCTGCTTTTCAGCGCTCTGCTTGAGAAAAAACGTCTAAGGATATTGCGAAGCGGCGCCAATCTTGGTACAACAGGAATTCTGTGCCTCAATGAGGCGTTACCGTGGGAAAGCCTTTCAGCTAACGAGGCGCCCATTACTCGGTTGGTTGAACGAACTAAGGAGAAGAAACGATGGTACCTACGCAGATGTTTCTGACGCGAGGCGTCGGAGTCCACAAAGAAAAGCTGGCCTCTTTCGAGCAAGCCTTGCGCAGCGCCGGCGTCGCCTATTGCAACCTCGTCACGGTGTCATCGATTCTTCCACCGAATTGCAAAATTGTTCCACGCACGCGCGGAGAGAAGTTGTTGAATCCCGGTGAAATCACGTTTTGTGTCATGGCGCGATCGGAAACGAATGAGCGAAACCGCCTGATCTCCGCATCGATTGGGGTGGCAGTCCCGACGGATCGTCGAAACTACGGATATCTGTCCGAACACCATGCGCATGGCGAAACCGAAGATGAGACCGGTGAGTATACGGAAGACTTGGCCGCACAGATGTTGGCGACGACGCTCGGTGTCGAATTCGATCCGGACATCGCGTGGAAAGAACGGGAGCAAGTCTTCAAAATGGCTGGCCAGATCGTTCGGACCCAAAACATCACTCAGTCCGCTATTGGAAAACCCAATCGCTGGACGACGGTGATCGCATTAGCTGTGTTTATCCCAGAGGAAAATATTCAGAAGCGTCGTCGATAGCCCTGCTGCACGAGTATACGCCCATGACACTTCCCGCTGGTTGGGAGGGCATCGACCAGAACTTTCTGGGCCTCGATGAACCCTGGTGCCACCCCGATCAGGCGGGTGTCTACATCCTGCCCGCACCCTACGAACACACGTCCAGCTATGTGTTGGGATCCGACCAAGGTCCGTCGGCCATCATTGAGGCGTCTCAACAAGTCGAATTATACGACGAAACACTCCGGTGTGAGCCGTATCGCGAGTGGGGAGGAGTGGCCACCGCTCGCTCCCTCGATCTTGACGGCAAAGTTGATCGGCAAGCTGTAGATGCGATCAACGCGTTTGTCGCTCCCCACGTCGGCACCGGTCGGTTTATCGTCACCTTGACTGGTGAACATACCGGAGCGCTCGGAGCCATCCGAGCCCATGCCAGCCACTACCCTGATTTGTGCGTAGTGCAAATCGACGCGCATGGAGACTTGCGGAAGGCCTATCAAGGGAACCCCTATAGCCATGCCAGCGTCATGGCCCGAGTGGTCGACGACGGGTTGCCGCTCGTCCAAGTCGGCATTCGTTCCATTTCTCCAGAGGAAATCGATCGCATTCAGAGCACCGACCGAATTGCCACATTCTTTGCCGCCGAGATTCTCGACCCGTCCGGCACTTACGAAGGCAAAGCCTCACGCTGGGTTCCCGACATCGTGAAGGCCTGTCGAGGCCCGGTCTATCTGACGTTCGATTGTGACGGGCTTGATGCCTCCCTGGTTCCTGCGCTTGGCACTCCAGAGCCAGGCGGGTTGGGGTGGTACGATACGCTGAATCTCATTACCGCCTTGGCCAACGGGCCTGGTATCCTGGGGATGGATATCAGCGAGATTGCCCCGATCGAAGGGTTTGTCGCTCCCCAGTTTTGTATTGCCCGATTGATCTATCGGATCTTGGGGCGGATCAAAACGGGCCGCCGCGTCCACTAAAACGGTTGGACCCACCTGTGACCGACCAGCTTCGCATCAATAAATTCTTCACCCAGCACGGCATCTGCTCTCGACGTGAGGCCGATCGCCTGATCGAAGCCGGTCGCGTGACCATCAATCAGCGAATTGCCTGCTTGGGGGATCAGGTCGGTCCTGACGACGTCATCGCGCGAGATGGACAGGTGATTCCCTGGGGAACGGCCCCGCTCTATATCAAGTACTTCAAGCCGGTGGGTGTGACGACGACTAGTGAGTCGCACGTGCCTCGCAACATCATTGCGGAGATCGGCCATCCGGAACGGATTTTTCCGATCGGTCGACTCGACAAGGACTCGTCCGGCCTGATCCTGCTCACGAACGACGGGGACATTGTGAACAAGATTTTACGAACTGAGCACGGACATGAACGGGAATATGAGGTCTCGGTCGATCATTCATTCGATCAGATGTTCATCGATCGCATGACCCAGGGAATTGTCATTCTCGACCAGTCGACCAAACCCTGCCAGATTGATCGACTCGGTCCCGCACGGTTCCGCATTGTTCTCACCGAGGGGCGCAATCGACAGATCAGGCGTATGTGTCAAATGTTGGGGTATCGGGTGCTCACGCTGCATCGTATTCGTATTATGCAGGTAACGCTTGATGGATTGGTCTCGGGACAATGGAAACCCCTCACCGGAGAGGAATGTATGCGACTCTTTCAAGCGATCGGACGAGGCAGTAGTCAAGATGATCGCCACGTAGGGTGACCCGGAAACGAGCGGCTCAAAACACAGTGTCGGGCCTGGCATGCCACCCGCCAGTGAATCAGGATGGCCCTGCAAGAAAAATCAGATCGCTGCAGGATCGATATTTCCTTGATCAATGGCGAATCGGCAACGATGCCTCGCCTGAATATATCGCGTCATGCCTGGTGAGCCGACAGACACCTCCATTGACAACCACGCCGTCGGAACTCACACTGCCCCACGCATCGTCCATGGAGATCGACTCCTAACATGGGTACGACGTGGTGGAGCCCTCAACTGAATGCCCTGCTCGGCAGCCTCGTTGTCGCGGCAGGGGCGTGGCTCGCCTGGGACTCGCTTCCAGCCTGGGGAGTCTTTCTCATTACAGGAATCGTCACAGGATTTCTGGTATGGCAGGGGCGGACGATTGGACTGGTGTGGGCTTGGGCCACCCTATTACTCGGCCTGGAGAGTCTTGCCTGGCCCATCGTCACGATGGTTCAGGTCCGTTCGATTACGACAGAGCCGACCGACGAACAATTGGGGACAATGCTCTCAGCCGTACTGACGGGGCTCGTCTCAGCGGTTTTTTGGATCACATTTTCCTATGGATTCTTCAAACGAGCCCGGCAGCCCAACGCTACCGCGTCAATCGATGCACCCGAGAGCCATCCACCTACGCCACAATCAGGGCGCTCCCGCAGAAACAGGTAACACCTACCACATCTCGATCGGGTCGACGTCGATATCGAATTTGATGGCCTGTCGCCGAGACGTTCGCTCCATGTCCTTGACCGTATTCCGCACCGCTTCGAGTCCCACTTCCCGTTCGGCGGATTTCACGAGAATGTGCCACCGATACCGCCCCCGGAGTTTCGGCACCGGAGAGGGGACCGGCCCCAGAACAGTAAGGCGGTTGGGCTGACCAATCGATTGAACCATCGAGGAGATCTTTGCCGCCGCCGTCTGCCCAGCCACGGGCAGAGAAATACAGGCCGTGAGCCGAGCCACCCAGTCCGTGGCAGCATCGTGAACTACTTTCTCGTTGTTCCCGGATACGAGGAGGGCAATCAAAGACACCGCAGGCGGATACCCCAAAGCACTCCGATGGGACAGCTCCTCCGATAGAAAAACGGACTCGTCGTTCTGAGCTACAGCTTGAATCGCATGATGCGATGAAAGATACGTCTGCACAATAACCTGGCCGCCGGCCTCGGCCGGATCGGCGAGATTCACCGCATCGAGCAGCGTATGGTAGGTTCGTTCGGCGGAGCGAAAATTCGGCACACTCAGTCCTGCGTCTGCCTGCACAATCCCAACGAGGCCCATCGTCGGGAGAGGCCCTCGTCGTAGCAGCAGCTGTGTCCCGACGATGATATCCCACTCCCCTTGTTCGACTTTCCTCCAGAGGCCTTCGGCCTGCGCCGGACGCCGCATGGTGTCTCCATCGAGCCGAATGACCGTTGCGTGAGGAAACCATCGCTTCGCATCCTCTTCTACTCGCTCTGTGCCCTCCCCGATCAACTGCATACGAGGGCCGGAACAGGATACGCAGGTGTCGGGGAGGGGTGTCATGTCTCCACAGTAGGAACAGAGCAGATGACCCGCTTGCCGAGAGTACATCAGCGCTACGCGACAGGCAGGACAGCGGGGGACCTGGCCGCAGTCACGACAGACGAGGGCGCCGGCATAGCCCTTGCGGTTGAGAAACAACAGCACGCCGGCCCGGCGACCGATCGCTTCCCCGATAGCTCGCACGAGCGGCTGGCTCAGTACGGTGCCCCGACCATAATCGTGTAAGTCAACAACCTGCACATTCGGTCGCGCCTCAGGCGGTATGAGCTTCTGTATCGCGATTCCTTGTTGCTCCATTGCCGCTCTGCTCTCAAGAGAGGGGTGCGCAGAGCTCAGAACTAGGACCGCCTGTTCGTTCTGTGCCCTCAACCAAGCTACGTCCCGTGCATGGTAGCGCGGTTCTTGTGGTTCTTTGAGCGCGGCATCATCTTCTCCTTCGACCCAAATTGTTCCGATTGTGGTCAATGGAAGAAAGATGGCCGAGCGAGTCCCCACAACCACGCGAACGACTTTTCGATGAATCTGATCCCATCTCTCGGTTTTTATCTGGTCGGAAAGACCGCTATGGAAACAGATTGGGGAAATGCCTGCCTCGTCATCACGGAGTAAGCCGGCAACCCATTCGGCCCGTTCTGCTTCGCCAACGATAATGAGGACGGTCCGTCCTCGTTCAAGCACGAAGCGAATGGCCTGTTGCAACAGCCTCAACCGATCAGCCCAGGAAGCCTGTACCAGCACCCGCATTGGCCCTTGGCCTTTCATCGCTTCGAACAGTGGCTCTGCCCAAGACATTGCAGGGTCAAGAATGAGCGGTGCGGCGATGCCTAAATTGCCCTGATTCTCCCGTCTAGTTGTTGGAGGGAGAGGCGCTGCCGAGGTAGGCGGTATTTCCTGAACCTCCACAACCCACCCACGAGCTTTCAGATCGCGCAACAGGTCAGCGGAAGCAGGGCGAGAAGATGATTGTCGGAGCTTCAATGGTTTATTCCGAAGACGTGTGAGCAACGCCCGCTCCTTCACCGAACAGGGTTCGCGAGATTCACATGCAGCCCATCCTTGTTCCGTCAGTTCGAAGTGAACAACCGGTGCCCGTGGTTTGGGTATTGGAGGCAACACCAACCTGAGACATTGTCCCCACGGCGCGACATACTCTTCGGCCACCTGTCGTGAGAGCTGGAACAGGCTTGAGGACACGTCTGTCGAGGCCCCCTCAGAAATCAACGAGCGAATCTCCTTGAGGCGTGCCCGGTCAAGACCTTGAGGAAGAGTGTGGGAGAGGGCGACCACAGCTCCTTCGAGAATCGACCGCCCAAAGGGCACAAGGACTCGATGTCCGATGCGTAGCGTGTGTCGGAGCGACGAGGGTACGGTGTAGGTGAACGGGCCTGTCAGATGTCGTGGCACAATCACATCTGCGAGGAGGGTCTCTGGCTCTGTGCGGGAAGGGCCTGCCTGCGCCGACATCATGCGGCATTGTAGCAGCACAGGAAAAGGTGGAACAACGAGAGAGATATGATGGAAAGGTTCTTGAGAGGACCGAGGAGAGTTGACGAGTCAACGTCAACCCTCCGCACACACTCGATGAATTTACTGTGGGGGGCCAGCCGGAGGAGCGGGAGCCTGATCGGAATTGCCCTGGCCGACTGATGCCGGACTCGCTGCCGAAGCAGGGCTCGCGGGAACAGATGCGCGCTCTTCCTTGGACGAACCAGTTGGAGCCGCCTGAGCCTTCTGGTCCACTGCGTGGCTCGGAGCGCCGCTATAGCTGGTATCGCCTGTCTCGGTCGGCTTCGCAGCCTGCTCAGGCTGTTCACCGATCGATTCTGGTGAGTACAGTACGATATCCACACGACGGTTCTTCTCCCGACCTGCTTCAGTGGCATTGCCTGCTATCGGCTTCGTATCGCCGTAGCCGACAGACGAAAGCTTCTCCGAATCGATCCCGCCCTTTTCGATTAGATAACGGAGGACCCCTCCAGCTCGAGTTTTCGACAAATCCCAGTTCGTCTGATAGCGCGACTTCAGCGTAGGGCCGATTTCCATGTTATCCGCATGGCCCTCGACTCGAATCAACCGATCGCCGGCATCGGTCTTGAGATGCACAATCAGTTCATCAAGCACCAGATAGCCCTCGGACGTGATGGTGGCTTCGCCCGATTGAAACCGAAGCTGCTTCATCAAATCACTGAGGCTGATTCGGGTTTCTCCGGCGACATTCTTGACCTGGATCTTGCTCTGAGAAGGAATCTCCGCAGGGGGACCATCCTGCGACTGCTGGAGGGATTGAGAGATCGGTATGGCCTCTGGAGTATGACCCTTCATTCTGAAGCGATCACCCTTGAGAATGCGAGAGATCGATTTTGTGATCAACGCCGTGGCCGTTCGGTCTTCAATCGACAGAACCTTCAATTCGCCCACGACCCGTTGAGGAAGGCTCCCCCCGGACCGAACGATGTCTATTCGAACCCCAGGCCTGATCCCGTCTTCTCGTCCACGGTCCAGATAGACGATATTCCTTTGCGCCACCATGTTCATGATGCCCAAGTTTGACTGAAACTCCACAACCCGTCCCTCCACATCACCTCCGGAAGGGTGGCTTCCGGCTGCTCCCTCGTCAGACGGAAGAACAAACTTCATGACTGGGTCACCCGGCGAGACGGTTGCGTAGGCCCGCACGATTTGAACAGTGGTCAGGTCCTTGTCGACTTCGCTTACCTGAACCACTGCAAGCCGATTGACCAAATGCCCCATGTATTGACCGGTCACGGGATGGAATACTTTGTGCGGACGTTTATAGACCGTGAAAAGATCCCCGGGCGCGACATCGCCGGGATTCTTTAGGCGGAGATACAGGACATCCAGGCTTCCCAATATCATATGATCCCCGGTGGTCTGATTGTCGCCAGTAATCACATTCACGAACCCATCATGCGGCGTCGTTTGCTGGATGGAGCCGGACGAATAGGCCAGCGCTGCTTCTCCGAATCGAATCGTATTGATGTCGTCGGTTGCCCAGGCTACAGAAAGAAGTGGTGTAGCCAGAGCCCAGACCATGAGAGAGACGGCTGATTTCATTGAATGGTTAGCCATAGTAGTTGTCCTTCATGTAAGGCAGCATTGCTTTGTCAACCATAGCAAATAGCCCTGTATTGTCAAGAATTTGAGCCCTTGCCATCATTGACCAGTCAATTCACCCGATGCTATGGTGACAAGACGACTACTTTCTCAGAGAGGAGAGACAACATGCGTTCCGATCAGCCTCCGACCTGCAATGCTCTAGGCCAAGATCGTCATCGCATCGAGACCCAGATTCACCGACGCAAAAAAGCCAAGGCTTTCTCGGCCCTAGAGCCAGAATGGGATTCCATTGACCAAGCGCTGCCCTCCCATCTGCGCATGCCGTCAGACCGCATGGCACCGACCCCGCCGAACAGACCAACAGGATCATAGAAGTTTATGGGTGGAACAGGTTCATGCATCGGTCGGACCTTACCCATGCTGCCAGTTGGGTAGGAGCCAAACACGTTTGCTTTTGATTCACCTCAGCGAGGTCTCTCGGCGTGACAGAGACGAGGAACCTGCCCGACATCGACCGTCCTACTGTGGCGTCCTCGACGGATCAGCGAAGAACGCACAGCCAATTAACGCCCCCTGCGGCCCCCTCCCACCCTCGTCGGACAGTCTGGTGTGATGGAATAGATCGTCAGGCATTTCTTCCGCCGACAGCTGATGAGGTGAGCGTTCGTAAGGCTCGGCGGTTTCAAGTTCCAAGTGCAACGAGTGGTTGATGACGTAGTTGCGTATAGACTTCCGGCGGCGTAGCAAAGTCGAGACATTTTCTCGGGCGCGTGTTCAGGCGATGGGCAATGGCATTCAGCTCCCGCTGCGTATACTCCGACAAGTCCTGCCATTCGGCAAGTACTGGCGCAGCAGGCCATTGGTGTTCTCGTTTGTGCCGCGCTGCCACGGGCGGTACGGATCGGCAAAGAAGATCTGGATCGCAAGCCGCTCTGCCAGGCGCTTGTGCTCGGCCACCTCTTTGCCCCGGTCGTACGTCAGGGTCTTCCGTAGAAATGCGGGCACGTGCCGGAGTTTTTTCGTAAAGCCCTCACGGGCACTCCGTGCATCCGTCCTCTCCATCCTGGCCAGTATGACCAGGCGGGTGGTCCGCTCCACCAACGTCTCGACGGCCAACCCACTGCGGGCCCCCTTGATCAGATCGCCCTCCCAGTGGCCAGGCACAGTACGGGTGGCAACTTCGGCCGGTCGCTCGGTCATCGGCGTCATATTGGGAATCTGGCCGCGGCGGTCAGTCCCCCGTGCCCGAGGCCGACGCGGGTTGCGCGCCTGACGCAGAGCGGCCAGCAGTGCGCTCCGCAGCATGCCGTGCGGCAACACATAGGGCCCCGCATCAATCGTCTCGGTCGAGAGCTGTTTGTTCGCATGGCAACACCGTAGCCCATCAGGGCCGACGGACCTCGAGTCCTTTTATGATCGTGTGTGGTCTTGGAGAAACAACCCGCTTATCCATTACGGGAGAGTCGCGTACTACAGGCTTGGAGCTCCCTTTCACAGATTACAAACACTCTTAACTTCTGTTTCTTCATGAAGCCTTTTGTCGTCATCGATCCAAATATGTTTGGATATTTGAGCGAGAGATTATTCGATGAATTGCAAGTCAGAGGAGGGGGACGTCTATCCGGAAAACGACGTCGGTTGAAAACGAGAGTGCGCTGACGGCTTCAGCGGCTCTCAACAAAAGAAGGACGCGCACCAGGATATCAGTGAGCTGTGGTGTCTCCGATCGTGGGAAGACGAAAATATCCGATTGAACGACTCGGCGCGAATCTCTCGTTCGACAAGCACATGTTGGCCGTACGCGCGCTGCGACCGAGAAGGACGTTTGGTCGCTTATCTCCTATCTTTCATCGCCCGCTCCACCTCGCGGCTGGCTTCGCGGGTCTTGATGGATGCGCGTCGGTCATGCTGCTTCTTGCCTTTGGCCAACCCGAGTTCGACCTTGGCAAGGCCTCGCTTGGAGAAATAGATACGGAGCGGAATGAGTGTGAGTCCTTGCTGCTGCGTCTTGCTAAGGAGTTTATTGATCTCCTTACGGTGGAGGAGCAGTTTCCGAGTACGGAGAGGTTCATGATTCATGATGTTGCCATGGCTGTAGGGACTGATATGGCAATGGTGGAGAAAGACTTCGCTGCCCTTTACGCTGGCATAACTATCTTGTAGGTTCACCCGCCCATCTCGGAGCGATTTGACCTCGGTGCCCTTGAGCATGATGCCCGCCTCGAATTTATCTTCGATGAAATAGTCGTGGTAGGCCTTGCGATTTGTGGCTACCGCCTTTTCGAAACTGTCCTTTTCTTTCCCCATCAGGCGTCAGCCTTCTACTTCCAGATGTCAATTGCGGTTAGTGTTCCGGCCGGAAGTATATCCAGCAGGCTGCTGATTGCCACAACAGTTTTTGCTATGATGGTGCCATGCGTGGAATTGGCTCCATCGACTCCCTCTCTAGCATCCTTGAAGGATTGGCTCGTCGCTTAGGGATCGAGTCCAAGTTGCTCGAAAGCCGCTTGCGTCGGGATTGGGTCTCCATCGTCGGGGAGCCCATCGCGTCGAATACCTGGCCCGACCAGATTCGCTACAAAAAACTGTATCTCCTGGTCCACAACAGTGTCTGGCTACACCAACTTACGTTCCTCAAACCGACACTGCTTCATAAGCTCAATATGGTCGCTGGTGGGGAATTGGTTACCGATATCGTGTTGCGCGTGGGCGAAATCCCATCGCATGTGGTCATTTCTTCTGCCGCGACACCTACCATTGAGGTCGATGTCACCGCTTCGGAGGCCATACAGGCTGAGACATTGCCCCACGTCTCAGCGATACAAGACCCGGATCTCCGCCGGCAGTTTACATCGGTGATATCGAGAACTCTTCGAGTTCCAACTCCGCCGGGACAGGGTCCGTCACACGCCCCTTGAATAGAATACGCGTGGCATCGGAGACAGACTCGGCCTTAGGGATGGGGCCGAGACCTCCTTCTTCTTCTTGATCATGCAACCGATAGTACCCACGCATCGCTTTCTCAAATTTCCTCACCACCTCCGCGTCCCCGGCCAGGTATTTATTGAGCATATCCGGTTCAGCCCATCCGTCATCATCGAACACATACACCACAATCTTCCTGTACCAACCTGCCTGATCGCCCGGCGTCGTTGGCTGAACCTTCATCTTAGCAAAATGGTGCGTCAGACGCCCAACCTTACGAAACCGCTTTACCAACGTCTCAACCCCCAGATCCGTCGTATCGTGAGGCACATGCATCGCGACGATGTGGCCGACTTGGGAGCCGACGCTATAAGGAGGGATGCTTCGATCGGGACGAGTGAGATACATCCCGCCCCAGATCATGGTAAAGGACATGACAAGTACACCGAGCGCCAATTTGACGACCATGTCCAGGCGCTTCTTAGGCTTGGAATTGGGAAGCGGAGTTGGAGAAGAATCCTGCTCTTGCATGGAAGGCCTGCTATCAACGGACAAGACGTAGGAGATCGTGCGTATCCGTTACCCGCCGCCTTCCTCGGGGAGCGCCTCGACGGTTTCCGCCAAACGCGCAACGGCCACAACCCGGTCGCCCGCTCCTTCGAGATCGAGGATCCGCACCCCCTGGGTGTTTCTGCCGATCTCACGGAACCCGTCGACCTTACACCGAAGCACCTTGCCTTGAGCGGCCATCAGCATGATTTCGTCGCCGTCTCGGACTTGAAGAAACCCGACGGCGAGCCCGTTGCGCTCATTGGTCTTCACACTGATGATACCCTTCCCGCCCCGTCCTTGGACACGATACTCATTCACCGGCGTGCGCTTTCCGTAGCCTCCCTCCGTAACCGTGAGGATTTGGGTTGTGGAGTCGGGAGTGATGGTTTCCATGCCGATGACTTCGTTGCCTTCTTCCAGCGTAATGCCGCGCACCCCATGCGCCGTGCGGCCCATTGAGCGGACATCGTCTTCCTTGAAACGGATGGTGATGCCCTTTTTCGTACCTAGCAAGATTTCTCGCTGACCGTCCGTGACATGCACGCTGATGAGCCGATCTCCCTTGTCTAACGACAAGGCGATGATGCCACCCTGGCGGGGATTGCCGTAGGCCGAAAGTTCGGTCTTCTTGATGATGCCCTGCGCGGTTGCCATGACGACGAATCGGTCTTCGCGGAATTCTTTCACCGGCACCGTCGCGGTGACTTTCTCATCGCCGGACAGTGCCAATAAATTCACGAGCGCTTTGCCCTTGGCAGCCCGCCCTGCGTCTGGAATTTCATGAACCTTCAGCCAATAGACCTTTCCGGCGTCTGTAAAGAACAGAAGGGATTCGTGTGTGGACGCGGTGAACAGGGTCACGACGAAATCCTCTTCCTTGACCCCCATCCCGATCTTGCCCTTGCCGCCTCGCCGCTGCGCTCGGTACAGGGTGACTGGGTTGCGCTTGATGTAGCCGGCGTGCGAGATCGTGACGACCACTTCTTCGTTCGCGATCATGTCTTCCAGGGTGATTTCCGCTTCTTCCTTCACGATCTTCGTACGGCGGTCGTCGGAGTAGGCTTCACGCACTTCGATCAACTCATCTTTGACGATCGAACGGACCAACGCTTCGCTGCCCAGGATCGATTTAAGACGTTCGATCTGTTTCAA
>JACMLT010000330.1 GCA_014379455.1 Nitrospiraceae bacterium
ACGGGTAGTCTCTCGACGCTCTCGCGCAAGCAGCCTGGCTGGCCCTTCGGGTCGGTGATGCCCTACGGGTTGGACGACGAGGGGCAACCGGTCTTTCTGGTCAGCACGATGGCGATGCACACGCAAAATCTCCTGGGCGATCCACGGGCCAGCTTGCTGGTGACACCGCCTGAGAGCCGCAGCGATCCGCTGGGTGCGGCCAGGGTGACGTTGATGGGGTCAGTGACCAAGGTACCGAAGGAGGAAGCCGTCGCGGTTCGCGAACGCTACCTGGCACGCCATGCCAATGCCTCCTATTGGGTGGACTTCCAGGACTTTGGTTTTTTCCGCATGGCACTGACGGAGATCTATTTTGTCGGGGGATTCGGGTCGATGGGTTGGGTCATGCCGGATGACTACGCGGGGGCGGCCGTGGACCCGCTCGCGGACGAGGCCTCGAACCTCATCCGTGAATTTAATACAGAGCAGGCGGACACGTTGCTGCTCCTGGCCCGTGTGTTCGGCAATACAGAGGCGCAGCAGGCGACAGTGACGGCATTGGATCGGTTGGGTTTTCACCTTCGGCTCACCACGCCAGGCCGAATGCAGGGTGGGCGGGTGGCCTTCGCCAATCCCGTGCGCAACGCGTCGGAGGCCAGGGCCGGCCTTGCCGACTTGGCCGTTCAGGCGAACACGGGCCATCAGGCTTTGCATTCGCTGTAGTAGGTGCGCGCACAGGTTCCTGTGAGCATCCGGTAAAATTGTTCTTTTCAACTCACCAGTTCATCACTAGGTAGGGGAATGCATGGCGACTACAAACGATAAGCAGGTCATTTTCTCACTCGTCAATGTCGGCAAGGTCTATCCACCGAAGAAGCAGGTGCTGCGCGAGATCTATCTCGGGTTCTACTTCGGTGCGAAGATCGGCGTGTTGGGCCTCAATGGATCGGGCAAGAGTTCGCTGCTCAGGATCATTGCTGGGACCGATCCGAATTACACAGGAGAGATCACACGCTCGAAGGGCTACAGCGTCGGCATCCTGGAACAGGAACCGCAGCTCGACCCGGACAAGACGGTGAAAGAAATCGTCGAAGAGGGCAAGAAAGAACTCGTGGCGATGCTACACGAATATGATGCCGTCAGCAACAAGATGGGCGAGGCGACGCCCGATGAATTGGAGAAGTTGCTCGAAAAGCAGGCGCAACTACAAGAGAAGATCGAAGCGGCGAACGGGTGGGAATTGGAGAACGTGCTTGAACTCGCCATGGACGCGCTGCGTTGTCCACCGCCGGATGCGAAGATCGAGATGCTCTCCGGCGGCGAAAAGCGCCGGGTGGCTCTCTGCCGCCTCATGATTCAAGAACCCGACATTTTGTTACTCGACGAGCCGACGAACCATCTGGATGCCGAGTCCGTGCAATGGCTGGAGCAACATCTTCAGCAATACAAAGGCACGGTCATCGCTGTGACGCACGATCGCTACTTCCTCGACAACGTCGCCGGCTGGATCCTTGAACTCGATCGCGGCCACGGCATTCCGTTCCAGGGAAACTACACCTCCTGGTTGGAGCAGAAGCAGGTGCGGTTGGAAAAGGAAGAAAAGGCCGAATCGAAGCGCCGCAAGTCGTTGGAGCATGAGTTGGAGTGGATCCGCATGTCGCCCAAAGGGCGTCAATCGAAGGGGAAGGCGCGGCTGAACCGCTATGAAGAATTGGTCAATCAGAAGCAGGATGAGCAGGCCGCAGATCTGGAAATTTATATTCCTCCGGGCCCACGGCTGGGTGATGTGGTCGTCGAATGCAACGGCGTCAGCAAAGCCTATGGCGACAAGGTCCTCTATGAAAATGTGAACTTCAGCCTCCCGAAGGGCGGGATTGTCGGCGTGATCGGCCCGAACGGCGCCGGTAAGACGACGATGTTCCGCATGATCATCGGAAAAGAGAAACCGGATGCAGGCACGATCAAGATCGGTGAGACGGTCACGCTGGGCTACGTGGACCAGGATCGCAGTCTGGACCCGAACAAATCCGTCTACGACATCATCTCCGAGGGCCACGAGACCATTATGCTCGGCAAGACCGAAGTCAATGCCAGAGCCTACTGCGCCCGGTTCAACTTCGCGGGCTCCGATCAACAGAAGAAGGTGAAGGATATTTCAGGCGGTGAACGCAACCGTGTGCACCTGGCTCGCATGTTGAAAGAGGGGGCGAACCTCATCATCCTCGACGAGCCGACCAACGATCTCGACATCAACACCTTGCGCGCCCTGGAAGAAGGATTGGAACGTTTCGCCGGTTGCGCGGTCATCAGCAGTCACGACCGCTGGTTTCTGGACCGGATCGCGACTCACATCATGGCGTTCGAAGGCGACAGCAAGGTGGTCTGGTTCGAAGGGAACTACAGCGAGTACGACGCGGACCGGAAGAGGCGCTTGGGTAAGGAAGCCGATCAACCGCACCGGATTAAATACCGGAAGCTGACGCGTTAGAGAGTGACTCACGATGGCACCTCGCGCGATCATCACCGGGGCTGCGGGATTGATCGGGCAGTATCTGGTGAAGACCGCTCCTCGATGGGCTCCCGGTTGGGATGTCCAGGGGCTGTCCCGCGCGGAACTTGAACTGACCGAAACCTCGAAGGTCACTGCGCACATTCATGCGCTGAAGCCCGACCTCCTCATCCATTGTGCTGCGCTCAGCCGAACTAAAGCCTGCGAGCAAGATCCCGACCAAGCCCGCCGCGACAATGTGGAAGTCACTGCGCACCTTGCGCAGCTATCACAAAACATTCCCTTCATTTTCCTGTCCAGCGGGGAAGTCTTCGACGGGACGACCGGCGGGTACGGCGAAGCGGATGAGCCGAACCCGATCAACGTGTACGGCCAAACCAAGCTCGAAGCCGAGCGGGTGGTGTTGCGGAACCCCCAACACACGGTCGTGCGGATCGTGCTGACGTCTGGAACGGCACAGAACGGCGATCGATGTTTTGTGGAAGACATGTGCCGGACTGCCAAGGCCGGCAAGGATGTGACGCTCTATGCCGATGAGTTTCGTTGCCCGCTTCCAGCCTCGGTCATTGCCCGAGCCGTCTGGGAACTCGTCGATCGCCGGCAGCCAGGCCTCTATCACCTGGGCGGAAGCGAGCGGCTCTCGCGCTGGGACATCGGTAAGGCCTTGCTGCCTTGGTATCCGGAGTTGAACGGCCGGCTGATACAGGGCTCCGCCCGGAACCACGTCGGCAACCCCCGGCCCGCCGATCTCTCGCTCCGCTGCGACAAGATTCAGCGGCTCCTGTCGTTTCGCATTCCAGGGTTTCGTGAATGGCTTGCGGGGCGTCTGCGCCGCGGCGCCGACCTGTGGGATTATCTCGATGAAAGTCCGTGAAACGCGGGAACGGGAACATCAGAGGACGCGATGAGGGGATCGGATCCTCTCTTCCTTGTCCTCACTGCGTATCTGGCCATGGTTCTTGTCATGGCGGGCCTATGGGTGCTGCAACTTCATGTGCGCAATGCCTCGATCGCAGACGTTGGCTGGTGCGCCGGTCTCATTGCGGTCGTGCTGTGGTACGCCACCCAGGCCTCCGGCGAAACAGAGCGAAAAATGCTGGTGGGCGCCTTGGTCGTGCTCTATGCGGGACGGCTGGGATTCTACATCCTCTTCAATCGAGTGATCGGTAAGACGGAGGATGCTCGCTATCGCCGCCTGCGCGAACAATGGGGTTCTTCAGAAGCGGTCAGGATGTTTTGGTATCTTCAATTGCAAGCGATGGCCGTGGCTGCCTTCTCTCTCCCGTTTCTGGTGCTTATCCAAAACCCAGAACCCCCTTTCGCTCTGATTGAGTTCGTCGGGTTGATGATCTGGGTAGTCGCTGTTTCCGGGGAAGCCATGGCGGACTGGCAGCTCGGGCAATTCCGATCCAAGCCATGGAATCACGATAGGGTCTGTCGCGATGGACTCTGGCGCTACTCACGCCACCCCAATTATTTTTTCGAATGGCTCCACTGGTGGGCCTATGTTGTAATGGCGATTGGAATGCCCGGCTGGTTGTTCACCTGGATCGGGCCAGTTGGAATGGGCTGGGCGCTGTTCAAGGTGTCAGGAATTCCGCGGGCGGAGGTTCAAGCCCTCGCTACCCGTGGAGAGGAATATCGCCTATACCAACAAACCACCAGCGCATTCTTCCCGTGGTTTCCGAGACCAAGGTAGTTCGGCTGATTTCCGCACGATCGAATGACATCGAGGTCTGTCCGCATTAAAGACCCGGCTCATATCGTCTGACAAACCGGCGCGCTTTACTGTTTCATCAAGGCTGCCGGTAGCCACCGCATGACGGCATTGAAAAGATCCTCATGATTGATCGGCTTCTTAACGAAATCGTCCATCCCGGAAACAAGACATTTCTGCCGATCCTCCGGCAACACGTTGGCGGTCATCGCGATGTCCTCTTCTCAACGTGTGCGGCCTTTCGTCATTTTCTGTGCGAACGTCACGGGGCAACGCTGCCTGATTGCAACTCCTACGAACCGCAACTCCCTGCAATGTACGGTACGCCACCCGACAAGATGCAGCGCCTTCTGTCGTGTTGCATTCAGGAGTTTCGTGAATGGCTCGACCCATGTTCACCCCAAGGTGCGATGTCCCAGGGTCGCGGTGAATGCAGGAAACGCGTGCGACAGAGGCTCTGTCCTTGACAACTTCGCTGACTCCTAGTCTCGCGCTCGTTCCAAAAACCGATTCAGCCTCGCCTGCGACGTTTCGCTTATCGTTTGGATCTCCCACCCAGCATCGCGTCCGGAAGACCAGCGAACGATAGCGGAATCGATCAAGAGGCACTCGGACTCTCCTTCACCGGGAGGCAATTCGATATACACCGGCATCACCATTCCCGGTTTGACTGGGTGGTCTCCCGTGGAGCGCCAGCCGGATATCGATAGATCCCAGAGATGCCCTTTTCCGTGAAAACCCTCGCCATGGTACAGAAAGGGGTGACGGGTCGAAATGCGCTGCCCTGCTCGAACGGCATAGTTCTTGGCCACCTTATCCTCCTCGGTAATTGTGCTTCGTTGGACGGCGTCTCCTTCAAATATAGCAGGCCTGTTCTTGCGCGATAACGCGTGTTGGAGGAGGGACGGGAATTCTTAAGAAGGAACCCCTTGGTTGCTGGTTGACCGGATGACGTGAGGGGGAG
>JACMLT010000331.1 GCA_014379455.1 Nitrospiraceae bacterium
AACGGTGACGTTCTATCTAGACACCTCCGGCGACCCACTCTTCAAGCGAGGCCATCGTATCGTGTCTGTCGAGGCACCGTTGCGAGAAAACCTGGCGGCGGGCTTGCTGCGCCTCGCTGCATGGACGCCGAACGACGTGCTGCTCGACCCTATGTGCGGAGGGGGAACGATCCCCCTCGAAGCGGCGCTGATGGCGCGCAGAATCGCGCCCGGGCAGTCCCGGGCATTTGCGTTTGAGCACTTAATTATCCACGATCCCAAACGCTGGGGCCATCTGCGCGAAGCTTCTCGGGTGAAACAACTGGCAGAGGTGCCGGCGGCCATCTATGCCTCCGACCAGGATCCTGCCGCAGTCAAGATTGCGCAGCGGACGTTTCAGGGGGCGGGGGTCGCAATCGATATTCGCCTGCGGCAGAGCGACGTGCTCGACCTTGAGGCTCCGGCTGAGCAGGGCGTGATCATGATCAATCCTCCCTATGGAGTCCGACTCAGCCGGCCAGAGGAACTCGATGCGTTCTATCCCAAGTTGGGCGACTGGTTAAAACAGCGATTCAGCGGATGGCGAGCCTACATATTTACCGGCGATTTGCGGGTTCCCAAACTCATTGGCCTTGCGCCATCGAAACGCATTCCACTCTTCAATGGTCCGCTGGAGTGTCGACTGTATGAGTTTCACATTGTGCCGGGGTCAATGCGTAAAGCGTTTCCCAAACCCGATAACAACGGGTGACGACTCTCCGCAGGCTGTGGACACAGATCATGAATCGATTTCTGCCGCTGCTATTCAGTATGCCGCTGCTCTTGTGGGTGGCTGGTTGCAGTGAACTACAAAACCTCGGTGCGTTGATGGATCCCCCACCCGTACCCAACAGTCATGTGCGCCAATCGGCGCTTGACCGACTGACGCCGACCGTCCGAAAGGATTTTGAGCAACTCACCGGATCGCGTCACAGCGACCTGCACGCTGAGCATCAAACGGTCGAGAAGATCCCGGCGCAATTCAAACGTCGCCTCGCAATCGAGACCCTCAAACAGCCTTGGGACGGTCTGACGGAATTAGAGCGCCAGGGACTCGCATTGGCCGACATGGCAAAAGAGGGGGCGATCAATCTTTCGGGCCTTCTCGATGTGCTCGAAGCCGGTATGGATCGTACCTCCACCTTCTCTCAACCGGTTCCGCTGCCGACGCATTCCACCCATGAAGACCTCCTCGCCTTCATGATTGGAAGCTTGGAGCAGGCGTCGCTGCAGCGCGAGAAAGCGCTGAGGAATCTGACCGAGGCAGAGAGGCACTTCCTATTTCTGCATGCGCGGTCGATAGTGGAACACTTCACTCCGCAGATCTCGATCCTGTCGAACCAGGCAAGCGCGCAAGTCAAAGCCGATCTCCGATTTGCCGAACTGCTTGAGAAACAGGTCGACTATGCCAGTCTTCTTGCATCAGCCCAAGTCCTCGCCCGCCTTGCCAATGAACACTGGCTTCACCAAGCCGCTGCAACCTGGACAATACCACTGCCGGTTTCTGCCAATCCTCCCGGCGTCACAGGTGACGTCCTGCTGGTTCAAAAGACATCCTACGGACTGATAATCATTGGTGGCCCAGGACCGAATACCTATGAGATTGACAAGGGAATCGGCCTGATTATCGATGTAGGCGGCAACGATCGTTACCGAGGCATGATTGCCGCATCTGCACACGAGAATCAGGGCAATGCCGTCGTCATCGACCTCGCAGGGAACGATACGTACGCAGGGGCTCCGCTCGGACTAGCCACTGGGCGGCTAGGGGTGGGGCTGTTAATCGATCACGATGGCGACGATGTCTACCAGCTCGACATGGGATCAGGAGGCGCTGGATTCGGCGGACTCGGAATCTTGTTCGACGCGAAAGGTAACGACGTCTATATGGGGAATCGCCTGACTCAGGGCGCCGCCATTGGAGGACTCGGCCTCTTGCTCGATGGGGCAGGAAATGACCGCTATACCAGCCATGGCTTCGCGATCGGATTCGGCGGTCCCTTGGGGGTCGGCGCCGTCATCGACATTGCCGGCGACGACCACTATCAATGTGGTGATATGTATCCCAGTGCCTATAACGCGCAGGATGCTCCAACGGGGAAACCAGGCGACCCTCTCTATCAATACGACTGCTTCGGGCTGGGTGCCGGATCGGGACAACGAATTCTGACAAAGAAGGCGGAATGGCAACCCTACAACCTGGCCGGTGGCTGGGGAATCTTATTGGATCTCGAAGGGCAGGATCATTATGACAGCGCCAACTTCTCACAAGGGCAAGGCTACTTTTTCGGTGCCGGCATGAAATTGGACTTCGATGGCGACGATGAGCACCAAGCCGCTCGCTATGGGCATGGTGCCTCCGCCCACTTCGGAGTCGGCCTCTTCATCGACCACTCTGGAGACGATCGATATGGCTCCTCCGGCCCCTTTTACAACGGCGGAGTCGCCTGGGACAATAGTGTAAGCCTGATGATCGACGCAGGAAAAGGCCGGGACCTCTACAGTTTCGAGCGCTCGACCGGTCTTGGTCGAGCCGACTATGCAGGCTGGGGGCTCTTCATTGATGAGGGAGGGGAGGACCAGTACCACGTCACATCAGGCTTCGGAGACTCCTCGGGGCAGAGTGTAGCCGGGTTCTTCGATCTCAATGGCAACGACATCCATACCCGACTACCTGATTCCTCAATGCCGGACGATACTCGCCCCGGTAATGGAAAACTCTTTCTCTATCCCCAGGGCGGAATCTTTGTCGATCGTTGAGGCAAGTACTCCCTGGATCGTCCTTTCCATTACAAGCAGTTGCCTGACTCCTCCACCTCTCCCCTTGACTTGTGCTTGACAGAAACTATCTCTTTCCTTGAAGCCGTCGTGGGTTTCTTCACCGACCGAACGGAAGGATGCTTCCATATGAACAACGAGACAATGGCTGTCACGCTACCGGTTCTGCCGATTAAACGCACCGTTCTATTTCCTGGAATCATGATGCCCTTGACGGTCAGGCGTGCACGGTCGATCGCTGCCGTGGAAGCGGCGCTGAGAACAGAAGAGAAGACGATTCTGGTGGTCGCCCAGCGAGATCCCCTAACGGATGAGCCGAGGCTCGATGACCTCTTCACGATCGGCACCAAGGCCATCGTGAAACAGATCGGACGGTCAGAAGACGGCACCATCCATGTGCTCGCGCAAGGGCTCGAGCGTGTCGCGTTGATCAAGGCCGAGCAGGCAACGCCGTTTCTGCTCGTCCAGACCCGGCAGCTAGATCATCCAACGGGCGAGAGTACGGAAGTCCAGGCCCTCCACCGAGCCATCCAGGGATTAGTCACAGATCTGCCCCAATTAATTCAAGTCCCAGGTATTCAGGAAGCAGCGACAGCCTTTGGTAATGAGGACAATCCCGTCGCTTTGGCCTATCGCGTGGCTTCGCTCCTCAATCTCACCGTGCAGGAGGAGCAAAAGCTGCTCGAACGCTCCTCCACAACCGAGTTGCTGCGATCGCTCTATGGAGCACTCTCGAAAGAAATCCAGATCCTACAATTGCGGGAAAAAATCACCAGCGAGGCTTCAGCCAAAATCGGTAAGACCCAACGAGAGTATGTCCTCCGTGAACAATTGAAGGCCATTCAACAGGAACTCGGCGAGGGCGAGGGAGAGGAGAACGAGGTCTCCGAACTCAAGAAAAAGATCCAGGAAGCCGATCTTCCCGACCCTGTGCGCAAGGAAGTGGAACGGGAGATTGCCAAGTTAGCCAAGGTGCCACCCTCCTCGCCAGACCATCAAGTCCTCAGAACCTATCTCGAACTGGTGCTGGAGCTCCCCTGGAAGAAGGCCTCGGAAGATCGTTTGGAGTTACGCGCGGTTCGTCAAGTGCTCGAGGAAGATCACTACGGCATTCAAGAAGTGAAGGAGCGGATCGTCGAGCATCTGGCCGTGTTGAAACTGAATCCCACGGCCAAGGCGCCCATTCTCTGTTTGGTCGGACCACCGGGCGTCGGCAAGACCAGCCTGGGCCAATCGATTGCCAGATCCATGGGACGGACCTTCGAACGTCTAAGTCTTGGAGGTGTGCATGATGAAGCGGAATTGCGCGGCCATCGCCGAACCTACGTTGGCGCCCTGCCTGGGCGGATCATTCAAGCCATGCGTCGAGCCGGCGTGAATAATCCCGTGTTGATGTTGGACGAGGTCGACAAGATGGGACGCGACTTCCGTGGCGATCCGGCTGCGGCCTTATTGGAGGTCCTAGATCCGGCGCAGAATCACACATTCCGAGACCACTATCTCGATCTCCCGTTCGACTTATCCAAGGTATTCTTCATTACGACCGCCAACACGCTGGATACGATCAGCCAGCCGCTGCTCGACCGGATGGAGATTATCCGGCTCCAGGGTTACAGCGAACGGGAAAAGACGGAGATCGCCCGTCGGTACCTCTGGCCACGACGACTCAAGGAAGCGGGTCTGGATGCCAGCCAAGCCCTGCTTTCAGACGAGGTCTTGAACCTGGTCATCAGCCGCTATACCAGGGAAGCGGGGGTTCGCCAGCTCGAACAGATGCTCGGCCGCCTAACCCGCAAGGTTGCGCTGACATTTGCGGAACTTCCTGAAGGCCAGGAACGGACCCCTGTATCCATTCAACCGACTGCCCTTCCAGATTGGCTCGGCTCCGAGCGTTTCATGCCGGAGGAGGCCCGCAAGGTCTTGCCTCCGGGCGTAGCCACGGGGCTGGCCTGGACTCCGAGTGGTGGAGATGTCCTCTATATCGAAACCACGCTGCTCCCAGGCAGCCATGAACTGACGATTACCGGTCAGTTGGGAGACGTCATGCAGGAATCTGCCAGAGCTGCACGAAGCTACCTCTGGTCACACGCTGAAAGCATGGGACTCGATATCTCCCGTTTCAAACGGAATGGGTTGCATATCCATGTGCCATCCGGAGCCATCCCGAAAGATGGACCTTCAGCAGGGATCACGATGGCCACGGCTCTTGCCTCTTCGTACATCGGAGAGGCCGTGCGTAGCGACACAGCCATGACCGGCGAGATCAGCCTGAGTGGATTAGTCCTTCCAGTCGGCGGGATTAAAGAAAAAGTGTTGGCCGCTCATCGTGCCGGTATCAAACGGATCATTCTGCCCAAGTCCAACGAAAAGGACTTGAAAGATGTGCCACACGAAGTGCGCGAAAATCTGACCTTCATTCTAGTGGAACGAATCGAGGAGGTCCTCCCCGCTGCCTTTAACCATGATACGGCGGCTTATGGAAGCTTCCGCTTCGGAACAGGCATTGTCCCTGCTTCAGCGTAACCGACTGAACTCCGGAATAAGTATTCCGGAGTCCCTCGCTCCCCTTCAATCGTCCTGTCAGTTTCGGAAAAGCGATCACGGCATAATAGCAGCACACTCCCGTAGGATGCTCAAACAGTTCGTCAGCAAGGCCGAAGGCGAATCGAAACCGGAGGCGTACCCTCAGGGGTACGTTGAGGATTTCGATGAGCCGAGAACGCTGCTGGTGGAGTGTTTCAGCATCCTGCTTGTGCCTTGCTCACCGACCAATCCCTATGTAAGGATACATTCGGTTCCTCGACTCACCTCGTGGACGACCTAACAGGAAAGGAGCAGACCTATGCCGCCCAAGATTGAGATCAGCCCGATTGTCAAAGTCGTAAAAACCGACGAGGAGTGGAGAAAGCTCCTCGCCCCGGAGGCCTACAAGGTGCTGCGCCACGAGAATACCGAACGCCCCTTTACCGACAACATGCACGACAATAAGAAAGCCGGCATCTACTATTGCGCAGGCTGCGACCTTCCTGCCTATTCGTCGGAGCACAAATTCGACAGCGGCACCGGTTGGCCTAGCTTTTGGCAACCGATCGACCCCAAAGTGGTCGAATCCACTACCGATTACATATTGATCTTTCCCAGAACCGAAGTCCACTGCGCACGCTGCGAAGGACATCAAGGGCATATCTTTAAGGATGGTCCTAAACCAACGGGATTACGGTATTGCATTAACGGCGTGGCACTGAAGTTTGTTCCGGCTTAGGCTGTGAACGTAGTAGAACCGACAGAGGCCGCAAGAAGAGACGGTCGATTGGACGTGCCGATCTGGCTTCTTCTCATTGCAGGGAATCTGAGCGGCTTCCAGGCAACCGCCATCATGAACCGGGAAGCTTCATCTCCTGAAGGCAGCGCTCAGATGACCGCCGGATGACTATCCAGGAGTTCGCGTACCTTATTTACTAGATCGAGGGGGGAGAAGGGTTTCGGAAGAAACTGAATGCCAGTCCCTACGACCTCAAGATGATCGATCGAGTCAGCCATGTATCCGGACATATAGAGCACCTTCATCTCCGGATAGATGGACTGCAGTAGATCGGCGACTTCATTCCCCTTCATCCTGGGCATCACCACATCGGTGACGAGCACGTGAATGGGACCCATATGACTCCGGCAGACGTCGAAGGCTCCCTCACCACCCTGTGCATCCAGCACGAAATACCCATGCGACTCCAGAATAGTCCGGACCAATTTCCTGACGAGATTCTCATCTTCCACAACCAGGACCGTTTCCGATCCGCCGACGGCTTCGGTGTGGGTTGGCAGAGGCGTTGGCTCGGCCCCGTCCTGCATGACCCGCGGGAAATAGACACGAAATGTGGTACCTTTCCCGATCTCGCTCGAGCACGCGATACGGCCGCCACTCTGCCTGACGATTCCGTAAATCATTGACAACCCGAGGCCCGTCCCTTTTCCGACTACCTTGGTCGTGAAAAACGGCTCATAGATATGCTTTTGCGTGTCTCCGTCCATGCCCTCCCCGGTGTCCGACACCGCAAGCATCACAGAGGGACAGTCTATGCCGTCATGATCGGCACGGGTTTCTTGACCATGGATTTCAAGGTTCTTAGTCGTAATGGTCAGCTTGCCTCCGCAGGGCATGGCATCCCTGGAATTGACCGCAAGATTCATGATCACCTGTTCGATCTGTCCGGAGTCGACTTTCACATAGGCCGTAGTGGGTTCAAGGACCGTGAGCAACTCAATGTCCTCGCCGATAAGCTCTCCTAGCAGTCGCACCATGCTCGCCACCACATCGTTGAGGTTGAGGATCTTTGGAACGAGTATCTGTCGGCGGCTGAAGGCGAGAAGCTGATAAGTCAGCGCCGCAGCGCGATCTCCGGCTTCCTTGATCATCTCGACCTTGGCCTTTTGTGGATCGTCCGAAGCCATGCTCATGAGGAGCATAGAACAACTGCCGTTAATGACAGTCAGGAGATTGTTGAAATCGTGCGCAATGCCACCGGCCAATTGGCCGACGCTATCGAGCTTCTGCGCCTCACGCAGTTGCTGCTCGAAGCGCCGGTGTATCGAGACATCGCGAAAAATAATCACCACGCCGATGATTTGCTCCTTCTCGTCGCGAATCGGAGCGGCACTATCGTCAATGGGAATAGTGGTTCCATCTTTTCGCTGAAGCAGCGTGCCCTCGGCCAGCTGTAGGACGACTCCTCCTTGAATAACCTTCATGACAGGGCTTTCGACAGGAGTATGCGCGTCGGCGCGCATCGTCTTAAATATCTCCGACACAGGGCGGTCTGTGGCTTCGAGTGAGGTCCAACCCGTCAGCACTTCCGCACTGGGATTGAGATAGGTCACACGACCCTCGACATCGGTAGCCAGCACGGCATCCCCCACGCTATTGAGCGTCGCCGCGAGCCACCGCTCCATCTTTCGCAATTTGGCTTCCGCCTGGTGCCGATAGAGGGCCATCGCAACCGCACGGTGGAGATCCTGATCATCCAACGGCGTCCGCACATAGCAGAACGGCTTCTCGTGTGTCAGGGATTGAAGTGCGATCGGATCGGCGTGCATCGTCGAATACAGAACGGGAATCTGCAATTGGTCAAGGAGGTGTCGCGTGGATTCGTGCTGAGCCAGGTCAGTTTGTATCGACATACTCATGATCACGAGATCGGGACGAAGGGTCTCGACACGGGCGAGAAGGGTCTCGCCGGAATGGACCACCTCGCAGACGGCATAGCCTAACTTCTCCAGCCTCTGTTGAATATCCGTGGCGATAGACTCATCGTCTTCGAGCACAAGGATTCGATTGGCAGACATATGCGTCCTCCATACATAATTTATGAATAAAGGGGACACTGTAATATCGGCCAACCGTTGACCCAGCGCCGCCAATGCGCGTCGCAATGGGTGGCGGGAAGGCAGTCGACGCCTGACTTTCTGCATCGACCATGACGCTCTACGGATTATAGATCCTTAAGCAAGCACCACTAAATGTTAGGAACATTATCTTTTATGCCAATTGATTACTGTTCATTATTGCTCACTCTTACGAACCAGCCGGGGATTACGGGAACAGAATAAAACCGGGAGCGAGCGGTTACCTTGAACCGAGAGTACCCCGAAACGGAGCAGCGAAGAGCGAACGAGAAATGTGCAGACGGATGGAGCTGGCGGCTCATGACTGAGGACAAGAATCCCCGCGTGACACGAACTGAAATCGAACCCGTCCAGGAAAAACAGATGGCTGGCTTTCTGACACCCAGCAACGGAAGCTCGCTATGAAGCCGTAGATAGTTTCGTGGGACACCTGCAGCGAAGGCGTGTCGGAATGCACCAGCGCCAGTGTCCCCGCAATCTGCCTTCAGGTAGCGGGTGCCCTAGTTCCACAAGGCGGCGGGCCGCAGGCGGTGCGCGATGCACGACAGGCCTGGACGCCGTCTGGGCCGCATCGGCACGGTAGCCGCCTACCACCGGAGGACGTCGAGGGCCACGATGCGCGGACAGGCGAACCTAGCCGTTTCGACGAAGTTCGCGAGACAGCGTCGATGGCGAATCGATTCAACCCCACGGCGATCGCCGCAAGCTTGATGCCCCTCTCCAGTTGTGGGTGGATCATCGTCCGCTTTTCAAGACCCAACTGCGTATAGATGTTCCCATGCCACACGATCTCCCCAAATTGTTGCACTTGGCTTTTGTGCGCACCATCTGTAACGTAGACAGTCGGACTGTAAACATGGCCCGCTTATTCTTACTAGTTGGGTCTCAAGGAGATATGAGTGAGCACGTTCGGTCGCCGCATCCGTCCATACGTAGAAAGTGAAATCCTTGCTGCCTATCAAGCCGAAACGCGAGGAAAACCAGAGGTTGCCTTCTCGCACCTGGAACGTGCCCACATACTTGGGCAAACATCAACGGTTGAGCATGTTCGCGTACATTGCCACATGTTCCTATGGGGTATTCGGCAGCGTAATGTTCGAGAGAGTCTCGGTCAGTTACTGCGCATTGTCGGGGCTGCGATAGGCACTGCGTTCGGTCTGGTGCCAAAGGGAAACACAGGCGGTACAAACGTCAACTCATTCAAATGTATGCCGATACCTCCTGAGCTCGCAGCGCTGATTGCAAAAGCGCGTATTTCTGGAAGATGATGCACAGTCGGTCAAGAAACCTCCATAAGGTCTCCCCAGAGATCACGATACTCGAATGTTTATAAATACACTAACAGTCAGGTAGTTACCTGCTAAATCTCTTGTAGTACACGATATTTAACTCTGCTACCCGTCATGAATCGTTGCACCGCGCCGTGATGTCCTCATCAGATCTCTGGCACGAAAAACCCACAGGCGAAGCACCACAGATTCTGGTTGCCTGACTCGAACCCCGGGACCCACTAGCGCATGACATCAGCCCTATACCCAAAGCTCACATGGGAACTACGTGAGTGACGAGTGGATGCTGAAAAAAGAACTTGCAAAGAAGGGGCTTGATCGCTACGATTCGCGCCATGAAAGCCTACCTCTATGGTCTTCGCCTCAGATTCTTTCACCCCTCGCCGATGACAACCAGAACCGACTGAACACCGATCGATAGGAAAGGTTACACGTCATGACAACTCACACGAAAGGAGCCACAATGAAGTCAGCCGCCCCGCACACCGAACTCCGACAGGTAATGATCGGAGGTTCTACCCTCTTTCGCAAGAGCTTGCTCGGAGCTTTGGCCGTCTGCTCAGTGGCGATGCTGTCGCCCTGGATCGCAACGGCAGCCGATTACAAGCTCAAGATTCCTTTCGGCCTAGAAGAAAGCGCCGTCGTCATTCCCCCTGACAATCCCATGACCACTGAGAAGGTCGAATTAGGCCGGGCGCTGTTCTTTGACAAGCGACTGTCGCCGGACAACACGATCGCATGCGCGAATTGCCACATCGCAAAACTTGCGTTTGCGGACGGTATGCCGGTCGCCACAGGCATCCGAGGCCAGAAGGGTGGTCGTAGTGCGCCGGTCTCCTTCAACAGAGTGTTCAGCAGCGCGCAATTTTGGGACGGCCGGGCCGATACGTTAGAAGCCCAATCGATCGGTCCCTTTACCAATCCAATCGAGCACGGCTTTACCAATTACGATAACATGATTGGGAAGATGAAGAAGATCCCCGGTTACAAGAAGATGTTCATGGACGTCTTCGGTGAGGATATGACAATCGGCAACGTGGGGAAGGCCATTGCCAGCTTTCAGCGCACCGTCCTCTCCGGCAATAGCCCGGCAGACCGGTTCGATCAGGGAGGGGAAGCAGGAGCTATTCCGGAAACCGCTCAAAGGGGCCTCACCCTCTTCCGAGATAAGGCGCGCTGCACAAAGTGCCACTCCGGGTTCAACTTCAGCGACGAAAAATTTCACAACCTCGGCATCGGCTGGGACGACAACAAAGTCGATCTAGGCCGTTACATGGTGTCCAAGATAACCGAGGAACTCGGCGCATTTAAAACCCCGACCTTGCGGGAGATCTCACGGAGCGCGCCCTACATGCATGATGGTCGTTTCAAGACGCTTGAAGAAGTGGTGAATTTCTACAACAAAGGTGGCATCAAGAATCCTCACCAGGATCCCTTGATTCTCCCCCTTGAACTGACAGACCAAGAAAAGACTGATCTCCTGGCATTTCTTCGCACGCTGAACGGCGAAGGGTGGCAGCAGGCCACAGAGCCGAAATCCTTTCCTCAATAGAAGAAGAACGGCACAGGTGGTCCGATCGTATCGGATCACCTGTGATATCGAGTCCTCCTGCTCTCTGATCAAGAATAATACGGTGAAACACGACCAGGGCCGGTCCCAACCACAACGGTTGGGCCGGCCCTGGTTGCATTCGATCGCACCCAAAACGTTACGTGATGTTGGATGTTGCCTTTCGGCAATAGAGCGAGACCGCGTTATTCATGAGAGGTCATGACGAAACCACCGAGACACCTGGTGAGACGTGCACGCGGAACCCCCAAGGAAGGGAAGCATCCTTATAACAGTATGTTGACCGGCTAAGCGGTGAGTCCGCCCGCCGTCAGGCTTGTCATAGCGGCGTATCGGTGGTTGTAGTAGAAGCCTTCATAAATATGTGGGCTAGGAAGGCAACACCAATAGGCTCAGCAAGACAGGCTCGTGAATACATTCGGAGAACTAAAAAGGGGTCAGCTTTCGCTGACCCCTTCACAGACGACAAGCTCCACGTCCCTACTAGCTTTACTGAGTCACCTTAACCAACCATCCGTCGGTGACTTCGCATTGAGCGATGCCTCTCGCTTCAATATTAATTTTTGCGAAGGCCCCTCTGAGTGTGTCAGGAAGTTTTCCAGTAACCTTATACCCATTTTGCTTTTCAACCACGGTGAGCGGTATGGACTGACCTTTTATCGTCACCTTAATGCTTTTGGGAAAGGTTGACTCGGTTGCATAAAATGAAAAAGCAGATTGTGGTGCCACCTCTGCATTATTGACTGGCGAGAATTCTGAAAAATTCACCTTTTTACACATCCCCGTACCACTGCCGCTCCCGGCACTATCGCCATACGCCCAGACGTTGGCAGGGATTATTAATACAGCTGCTAGCCACAACATATGTTTTAATTTCATCGTTCCGCCTCTTTGTGTTGTTATTGAATAGGTTGACCGCTGTATTCGTCGAGCAATGAACGGATCGCATTGTCGGCTATTTTTCGACAAAAAACAACCCCCTTAAGATTGAGATAACTCGTACCGATCGTCTCATAATATTCACCATGATCTATCCTCCATGCACCATGCCGTTCATTGCGAAATCGCACACATACCAACGCCAGTATGGTGGCCGACGCTAGAGACTCACGGAATGGTTCCCGGCGGAAATCTCTGCCCCATGTCTTTCGCCGAGCACTCTCGCACCTCGAAGAAGCACTCATGACTCACGCGGGTTAATCGGCCTGCCCCCTCCGCATGAGGATCTTGACAAGAACCGGAGAAAGAGATTATCACAGGCACCGGGCAGGGCTTCTTGAGGGTGTTCGGGCCGTCTCACACACGCAAGTCCTATCATCCGGAAAAGGAAGATCATGCGAAAAACATTCGAGCAACTCTTCGAAGTGTTGAGCGATCATGCCCGGGATGTTTCGTTTCAAGTGCAGTTTTGGGATGGGGTCAAAAAATCGTACGGCGCCGGGGAACCACAGTTCATTCTCACCATTGCCACACAGCGCGCGGCCGAGCATGCGCTCGAAAGCGGGTCGTTGGGCTTCGGCGAAGAGTATATGGCAGGAGATATTCAGGTCGAGGGCGATCTCACACAACTGCTCCGCTTCGGAGCGGACGACGCAATCCTCAATCTGCCTATCGGGTTGAAAGCCAAACTCGCCATTAAACACTTGCGCCAGGCATCGCTCAACACGCTCTCGCGTTCGACGAAACACGTCGCCTACCATTACGATCGCGGAAATGACTTCTATAAGCTGTGGCTTGACGACAGCATGGCGTACTCCTGTGCGTACTTTCGTTCTGAGAGCGACACGCTCGAGCAAGCACAGCAACAGAAGTACGAACACATTTGCCGGAAACTTCAGTTGAAGGCAGGAGAAACACTGATCGACATCGGCTGCGGCTGGGGCGGCATGCTGATCTATGCTGCGAAGCATTATGGCGTGCGCGGCGTCGGCTACACCTTGTCCAAACAGCAAGTCGAGTATGCAACCGATCTCCTGAAGCGAGAGGGTCTGTCGAAAGAGATTTCGATCGAGCTGGAGGACTATCGGAGGATTGAGGGCACGTTTGACAAATTCGTTTCAGTCGGCATGTTTGAACACGTGGGAAAGCAATTCATTTCGACCTTTATGGGAAAAGTCCAATCGATCTTGAAGCCCGGCGGGATAGGGCTGCTCCACACCGTCGGACAAGAGCGGCCAGTACCCGGCGATCCCTGGACGCTGAAATATATCTTCCCCGGTGGATACATTCCCACGCTCGACGAAATCGTACGGACCATGTGCGAAGTCAAACTCATTCCGACGGACATCGAAAACCTTCGCCTGCACTACGCACGAACGCTTGAGGAGTGGAGCGCACGATACGAGGTCCACGCCAAAAAGATCGAGGCCCTGTACGATGCCTCCTTCGTGCGTATGTGGCGGATGTTTCTCAATGGTTGCATTGCCAACTTTCGCTATGGGGACATGCGGCTCTATCATGTCCTCTTTACGAATGGACTGAACAACACGATGCCCCTCACACGCGAGCACCTGTACCGATAATGGAACAGACCACAACAGTCGTCTCACGCCTGCAAGCCGTTAAAGACCGTATTGCCAGAGCCACGCAATCCGCCGGCCGATCACCCGACGAGATTACGCTGTTGGTCGCGAGTAAGACCCAGCCAGCCGAACGAGTGAGAGAAGCCTGCCACGCAGGACAGAAGATTTTTGGCGAGAATTACTTGCAGGAAGCCCTGGCAAAAATGCCGGACCTGGCCGATTTGCCGATTGAGTGGCATTTCATCGGCCCCATACAAAGCAATAAGACCAAACGCATTACGGAAAATTTCGTCTGGGTTCACAGTGTGGACCGGATTAAAATTGCCGACCGATTGGCGAAAGACCGGCCCGAGTCGCTGCCGCCGTTGCAAATCTGCCTACAAGTGAACGTGAGTGGGGAAGCGAGTAAAAGCGGAGTGGAGCCTGATGAGTTAACCCAACTGGCAGCCCATGTCGTACGCCTGCCCCGCCTGAAATTGCGCGGGCTGATGGCTGTCCCTGAGCTTACGACTGCCACAGCCCTGCAGCGCAGCCAGTTCCACATGCTGTGGGAACTGTATGATCGGCTCAAGAAAGATGGATACGAACTCGACACGCTCTCCATGGGCATGTCGGAAGACATGGATATCGCCATCGCCGAAGGCGCGACCACGGTGCGCATCGGTACGGCGATTTTGGGACCAAGACGTTACCTCATACCCGAGGAGCTCGCCATTCGCGCAGATCAAAAGTATGAATAATAATAACATTTTATTTTCAGTCACTTTACAGATATACCTCAACAACACCATTAATATATTCGCCACCTCCGTCACCCACCCTACCAGCTGAGCCCCCTCCAAGATTTCGCAGAATGAGAGACCGTTCCCTCACGATAGTCAGACGCATTGAAGAGTGCCCCTGACACTGTGCGCACTCCCCTGACCATATCTGCCAACGCTTCCCACCCACAGGCGAACATCGAACACCCCAGTCTCTATCATCAAATCTTTCATATTCAATGAATCAGTGCCGTTAGGATATGATGCCGGCGGGCGCATGGTGCGCCAACGAGACCGATAACAGGGAGCTTGTCTTGAACGCAACCACATTCACACAACAAAAAGCTTCCCTACCGACCCGTCTCCCAGCTGGAGTCGCCGGATTATTGATTGGTGAGATGCTCATCGGAGCGGCGAACAGCAGCGCACAGACCACCGATGCCGATGCGCCTGCTCCCGAAACCAACAACACCACCCAAGATTTCAGCTCTGCTGGAATTCTTTTGATCCTCCTGCTTGTGGCAGCTGCGACGGTTTTTTATTTCCTGAAAATACAACGGCCATCCCTCCCTGATTTTTCCGGGATTTCAGGCCGCGACCCGTCCAAAGACAATCTGCCGATAAAGCGGTCCGCCACGGCCAAACAGAAATTATCGGTGGATAGTGTGACCTCTGCCGACAAAGCAGACTTTCAACAACTCCTGATCGATGTTCAAAAAGCCTGGAGCAACCAGGATCTGATCGAGTTACGACAGCTTGTTACGCCGGAGATGCTGAATTATTTCAGCGCCGCACTAGCCGACAATACTAGTCAGGACATCCAGAACCATGTGGAGGATGTGGTGCTCCTCCGTGCGGAGATCCTGGAGGTCTGGACCGAACAGGCGAAGCAGTACGTGACGGCAGGGCTGCGCTGGAGTGCCCGTGACTATAACCTGTCTCTGACGAAGCAGCACGGGGAACCAGGTTATCTCGTCGAAGGCAGCGAAGAAATATCGACTGAATCCGGCGAAGCCTGGACCTTCATGCGAATCCAAGAAGGGAAGTGGAGGCTGTCCGCGATTCAGCAGTAGGAGAGGAAGGACACCCACGTTGGTCCTGTGCTCCCGGAACGCGCGCCCTCCGAAGGGCCTCGTTCGACGGCCGCACGTAGACCAACATGGGTGCCCTTCCTGGAGAGAGAACGCGGGCGAGCTTAGGGGAAAGAGGACAGACTAGATGGTTTCCTGTGCTCGCGCAACGCGCGGCCTCAGAAGGCCCTCGTTGGACGCGCGCAGTGGAAGATCAATCAGCCCCCATCCCTGAAGAGGTAACGAGCGAGCTTGGAACGATCATCAGTAACTTCGCTCGGCGGCCGCAGTAAGCTCACGTGTATCTGCGCGGGCTACGCGATGCGCTGGATGTCAGCCTGCTCAGCGTAGTTGACCTTCCCCCGATTCCGTGGACACCCGGTTAAGCCACCGCCGTCCTCGCCTCGAACTCGGCCGGGGAATCGTAGCGGAGGGTAGAGGGGGAAATCTCCGGCCTGCTGGTTGCTCCGCTGGGACACTCGGAATCGATGAGGTGAGAACGGTCGGAAAAATACAGGGCTCAGGAATCTTTTCAAGCTCAAGATTTCGCGGCGGGGGACCGCGGATGGGCTGTCTTGCTCGATCGCGTCTTCATGTGTCGGACTCCTGGTGGATGGGTGTGGTGCACGGGCGGGCGTCATGATAAACGCCGCACCGGGCCGGCACAAGAGTAGTGCGCGATGGCATTGTTATGGGTTTCGGCGTATTGCGCAAGA
>JACMLT010000041.1 GCA_014379455.1 Nitrospiraceae bacterium
AAGTTGATTCCAGCGGTCAATCGAGCGCCGAAACATGCGGTCTGGCTGACCTACGACGCGGAAGCCGACACATTATATGTGAACTATAAGAAGCCCAGCCATGCGACAGACAGCGAAATGACCGATGACGATGTCATTGTTCGCTATGCGGGCGAAGAAGTCATTGGGTATACAGTGTTGCATGCGAGTAAACGAGCCAAGGAATCGGCATAGCCGATTATCACCGGTAACAGCCCCATGACTACGACAACCGCTAACGATCCCAACCAGCGACCCGCTCTTCGCAATCTGCAATTCTCGCCGATCAAAGAGGGTGAGGAGCAGTACATGGTTCTCTGGGACCCGACTGGGCTGAGTAAAGAAAAGCTCGTGCTGCCGCTCAACTATTTTTTCATCATTCAGCATTTCGACGGGGAGCACTCGCTGGCTGAAATTGGAGCGCTCTATCTCAAACGATTCGGTGAATTTCTCGTGCCCAGCAAGATAGAACAGCTGGTCTCTGATCTGAATGAGAAGCTATTTCTGGAGGGTCAGCGTGCTGAGGACGCTCGCCGGCTGGCGCGAGAGACTTATCGCCAGAGTCCGCTGCGCCGCGCCGCGTTTGCGGGGCGAGGATATGAAGCAGACGGTGTGAAACTGAAAAAACAGATCGATGGATTCTTTACGTCACAAGAAGGACCGGACTTCAAACCATCCGAGCATGCAGGCAAACAGATCAAAGGTCTCGTCGCCCCGACCTACGACTTGAAACAAGCGGGGCCGATCTATGCCTGGGCCTATAAAGAGCTGCAAGATTCGGAGCAGCCGGACCTCTATGTGATCATCGGCACGGCCTCTGCCGGGTTGGACCATGTGTTTGCCGTGACGGACAAGGATTTCGAGACACCTCTTGGAGTCGTGTCTGCCGATCAACCGATCCTGAGTCAGCTCAAGGCGAAGCTCCCGACCTTCTTTGAAGACGATCTCTGCCATCAAGCGGAGCAGGCTGTGGAGTTTCAGCTCCCATTTCTTCAGGACATCGTGGGGAGCAAGAAGCCCTTCACCATCGTCCCGATCTTGAGTGCCTTCTCCGCGTCGAGCTTAGGAGATCCGACCGTTCGCCAATCGGTCGACCAGTTCTTGACCGGGCTTCGAGAGACCCTCGCGCAATCGGGCAGAGCCTACTGCGTAATCGCAGCGGGAGAGCTGGCGCATCTGGGCATGCGCTACGGAGACAAGGCGCCTCCCACGGACTTTTCCTTTCATCGCTGCATGCAGTGCGACTTGGAAATGTTAAAGCCGGTTGAAGAACGGCAGCCGGAAGATTTTGCCAACTACATCAGGAAAGAACAGGACCAGCGCCGGATCTCCGGCTTCTCACCCATCTATTCCTTACTGCGGTTGATCGAAGCGGAGAGCGGGCAGGTGTTACGCTACGACCGCGGGATCACCGACCAATACAACTCGACGGTCACGTATGCCAGCATGGCCTTCTACTAGGCAGGCTGCTGAAAAGGGCGTAGGGTAGCTGGGACGATCCCCTGCTCGCGCAACGCGCGGTCGCGGACTCCCCTCGTTGGACGCGCGCAGTTGGGATTATCCCAGCCACCCCTTAGTAAGCGCTAGTTCGCTGCGGCCTCGCTGGATGACCTTTTTGAGCAGCCTACAATGCCAACGGTATTAACTGCCGGGGTGTTTGCCAGCAGTAGTTTGGAAAGGAGGTCGAAGGTGTGTTCCACGAAAGCAATATAAAGGAAGTAAAGATTCCCTGCGTAGACAGACAGTGGAACACAACCAGTGTGCAGTCAGAATCGAGCGGTATCTGAATGACCCAATTGCCGCTGATCCAAACCCAATTCAAACGTATACGTATGAATTTATCGCGCTAGATCTTGACCTAGCTGCAGAGCAGGTTCGAGAGATCTTGTTCGGTGTGGATTGTGGGCATAATGGTCTGGCGGTTGCAAAGTCTTCTGTAAAAAGGCCACGCTCCTGAAATACCCCTTTCCCGCTCGCGTATTTCTTTCCTTACAGAGCAGCCTGGTTGATCCTCGATTGCGCGCGTCGAACGAGCACATTCTTATCGTGCGCGTTCCGCGAGCAGGAGGACGACCAGGCTGCCCATCTCTATTCCTTGACCGTCATCGTGATCGTAATCGGCTTCAGGGGATTGTCGAATTCGTCGCGAGGGGCGGCGACGATTTTGTCTACCACCTCCATACCCCGAAAGACCTCGCCGAAGACGGTGTAGGTTCGGTCCAGCCCGCTGCTGTCATCGACACAGATATAGAACTGCGAGCCGTTATCGTTCGGGTCACGCGTGCTGTTGCTCTCGCGCGGAACCTTGGCCATGCCGATCGCGCCTCGTTTGTGCGGCCTATCGCTGGTTTCAGGATTGAGCCAATAGCCGGGACTGCCGGACCCGTGCAGGGAACGATCTGCGGTCTTGCTCAGCGGGTCGCCACCTTGAATGATGAACCCGGGAACGACGCGATGGAAGGTGGTCCCATCATAGAACCCCATCTTGACGAGCTTGATGAAGTTCTCGATGTGACGTGGAGCGTCGTCCGGGTAGAACCGAATTTTAATCTCACCGAACGGCGTTGTAATGGTGACGCGCGGATCGATTTTTTGAAATTGCATGGTCATGACGCGAATGTAGCAAGGCGAGTGGCCAGGGGGCAAGAGACGTGAAAGGGGAAAGGTGAAACGTAAGACGATACGGAATCAGAAAATCGGTTCATACGTTTTACGTCTAACCTTTCACATTTCACGCTGCAGCCCCTTGCCTGGATCGATTTTGAGCCACAAGATCCCGCCCAGGATGGCCACGGCTGCGGCCACACCTAGTGAGACCGGCCAGCCCCACTGATTGGCCAGCCATGGCGTCAGGGTCGGTGAAATAGTTCCGCCGATATTGGCGCCGGTGTTCATGAGCCCTGACAACGTGCCTGCATGGGCCTTGGACAGATCGGTCGTCGAGGCCCAGTAGGCGCCGACCGCAAAGTAGAGCCAGCCCGCGCCGAATGACAGACTAGTGATTGCCAGAAAGGGAGAATCGACGACGCCACCCACCGCAATTGCAGACCCTGCCAGCACCATGCCGGTCATGCCTGCTACTGCTCGCCCGGTAGTGAGACCGTAGCGGGCCGCGAGTCGATCGGTCACCCAGCCTCCCAGGGGACAAAATATCAACATGGCCAGAAAGGGAGCTGACGCATAGAATCCGCCACGAAGCACATCGAATCCTCGAACATTCACGAGATACAAATAAAACCAGGATAGATAGACGTAGGCGACATAGCCGAGACAACTGTAGCTGATCACCAGCCACCAGATGGTAGGGGTCCGACTGAATGTTCGCCAAGGCACGGCTATAGTGGCGGTCGGCTCACGCTTGAGTAGGGCCTGTTCATTGGCATTCACCCAGGGATGTTCGTGCGGGTGGTTGCGTGACAGGAGCCACCAGAGGAGGGCCATTCCGATTCCGAGCAAGCTGGCAAGATAGAACACGGTCGGCCATCGCCAGTTCACCATCACCCATGCGGCAATGGGCGGGGTCATGGCGGAACCTAGTCCAATGCCTCCGATCGCGATTCCGATGCCAAAGCCTCTCCTATCAGCCGGGAGCCAGTTCGTGACGGCGCGATTGAAAGCAGGCAGCGCCACGGCTTCTCCCACACCGAGCGAAAACCGCACGAGCATCAGCGCGCCGACAACCCCGAAGAGGCTTGCGAGCGACGTGGCAGCCACCATCGCAGTGAAGGCCGTACAGATCGACCACCAGAGAAGTGCGACGGTGAGCACCACGCGGACTCCCCAGCGATCAGCCAGCCATCCACCGGGAATCTGAAACAGGGCGTAGCCGACGACGAAGGCCGAAAAGACCCAGCCCATCTGTTGATCGGTCATCCCATAGGCCGGCATCATCTGACGCGCGGTCACGGAGATATTGACGCGGTCGATATAGGTGACGACGCTGATGAGAAACAGCAAGGCGAGGATGAGCCAGCGGATTCGTGAAGGGCGAGTCGTCAGGGTGTTCACAAGGTTGAGCCGTGCAGTCTGTCCATCGTGATGTCGATGTCGAATTATACAGACTCCGGGCTTGCGTCACTACCAGCCCGCGCTATTCTCACTCACCGAGTACCCCGTAGCTTGCTACGGGGACGTCTGGCTCGCAGCCGAAGCAGCAGCTTCGGTTTTCGGGTGTGTTCGCTGCGCGTGATCGCAACCCCTTGTATGCCCAGAAAGGACATGACAGACTGAGTTCCACCCGGTAGCTGCTCCTTGGAGAGGCTCTCCCGGATCAGGGGGGCTGTGAACCCACGAAGCAGACGCTATTGGATGCGTTTTGTGTATCCGGAACTATATTTTCGCGCCAAGAGCGCATGAAAGAGGAACCATGGATAAGATTAAATCCGCTGAGCTCAAGTCCTTCCTCGAGATCCCGTATGACGAGCTTGAAGACATGAACCTCAAGGCGGCGCAGCGTGCCGAGAAGGCCAGCGCCAAAGAGCTGGAGCAGGAATATACGGCGTGGCTGAAAAAGGAGAAGCATATCAAGGCCGTCACGTTGTGTTTCTCGGATATTGAAGGCCGCCTGCACATGCTCGATTACGACAAGAAGTTCCTTCTGGAGTCGCTGGGGAATCTGACATTTGACGGGTCGTCCATCCGCGGGTTCACGCCGCAACATGAGTCGGATCTGCGTCTTGGAGTTGACTGGGCGTCTATCCGCTACTTTCCAGCCGATGTACTTGGGGCAGGGAAGGTGATCTTCTTTGCCTCTGTGTTAAACGCTGATCGTTCACCCTATCAGAGCGACTTCCGTAGCGTGCTGAAATCGTATACGGAGAATCTCAAGAAAAAGCAGGGTATGACCGCGTATGCGGCCTGCGAAATAGAAGGCTTCCTCGTGGATGGGCAGAACGCGGAGCAACGCTATGGCGAGGACGGGTTTAAGCTCATTTCATCGGGCGGGTACTATCACTCCCTCCCGATGGACACGCTTCGCCAGTTCATTGATAAGGCGGCGGAAGCACAGCGCGCATTGGGCTTCAAGAACGAAAAGGATCACCCAGAGGTCGCGCCCTCGCAGTTCGAAATGAACTTTTCCTATGCGGATGTGGTTCGTGCGGCAGACCATGTGCAGCTGTACAAACTGATCTGTCGCCAAGCGGCCAGATCCATGGGGCACACGGCGACGTTCCTTCCGAAGCCATTTGTCGGGATCAACGGTTCCGGCATGCATACCAACTTCTCGTTAGCCAAGAACGGCAAGAATATCTTCTACGATGAGAAGGGAAAAGATGGTCTGTCCGAAGTGGCCTGGGATTTCATTCTCAAACTTCTGAATCATGCATCCGAGATTTGTCTCGTGCTGAATTCGTCGGTGAATGCCTATCGCCGTCTGGATCCGCATTTCGAGGCGCCGAATCAGGTCAAGGTCTCGGCGATCGATCGAGGGTCGATGATCCGCATTCCGATGGCCAACGAAAGGAC
>JACMLT010000332.1 GCA_014379455.1 Nitrospiraceae bacterium
CTATGGTGCGGGAGCGGGCTCCCTACAATTCAGTAAACCACCAGTTCCGTTCTGAATCTAGTACGCCGGCAAACCCCTTGAAGTTACAATATCAGTTCTTCGTTCAATGTACCTTGACCGGACTTTCGTTTTCATCCATCACTGCCATGTGGCTAGAGCGGTATCGGCGACATACTCGATCTCGCCTGTCTCCTTGTAGCGACTGATAGACGGTGCTAAAGAGGATTAAAAGGGGTCGCCCATCTCGAAGGCTCCGGAAGAAGAAAACGGGGACATTCTACGTTTCCACCAGCTCCTGCGGGCGTTTGATCGGTCGAGGGCTCGCATGGCGTCCCACGGGTGACAGAGCGCTGCCGGGATCTGACGAACCATACCGCTTGACTTGAGCGCCTGCTCCAGCATGCTTCAGTCCATAACTGCTGTCAGGTCTTGCATTCGAACTCTATGTGGCAAGAAAAATGGAGTTGAAATGAACGGAGGGTCTTTTCTCGCGAGTGTCCACCCCTACTTACCTGAGTGGTACACGCGCTTAACACTGTGCCCAGGTGACTGCTTGCACTGATCTCCGGGCCGAGAGCAGGCTGTTAATACCGAGCACGAGGGTTGGGTGCTGAGTAGAGTTGCAGGGGGATCAAGGCTGAGTGCGAAGGTTTGTGATGTGCTGCTGGCTCTGATGTTTCTCCACGCTTCCCGGCCTGGACAGAAGATCTCGGCGCGCTGAGAGCCCACCCTTCGGCGCCGAAATCTCTACGACCACGGCCTCCGAATTGAAGAGCGCTGACCCAGCCGCTAAATGGTTCCACATCATCTCATGACATTGCACGCGGCTGATCTGCGTTTATGATCGTAGTGGATTGGATTTAGGATCGGTTCAGCTTGAGCGCCGCAGCCACGATCGGTTTGGCCCAGTTCGGTGTGGATGCCAGGTCTGGCGGGCCAAGAATTTTCCCACGCTCCATATGCAGCACCGGCGTCAGCTTTGGTGTTCGTCCGGCTGCGGGATCTGCATCTGCGCTGTTGTCGTACACATGCAGGGTGGTGAGGTGGGGAAGTAGCGCGATGAGGTTGAGACGGCTATGTTCGTAGCGCCGATGAATGTCGTGCGCAGGGATGTCGTGCCCACCTCGACTGACCCGAGCCTGCACACGCTCGATGTGCAATTCCGGGCTGCCCAGCCCCACGTACCAGATGTGTACCTCAATGCCTTGTTCGGCGGCTTGAACCAGAAGGCTTGTGATGGTGTTCCCGCCGAGGGTGGTCTCGAAGGTAAACTCAAGGCGCTCATCGATCGCCCGACTCAGCAGACTCGCACCCTGGCGCCAGGCTGCGCTGTTGGCGTCTGCCTGTGTCAGAGCAGGGGCTTTTCCTCTGAGGGTGCGGGCCACTTCGTCCGGATTGAAATACTCGCCTCCCTGTTGACGGACGGCCGCACCGCCGATGCTGCTCTTCCCCGCACCGTTGACGCCGGCCAACACATGAATGCGTGGCCGCCGGGAGAGGCTCATGCCCGCGAGGCGGTGGAAACGCGCCGAGCTCGTTTGCGCACCGGTGCGCGATGCGTTTTGGCGGCCTTGACCGCGGCGCGCCCTAGTTCGGCCGGAGAGGCGTTGAAGGCAGTCTCCACACCCTTTCGCGCTTGTGGCGTCTGCATGTGGGCCAACAATCCGTCGAACTCCGCGTTCAGTTCGTCCAGCGAACAGCTGCGCTCTTTTACCAGCGATTCGAACTCGGCGAACGACAGGAGCACGGCCTTGGGCATGTCGTGACGGGTGATGGCGACCGCGCCACTGTGCATGGTTTGCTCTAAGATTGCGCCGAACTCGTTCTTGACTTTCGTGGCCGCCACGGTGGGGATATCTACAAGCTGTCCGTGGCTGTTTCTGAACGTGAGCTTAGGCATGATGTTCTCGCTAGGGGTTCATATAATAACCAATATGGCTAAATTGTACATGTTGGATGATCTTCGGTCAAGTGTTCGCGGGACGGGAAGCCATCCCTGGAGAGACCTGGCACGTTCAAGATTCGTCATGCCTGAATACCTCCACGTTGTGAGAATAAATTAGGACATTCTGCGTTTCCCCAGCTTCTGGGTCGCTCCATCAGTTTTAGGCTCGCATGGTGTCCCACGGGTGCCAGGGTGCTGCCGGGACCTGACGAACCATACCGCTTGACTTGGGCGTCTGTTCGAGTATGCTTCGGCCTGCGGCCCTGATCTCTTTATCATTCGAGAGGAATACACAATGGCTCGCTTAGTTCTGCTTCGACATGGCGAATCGCAATGGAACTTGGAGAATCGTTTCACAGGCTGGGTGGATGTGCCTCTGTCTCCGCGCGGCATTCAGGAAGCGAAAGACGCGGGCGAGAAACTGCGCAGCTTCACGTTCGACCGGGCCTTTACCTCCGTCTTGGCCCGCGCGAATGAGACGTTGCGACTTGGGCTTGAGGCTATTGGCCAAACTGGCATCCCGGTTGAGAAAGACAAGGCGCTCAACGAACGGATGTACGGCGAGCTTCAAGGATTGAACAAGGACGAGACCGCGAAAAAGTATGGCGATGCACAGGTGAAGATTTGGCGGCGAAGTTACGATGTGCGGCCACCTGGGGGAGAAAGCCTGAAAGACACGGCGGAGCGTGTGTTGCCCTACTATGAGCAGACCATCAAGCCCTATCTCTTGAAGGGAGACACGATCCTCGTTGCGGCGCATGGAAACAGCTTGCGGGCTCTGATCATGGAGTTAGAGCAGCTCTCGCGAGAACAGGTGCTGGAGTTGAATATCCCAACTGGCCTGCCGCTGCTCTATGAGCTGGACAACACAGGGAAGGCCATCGATCACCGCTACCTCTGATCGGTCGAGGAAGCCGGAAGCTTATCCGACATCTTCCAGCAGCTGCCCGTAGGTGTCGACCGGCACGAAATCGATCAGCAAGGTCAAGAGGTTGCGCCCCTCTGCTTCTGTGACCAATCGATTGCCCTCCATCAGCGTCGCCGCTTCCGCACTCACCGCAAGCGGGCTCATCCCTTCTTCAACCAAGTGGCTATACCGAGTACGACGTTCCTGCCATTCGTTGAGGTAGGAATCCCAGGAAATCGAACCGTCGGGAACAGTCGTTCCCCATCCTGCTTCCATCGAAGCCAATATGTGATCCGACAGCGCGGACTGATACTTCAGAGGGATGTGCGCCTCAATGGCCGCGAAGACCCAAAACAGGTTGAGCGAAAGCACTTCTTGCGTAATCGCCTGAGCCTGCTCTGTCGTCGCCTCGATCCCATATTCCTCCAGCTGTTGAACAGACAGGCCGGTCGGTATCGCTGCAACCAGGGCGACCGCCGCTTGTCTTGGTGTCATCGAGTTGGCTGCCATGCTTCACCCCCACCTTCATCCACAGTGACAGAGCGTACTCTACTGTTGCCCGAGGGCTCAAGCAACTTGTCCTAGTTTACCCCCTATGTTAGGGTGCGCCGCCATGATTCGACCGATCGCCAGAATATTGTCACGGTGGGCTTGTGCCGCCAGTTTACTATCTATTTTGACTGTGAGCGCCTTCGTGGATGAGTCGCATGCTCAGGCAGATGAGCAGCGTTGGGGGTTCGGAAGCGACTTGGGCCTTACAACTGGAACGGTCAATGGCACGGTGTTCACTCTGGGATTCAACGCCGACTACTACATCGATCGAAACTTCTCTATTGGACCGATGATGCAGATCAGTCCGATGGGCGACCTCTTCCAGATCTCCTTCGCCGGGGTCGGCCGCTACCACTTTCGCCTGAATAACCGCATCAACCTGGTGCCCTTCTCGGGAATCGGGTTGCTCCACGCAGACCTAGGCCGTGGAGCTGGCCCCGGGCGCATCGACCGCAACGACACGAGCTGGTACATCCCCATCGGTGTCTCACTCGAATACCAGGCTTCCTCCAATATCGCCTTGTCTTCGACGTTGATCGTCAATCTTCATGACATCAACCTCTCTCCTTCGTTACGGGAAAATGACCATACAAGCGTGGCCTTGCTGTTTGGTTTCCGCTTCAAACCGTAGTCTGGGTAACAGGCTCCTGTTTCATTCGTGCCCCTACTTCCTCACCCACGTTCGCACTGACCCACGCCAAAAGGCATAGGCGCGCGGTCTCCTCTCAGACAAGAGGGAACACACTCACTGGCTGCGGAAGTATCAGAGGATGGTGGGTAGGAGAGGTGAGACAGCTAGGCTGCTTTGGCCGGCTGCCAACGAAGTCCGATATTCAGCAATTCTTGTAACAGGTCTGTATAAGGATATCCGTCCTTTTCTGCCGAATCCGAAAAATCTTCGTCGTGCGCGATTTGTGGATTCGGATTAGCTTCCAACACGTACACGCCGCCCGCTGCGTCCATTCTCACATCGATGCGCGCATAGCCGCTCAAGCCGAGTGCCCGATACACACGCTTCGCGAGATGTTGAATCTTCTCGGCTTTCCCGTCAGGAAGATTCCTGGCTTCTTCTGAACGAATCCCATACTTGGCTTGATACGTGCGATTCCATTTGACCCGTTCTGTCGCTATCCGGCGAGCGTCCTCCGGTAGCCGGTCCATCATCAATTCCCACACCGGTAAGACGTGAACATGTCCATTGCCCATCACCCCGACGTAAAATTCTCGCCCTTCGATGTACCGCTCGACGAGGGCTCCGGTCCCTACGTGTGTGTGGATGAATTCGACTCGCTCCTTGAGTTTGTCGTCATCCTGGACAATGGACGCCTGAGAAATCCCGTGCGACGCCTCTTCGGTCACCGATTTGACTATCAGGGGAAATGACAACCACGCGGGGCGTTTGACCGTACGCCCTTGCGGCACTACCATGAAGTCCGGGAACGGAATGCGATGGAACGAAAACAGCTTCTTGGAGAGGACTTTGTCACGCGCCAGCATTAACCCACGCGGGTTACAGCCCGTATACGGCATGTGAAGCAATTCAAGATATGACACGACGTTCTGGTCGTACACCGCCACCCCATCGAACTCTTCGAGCAGATTGAAGGCAATGTGCGGCTTCCAGTCTTCGACCGCCGAACGAAGCACCCCGAGATCACTCTTGACCCCCAGCGGCTTGACGTCATGTCCGAGCTTGCGGAGCGTGGAGACCACATCGTATTCCGTCTTCCATTCGGCTCCCGCCACATCCTGCCCATTGAGAGGATCCGGAGGAACCAGATCTTCGTGCATCAAGACGAGAATTCGGAGACGTTTCATACAGCCACCTTATGTCGCCCGCTGCGCAGGTAGTTCATCGTGTGAACCGTCAACAAAATCGTGAAATCCAATTTCGCCTGTTCTTCCGCAAGCGGCAGTCTCAGATGGAGCTGCCGGCAGCGCTGAATCATGCCCTCCAAGACCTGATCGATCGTATATTGATATTCGCCGGTCCAGGCAGCAACTTTGCGGCGCACCTCTTTTCGAAAGCGGTTCAAGAAGGTGGCGGCACTCATTTTATCCGCATGAGCAGGGGCATCGGAAAACAGTCGCTTCAAGTCTGGATCGTACAATGACGGCTGTTCAACTCCATAGTGCCTGCGCTTTCGCTCATAGTGCTCGCGCAGGGTCTTCTTTAGTTGGGACAGCGGATCGATCTCCTCACTCGTGACCACCTTGGGCGGAACAGCTGCCAGGTCTTCCATGAGTTCATCGACATACTGCAACTTCTTGAGCACCGGCCATCCCTTGTAGCGGTCGCCCCACGTCGAGTCTGGTGTGAGCCAGACCGCGAAGGTCTCCGCGAAGTCTTCATCCGGATGGCTTTGCGCATACCACACATCGAGATGCCGCACAAAGCTCCGACTATAGGGCCTCGGGCTGTAATATTTCGGATAGGGATCAGACGAGCGACCAAACACTTGTTGCCGGCGGCGGAGACGACGGAGGCGATAGGCATTTTCCACGGCGTGGCCGGCTTCATGCCGCAAAATGCGCATACACCATTCAGACGTTCCACCCTCGACCTCGAGCATCTGGTGCATTTCAAGTTTCGCGAGTCGTGGATGGGCCAAGTAAAACGGTACGGCAATCCCCGGCACTCCATCCGGAGTAAACCATTCGTTCGACAACCAACAGTGGGGACGGAATCTCAGCTGTCTGGCTTCGAGTTCGGTATAGAGTTGCTGGATCTGACCCGACAGAAATGTCCCGTCGAGGGTGACGCCGAGTTGGTTCATGGGAAGGCTCAGGAGTTGTTCGTCAGACCACGAAACCCATTCCGGGTCGTGATCATGACAATCGGATGGTGCTGCTTCTTGTGCCTGCAATGGTTGCCTCACTACCGTATTCGACTGAACGAGCCCTTACGATGTCCTGTAGAAAATATAGCAGATGCTTCAACATAGCCTCGATTGCGAGGCCATACCGCTCACTGCCACCCCTAAATGGAGAAAAATGTCCGATCGAGTCCAAGAATGAACCCTGCAGAGGCAATCGATGCCGTAAAACCGGCTAACGGAGGTGAGAAAGAATGGCTGGCGCCGCAGCCCAGATGACATCGATCACCGAGCACACGTAGGCTCGGGCTCGCTCGGGGTCGGCTTCCCAATCCGGCATCACTTCGTGCAGATCCAAGATCGGCTGGTCGTGACCCAGGCAAATCTGATTAAACAGAGGAACGTCGCGACCAAACTGTTGCCGAATGAAGTCCTGGTGGTCTCGCCCCATTGCCACGACGAGGTCTGCAGACTCGACCAGCTCCTTGGTAAGTTGCCGTTGGGTGTGGTGGCTCGCATCAGCACCCTTCTCGCGTAATTTAGTGCGAACCCAGGCATGTACAGACTGCGGCTTGGCGTCAATCCCAGCTGATCCGACAATGCAACGCATGCCGTCGCTGAGCCTCGCCTTGAGCGCATACTCGGCAGTCACGCTGCGAAAGATGTTTCCCGTACACACAAATAGAACGGACTGAAATGTGCCGTCCGAGCAGTTCTTATCTTGACCCATATTCCCCCCAGCTGGAGATCGACAGCCGCATGACTGGCCGCGTAGAATGCCGCCCGATGTCACATTCAGCAAGCCCCTCGCGTCCATACCTGAAACTCGATGAGCCTACGGAGCAATTGCAAACCAGACTGCTTCGCCTGGTTGGGGAAACCATTCGCGAGTATGGCCTCATTACTGACGGCGACAAGATCATGGTGTGCCTGTCAGGCGGGAAAGATAGCTATGCACTGCTCGATGTATTACTCGTCTTGCAACGGCGTGCTCCGATTCAGTTCGACATAGTCGCAGTGAACTTGGATCAAAAGCAGCCCGGGTTTCCTGCCCATGTACTTCCCGACTATCTCACGAAGATTGGAGTTCCTTTCCATATCGAGGAACGGGACACCTACTCAATCGTCAAACGGCTCATTCCCGAAGGGCAGACCACCTGTTCGCTCTGCTCCCGACTCCGTCGTGGCCATCTCTACCGCGTTGCCACGGAATTAGGTGCAACCAAGATCGCACTGGGTCACCATCGCGATGACCTTATTGAAACGTTGTTCCTGAATCTGTTCTATGCCGGCAAGCTCAAGACCATGCCGCCGAAATTGCGATCGAAAGACGGACGGCATGTGGTGATTCGTCCTCTGGCCGCGGTGCGAGAGCGCGATCTCGCTCAGTATGCGGAACTGCGCGCGTTTCCCATTATTCCCTGTGATCTCTGTGGCTCGCAAGAGGATCTCAAACGAAAACAGATGAAAGAGTTCCTGCATGAATGGGAGCAACGCTCGCCTGGCTGCACAGACAGTATGTTCGCCGCCCTATCGAATGTGGCGCCGCCATTCCTCCTGGACCAACGGCTGTTCGACTTCGTGGGTCTGTGCGCATCCAACCAGGCAGAGGGGCACGAGGATATCTGGCTTGATCACGAGAATAATGCCTGATCGGTGATCTTCCCCGCGATCCCCCTAATCGAAAGTTTCCTGAACAGAGGGTTGTCTGATCACGCGATCACCGTAAAGTCTGGCAGCGTTACGTCTTGAGTTTTTCAGTGAAGAGTTTGCGGAACTTGACGACCTTTGGGGCGACCACCGCAGTACAATACCCCTGGAATGGATTTCGAGCAAAATACTCTTGATGGTATGGCTCAGCTTCGTACCAGGTTCCGGCAGGAGTGATTTCCGTCACGATCGGATTGACATAGAGCTTCGCGTTCGTGATGTCAGCAATCGTCTCTTCAGCAATCTGCTGGTGCTCAGGCATATGGTAGAAAATTGCCGACCGGTATTGCGTCCCGACATCGTGTCCTTGCCGATTGAGGGTTGTGGGATCGTGGATGACAAATAACACGTCCAATAACTCGCGATAGCTGACGACGGTGGGGTCGAACGTGATACGGACCGCTTCTGCGTGACCAGTCCTACCGCTACACACGGCTTCATATGTTGGATGATCTATCTGGCCACCCATGTAGCCGGACTCGACTGCTATCACACCTTTCATCTGATCATAGACCGCTTCAAGGCACCAAAAGCAACCGCCGGCTACGGTCGCAATGCTGAATCCAGCCTGCTGTGGTGATACGGGGTGTGGCATAGTGTAGATCTCTGATTATTTGGTCTCAGGAAGAATTGAGAACGATTCGACTTTCTCGTGGCTCCTACCGAGACCTTATATACCATAGCCGCTATGAAGCCGGGAACAGTTCTATGGACGAACACAGGATATCCTTCACCTAGGATAGAGGCAGGACGACTCCACGAGCTACGTCTGAGGAAAAAATGAGGGAGGAGAGAAGCTAGGCGTTTATTTCTTCGTCGAGAGTGGCAATGACCTGCTTAAGTTTCGCCTCCTCATCAGGGTGAAGTTTCACGAACTGGATCCCAAATGTATTGCCCTTCACCCACCGCACTTGGGCTTCATCGATCCGCAAAGGCCAATCAAGCCCGGGGACATAGATGCGGCATTCAAACGAAGCCCCCACGACAACCGGCAAATCCGTTTCGATCATACAACCGCCGGCAGAGAGATCCAATGTCCGACCTTGGCCTTCTCCTTGCCCACCCGAAATGGTGCTTCTGAACTGGGAGGTGAAACGCGGTTGCTCGCGCTTCTCCGTACGCGCCTTTCCTTTGATAGCTTGAGGCTGAGGAAACTCCTTGCTTGAACCTCTTTTATGCTTCACAAGAGCCATGCTTCTTTTGCTCCCGTCACACAATGAACCCCGGGCTCGTTTGAAGAGACGCCGGGGTTCCTGAGAATCGGTTAATCTTTAAGTTACTTCTTCACACTCAACAATACATGCCCGCGACGGTTCTGCTGATAACAGGATTCAGCAGGGTCCGAGCAGAACGGGCGCGCCTTGCCGTACGACACAATCGCCACCTGTTTGGGGGCTACGCCTGACTCGATCAGATAACCGCGCGCAGTCTTGGCTCGCTTCTCCCCCAACACAATGTTGTAGTCGGCCGTACCCCGCTCGTCGCAATGACCCTCAACCTTCATCACCGCCCCGGGGTGATCCTTTAGCCACTGTGCGTCGAGGTTCAACGCTTCCATTCCAGAATCTGAAAGCGCCCACTGATCATATCCAAAGAATACGTCTTGTAGACCAGCTTCAATGGCCGCCTTCTCCTCCTTGGTGAGCTCCGCACGC
>JACMLT010000333.1 GCA_014379455.1 Nitrospiraceae bacterium
GCATTCCTTGACGGCTATCATGCTCGCGTAGGCAGCGTGATTGCGGCTGAATGGGCCTTACCCCCACAGGTGGCCGAAGCCATCGCCTACTATGGGGCCTATGAACACACACCTACACACCGCCAGGAGGCGATGATGACCTGTCTGGCCGACCGGTTAGCCACCTACCTACTCGTTCCCGATTCCTACGAAGACAGCACGCTTCGTGACCATAGCGTCTTTGCCGATCTCAATCTTTACCCCAATGACGTCGACACCTTGCTCAGCTTGAAAGAGAAAATCCTCAATCTCGTGGACACGATGGCACAATGAGTACAGTGCTTCACTATGACATTGTCGTGATCGGAAGTGGTCCAGCCGGCCAAAAAGCTGCCATCCAGGGCGCCAAAGCAGGCAAGCACGTTGCGGTGATCGAACGCGAGCCAGGTGTCGGCGGAGGCTGTGTATACCGGGGAACGATCCCGAGCAAAACGCTTCGCGAGAGTGCACTGCAACTGGACCGGATGAAACGATCTGCGATTACGCCGAACGCTGCAATCCCTTCGAACATCTTGGTCGCCACACTGATGCATCGCTTGGACGAGGTTGTGACATCACACGGCGACTACATGATGAAACAGCTGACGCGGAATGGCGTGACATTGTTCCACGGCCGAGCCCAATTCCTCTCCGACAGCCAGATTGAAATGCTCACGATCGACGGCATGAAACAAACCCTCACTGCCGATACAATCGTCATCGCCACAGGGTCCCGGCCTCGAGCACCGGTTGATATTCCAATCGACCATGAACATATCCTGGACAGCGATTCGATCCTCTCCATGATCTACTTGCCACGCTCCCTGACGGTATTGGGCGGGGGCATCATTGCGTTGGAATATGCATCAATCTTTGCCGCGCTCGGCGTACAGGTCACTATCATCGATCGGGCTGATCGTCCCCTTCAATTTTTCGATGCGGAACTCGTTCGCATGTTTGTGCAAAGCTTTGAGCACGCTGGCGGCCTCTACTGTGGGAAACAGGCAATCAAAGACATCCAGTGGGATGGAATCTCTCAGGTCGTCACGACACTCCAGGACGGGCAGATATTCACAAGCGATAAAATGCTCGTGGCCTTGGGGCGACAAGCCAATCTTGAGGACCTCAACCTCAGCACGACTGGCTTGATCGTCACTGAAAATGGAACGCTGGCCGTCAACGAACATTGCCAGACGGCCATTCCCAACATTTACGGTGTCGGCGACCTCATCGGCCCCCCCGGTCTGGCCTCTTCGGCCATGGAACAAGGCCGCCGGGCGGTATGCCATGCCCTGGGTCTCCCTGAGGGGCAATCAGCCGACATCATTCCAACGGGAGTGTATACCATTCCAGAGATGGCTAGCATCGGACTGGATGAAGCAGCAGGCAGGAAACGATATCGAGAAGTCATGATTGGCCGGGCAAAGTTTAATGAGATTGCCCGTGGCCAGATCTCAGATATTCGCGACGGCTTACTGAAGATGGTGGCCGATCCAACCGGCGAATACCTCCTTGGTGTTCAGATTATCGGAGAAGGCGCAACGGAATTGATTCATGTCGGCCAGATGGCGCTTCAGCATGGAGCCACAGTTGACTCATTTGTCGAGAACATCTTCAACTTCCCTACACTCGCTGAAACATACCGCGTCGCAGCGCTGGATATCGTTGGTCAGCGCCAAAAACGTCTCAGCTCAACTGCCGCATAAGTTTAGGCACTGAGCGTGCTCCCCCGCGCTGGCATCGCACATCGACCAATATTTTGAGTTCCCTTCCACCTGAGCCACCGGCCAACCCGACTTTCCTGGCAGGTGTCCCCGCCGTGACTCAACCTGGGTCGACTCACAACGCCTTGTTGCTGTCCTGACAACCTCCAGTGTGAGGACTCTTTTCAGAATCTCATCTATTCATTCCATTTACTCATCGGAGAATATAGAATTATCGATGATCGGACTTCGTCGTTGACTTCCCTCGATTCGTAAAGGACATCCTCCCTATGCGCCGTTTAACTTCTGTCTCGCTGCTTGGCATATTGCTCACCCTTATCTTGAGCAGTTGTGATGGATTTTCTCCTGAATCTAAAAAAGCTACGCATCTCCAACGAGGGCAGACGTACTTCGAGAAGCAGCAATACCGCGAAGCCTTACTTGAGTTCCAAAACGTGGCGCAACTCGACCCGAAAGACGCCGATAGCCATTACCGCTTGGCCTTGACATACCTCAAGTTGGGTGGGGCAATGAATCTTCAGGGGGCATTCGCCGAATTCAGCAGAACGGTAGCGCTGGACAAGATGAATCGGGATGCCCACCTCAAGCTGGGCGAACTCTTCTTGCTCGGAAACGAACCGGCGAAAGCGCGCGAACAAGCTGACATGGTCTTGGTGTCGGCGCCAAACAATGCTGAAGGACTCATTCTCAAAGGGCGGGGGCTGATCAATGAAAAGCAGTATGCCGAGGGAATCGTGGAGTTCAGGAAAGCCATTGAGGCCGATCCCAAGAACATGCCCACATACATTGAACTGGCGCGGGCCCATGTGTTTGTGAAAGACGCCACCTCGGCTGAAGCGGCACTCAAGCAGGCGTTGATGATCGACCCGCGCTCTGCCGAAATCTTGCTCGCACTCGGAGACTTTCACGTCACGACTGGCAAGCCGGACCAAGCAGAGAGCATGTACAAGCACGCGCTCGAAATCGACCCGGACAACGAAGGGACTTACCTACGACTCGCCAGCTTCTATCAGCGCTACGGCAAATGGGCCGAGGTGGAAGCTGTGCTGCAGAAATCGGCGGCACTCAAACCTCAGGACGAAAAACGGCACATCCACCTGGGAGATCTTTTCACCGGGTTCGGGCAGCGCGACAAGGCACTTGCGAGCTACCAACGCGCAACAGGAGTGAATCCCGGTTCGATCATTGCTCGGGACAAGTTGATTTCAAGCTATCTCGATAGCGGGAAGGTGGATGAAGCAGAGGCCCGCACTATGGCGATTCTGAAAATGAATGCCAAGGATGTGAGTGGACGCTTCTTTGACGCGAGATTACGCCTGGTTAAAGGCAAGGTGGATGAGGCTATTTCTCTCCTCCAGGGAGTCGTAAAAGATGAACCGCAGCTTGCAGTGGCTCATCACTTCCTCGGCGTAGCATTCATGCAAAAAGGTCAGACTGTTCAGGCTCGCGGGGCATTCACTGAAGCGGTGAAGTTCAACCCGAACATGTCTGAATCCCATACTGCGCTGGCCGAGACCTATTTAGCTGAAGGCTCAACGGACCTGGCAATCGAACAGGCCCAAGCGGCCATCCAACTCAACCCACGCAATGTCCAAGCAGCCATTATTTCTGGCGATGCATATCTTCGCAAGGGAGACCTTATCAAGAGCAAGCAGGTCTTCGAGGCTGTGGCACAGGCCCTGCCGGAAGAAGCCATCGGTCTCCATCGTCTCGGCCTTGTGGCACATGCCGAGAAAAACGATGCCAAGGCTCTAGCCTACTTCGAGGAAGCACTCACCAGGAAGCCCATGGCGATTGAACCGTTAACCCAAATCGCCATGATCAAGATCGCGCAAGGCAAAGGGAATGATGCCCGAGAGCGGGTGCATAAACAAATTACGGCTTCTCCGAACGACCCGAAACTCTATACCCTTCTGGGACAACTCTGGATGAAAGGCGAGGACCCTGGGCAGGCGGAAACAGCCTTCAAGAAAGCACTCGAACTCGACGATTCCCTCCTGTCTGCCTACATGAACCTCGGCCTGGTCTATCATATAGCGGGCAAGACGGATCAAGCCGCCAAGAAATTTGAAGCCGTCCTTGCAAAGGACCCTAAGGTCCTACGAGCCCATATGATGTTAGGCATTATTCATGACGGTCTGAAAGAACACGAACAGGCACAGGCCCATTATGAGGCGATCCTGAAACTCGACTCTCGGTTCGCTCCAGCAGCAAATAACTTGGCTTGGATCCTAGTCGAACATGGCGGCAATCTTGACGTAGCACTCTCACACGCCCAGATGGCGCGTGAACAGCAACCGAATGATTCTTACATCGCTGACACGCTCGGATGGGTCTATTATAAAAAAAATGCGTATCTTCTCGCCACGAGCCTCCTCAAAGAAGCAGTGGGAAAATTACCCCATGAACCGGACATCCACTTTCATTACGGGATGACACAGCATAAAAATGGTGACCAGGCGGGAGCAAAAAAGTCGCTCCAAACAGCCCTGGAACTCAGCCAAAGCTTCAGCGGGTCTGAAGAGGCCAGGAAAATGCTGGCAGGACTATGAGACAGGGAACGAACCAATCTGGACCGCAACAGGGACATACGGGCGCCTCTGCGGAAGCCCTCATGCTCGAGACATCATTCGCACCGGCAACTTAGGTTGAGGTTGACCATACGACGAGCAATTTCATACGTCACCACCGGACGAACAACACCGTTCCAGTCGTGACACCGGCATGCCATCCACCGGTGGTTTCCTCAATCCGACCATTCTTAATTAACGGAACCGAGAGTTGACAGGCTAGGACAGCCTATAGATAGAGCATCTGCTGGCAGACATCATGTATTACGTTAAGTTGAGGGGCTGACTGCGTGCGACCGACATTCGCCGGATACGTCGCGAAACTAATTCAGAGCGTATTCCAGCCAGCGCCCGCTCATTGACAAGGATCAACTGATCACCTGGCAAGAACATACCTAATGCGTGAGGATCGACTTAGACGTCCGACACCCGACCCTCTCCCTCCGATTCTATCTGCTAGTTGGACAGCGCACTCTCCATGATTAAGAATCCATAGGTCGGTTTCTAGTTCAGCACACACCAAGCCGTTGCCGCCACGAGAAATGGAAAAGTCATATCATGCACCGAAGACGTATCGATTCCGTCACTGTGAATACCCCTGACATCTAAGGCGACGCATCGGCTGTACGCCACCAATACACACAGCCAACAGAGAAACTCCTGAGATATTCAACGACTGCATGTTCACCCTTCATGAACTATTACCGACACAAGGCAACGTTTTCCAATTTTCATTGCCTATACCGAACCATTCGGAAGGAAGAAGGGAAGCCTGAGCTCCTGTCATCGCTGCGTTGTGAAACTCTGCGCCCCAAAATACAAAGGGCCAGTCCCCTTGTGAGAGAACCGGCCCTGATTGCTGTTTCTACGCTTGAAAGAAGAAGAAATATTAGATCTTCGTTGCCTTCCGTCTCCAGATTCCGATCCCAGCCAAACCAGCACCGAGCAGCATCAATGACGCCGGCTCAGGAACGGCCTGCGGAACAGTTTGCGACAATAGGTTACCGTGGCCATCGCCTTGGTCGGCGCCATTGAACAGCACCTTCAGATGAGGCGCGGTCAAATTGAGCGTACCTGTATAGTCGATTTTCAAGAGCATGTTGTTCGTCAAAGCCAACGGGCCCGCATTACGGGTGAAACAACCACCACTCGTACCACCATTAAGGCAGCCATTTGCACTGAGCGCATTGTCGGTGTTGGTCCAGTCAGTCAGCGTGAGGCTCGATACGCTGCCGAGAGTTTTTACTTCGAAAGAGGCTAAGCTTTCAATACCGGTCCAGTCACCGTTTGCATTCAACGCATTAGTGATGCCCAGAGAAAACGTGTTGCTGTCCACAGCCAATATCTCAAAGGTAACATTTTGAAATGTCAACGAATTGGCCCAGGAGACAGGCACCGCAGCAACCGTCATCGCCGCAATGGCCAGCGCTGTCAAAGCAGTCTTCAGTTTCATAGCGCGTTTCCTTTCATAGAACCAACCATGCTGAGGCTCTCTTACTTGTTCTCACACTAACGCATATTGCCTGCCAAGTTGATTAACTGCCATAGGCCATTGAAAAACAACGATGATTCAAGAGTACGCTGGCTACCACTCTCTGCTCATATGGAAAAACCTTTTACAACCACGGTGGAATGCTCATTTCCATGACCATAGAAACATATTACTTATCAACACCTTACAATATTTATCGTCTGTAAATTCTTTTTCCACTCCATTGGCGTAGCTTTATAGCGAACCAGCGGAAAATACAGTTCTATATAATCAAATTTCTATGGTGTTGGTGGGTAGTAGCAATAGGATAGCGGCCAGATGGAAGGCGCATCGCATTCGGTAGAGAAGTGGCCCCGGAAATTTGAACACGCCGATAAGTGGAGGATCTGCTACCGTTGGTGGTCCTCATGGGCCATGAAAGGGAGCAGACGATGGCAAAACGAACGAGACGGGCGCACTCAGCGGTGTTCAAAGCTCAAGTCGCGTTGGCCGCGATGAGCGGCGACAAAACGCTGGCCGAACTGGCTCAGCGGTTTGATGTGCATCCCAACCAGATTACGGAGTGGAAGCGACAACTCAGCGAACGAGCGACCGATGTCTTTGGCGGTGGAGCCGCTCTGGAGGAGCCGCCGGTTGATCTGAAGGCCTTGCATGCCAAGATTGGGCAGCTCACGCTGGAGCATGATTTTTTAGAAGGGGCGCTCATCAAGGTGGGATGGCTGAGCGCAACGCGATGATTGACGGCCACTACGCATTGCCGATCAGCCGCCAAGCGCGGTTGGCAGGGATCAGCCGGGGCAGTGTCTACTATGTGCCCAAGTCTGTCGGCACGGCCGATTTGGCGCTGATGCGTCGCCTGGACGCGTTGCACGTGGAGCCCCCGTTCATGGGCGCGCGAATGTTGCGCGACCAGCTGAATCGGGAGGGATTCACGGTCGGGCGGAAACATGTGGGCACATTGATGGCGCGCATGGGCATGGAGGCGCTCTACCGGAAGCCCAGCACCAGCAAGAAGCACCCCGGGCATCAAATATATCCCTACCTGCTGCGCGGCCTCACCATCAACCGGGCTAACCAGGTGTGGGCATTGGACACGACCTACATCCCGATGGCCAAAGGGTTTGTCTACCTCACGGCCCGTTGTGGACTGGGCCAGCCGCAAGGTACTGGCCGAGAACATCGCCATCACGCTGGAGACCTGTCATGCGGTCGAGGTGCTCCAAGAGGCGTTCACTCGCCACGGCAAGCCGGAGATTGTGCACACCGACCAGGGCAGTCAGTTCAGCGCGCAGGCGTTTGTGCGGGCCGTTAAAGAACAGGGATGTAAGCTCAGCATGGACGGACGCGGTGCCTGGAGGGATAATGTGTTCGTGGAGCGGCTGTGGAAATCGGTAAAGTACGAGCGGGTGTATTTGTACGCTGATGAGTCGGTCACTGAAGCCAGAACGTCGATCACGCAATATCTCAGCTGGTATAACCAATCCAGACCGCATTCGAGTCTAGGCAAGCAGACACCTGATGAGGCGTATGCCGTGATGCTGCCGACGGGTAAACTGGCAGCGTGAGAATCAGCAGAGAATCCACTTAAGAAACTCGAGCTGCTGTTCAAACGAATGGGGCCACTTCTATCCAGCATCCATCGTCAAAGGACTCCTACGACCTTCCCATTGTCGGCAATCTTGACCTGCGGGCCCGATCCATCCAGTGGCATGCACCAGACGGCTGTCACCTTCGTTACGCAGACCGAATCACCTACTGCAATAAAGCCAGAATCGCCTACGATTGTTCCCAGCTTAGTCAGTGTTCCGTTGAGGTCTAGGCTCCAAGTGCCAGACTGACGACGAACAATGATGAGGTCACCCACAATGAGATCTACGAACTCATTGTCCGTCATGGTGATCAACGGCTTCTCTGGCCCGCCAGCGACTGGCACAGCCACCAGCTGATCGTTCCCGACAAGGTTGCGCCGGATAATCACCTGATTCGTGGTCACGCCTTGAACGACTTCATTGGCTGGTTGACCGGCCAGTACGACCTTGCCCGTGTTGTCAAGATTGGCGCTCAGGACATCGCAGGCAAAGAGGCCAGGAAAATCACCGGAGCAGCGCTGGTAGATGAGCCGTGAGGCAATCGATCCAGCGGGATGAGTGTAGAACTGCTCACTCTCGAATTGCACACGAGTCCCACCGCTGGCCGGTTTGGCAAACAGGACCGCTGGTGGCGACGTGGGGGGTTCCCCTCGGATCATATAGACCACTGAATCCGCGATGGCGTTGACGCCGATGAAATAGGAGTTCGGATCGCCAGTGATCCTGTCATAATCAATAAGATTGGTCCCTCTCAGCGTGACGGAAAACAGGTGGATGGACGTATAGGGGATGACGCGCTCGGTTCCCTGCGGGACCATCACGACATCGTTTACAAACGAGCCTTCATCGGACAGGAGAAATTGTTCCCCTGTATCAGGGCGCACACTCCAGCGTTGAGATGTCCCATCCTCAAGCCATTTTGAAACCAATGCCCAGGGTCCTGACACGCCAAGCAACCGCTCGCTCTGAACTGGTGCGTTGAAGAGCGTGCGATCTCCTGTCCCATCCGTTCGAACCGTCCATATATCTTGCGATTCGTGATCGCCATCGCGTGAATAGACCACATGGGCGCCGCTCACCAACACCGCCGCCTGTTGCATGTTCGGCCTGTTAAATACCACGCCGCC
>JACMLT010000334.1 GCA_014379455.1 Nitrospiraceae bacterium
CCACGGTAGAGGATGTCGTTGGTGCCGGGTGTGTCGCAAGGCGCGACACGCTCGACATCGCCACCCAGTGTGCCAGGCCAGCGTGTGGTATCGCCGGGGGTACCCGCATCCCAAGTGGCGAAAGCCACCTGGGTCGCGGCGGCATAGTAGTGGATGTCAGACACGGAAATCGTTCCGGTGGAAGCCGTGGTGGCCGGACCCAGCCGAATCTCTCCGAAGAGTGCGGAGTTGCTCATGCCGTCGGTGAAGTCAGCGAACCGCGCTCCGTAACCGCGTGCGAAGGGGCCTTTCTGGTCACCCGCGGAGGTGGGGTTATAGTTGCCATTGTTCCCCAGGCTCGCCTGATAATTGGAGCTTCCGCAACCACTGGGGCACTGTGTGCCCGCAATCACAAACGGACCCACGTTGACTTGAGACGGGCATCGCAGCACAGCCAACTGTTGCTGCCGCGCAATCAAGTTGTTCGCGTGCAAATTGAAGTCGTAATTGAAATCGAAGAACGAATACGCAATCGTCTGGTCGAAGTAGGGCATCAAGAAAGGAATCGGTGAGGAGCCTGTCCGCAAGGCGGCGAGGGGTCCCCCCAACCACGTGCCTTCGGGCAGAATGCCGTGCGTCGATTCGTAGTTGTGCAGGGCCAAGCCGATCTGCTTGAGATTATTCTTGCACTGCGTTCGCCGCGCCGATTCGCGGGCCTGTTGCACGGCTGGCAGCAATAGTGCGATCAGGACCGCGATGATTGCGATCACAACCAAGAGTTCAATGAGCGTGAAACCGCGACGCCGAGATGACATGAGAAACTCCGGTACGAGGACGGGAATCGAGACACGAGACAGCAACAACAACTGCCACAATTCGACCGTGAGGACGATGGTCAGAGGGAATCAGGTACTGATGACGAGGCTAAAAGTCGAGAAAGGAGGCCGCTTCGGAAACCGTATGGGATTATGTTGATTTGAAGTGGCGAATGTCAATCCGAGCGTATTGGAAGGGGTATTCCCGTCTGTGGAAGTCCTGAGCGATGGATATCCGTAATCAAACCGCAGCCATGCCGTGGGAAAATGGCCGTGAGAGCCAATCGACCTTGATCGACACCAACCCGTGTCAGCGATAGGCTGAACGAGAGTGTGGAGTTTCGGTGTTTGAGCCCCGGGGCAGTATGGTGTGAAAGGCTTCTGATGGCTGGCGCCAGCGAGCAATCCCAGACTTGCGATCCGATCTGGACGGCCATCCGTGCGGAGGCCTGGTCCGAAGAGGAACGAGAACCCTATCTCAAGAAGTTTCTGACCGAAGCGATCTTGAAGAGCCGCCGACTCGAAGACGCTCTCAGTCGAATTTTGATGAGCAAACTCAGCACGGAATGCCTCAGCCCCGAGCTGTTGCGAGCGTCGATCGACCGGGCGTTCGCGGAGTGCCCGTCGATCGGACCGGCGATTCGCCGCGACTTGGAAGCCGTGCGAGATCGCGATCCCACGTCGCGTGGTTTCCTGATGCCCTTCCTGTTTTTCAAGGGGTTTCAGGCGCTGCAGGCTCATCGAGTCGCCCACTGGTTTTGGGATCAGGAACGCCAGTTGTTGGCGGTCCATCTTCAGAACCGGATCTCGGAAGTCTACGGCGTCGACATTCATCCCGCGGCGAGGATCGGCTCGGGCATCCTGCTGGATCATGCCACGAGCATCGTCATCGGTGAGACGGCCGTCGTGGAAGACAACGTCTCGATTCTGCACGAGGTCACGCTGGGAGGGACCGGCAAGGTCTCGGGCGACCGGCATCCCAAGGTCAGGCACGGTGTACTGATCGGCGCGGGAGCCAAGGTGCTGGGGAACATCGAGATTGGTGCGGGAGCCAAGATCGGCGCCGGCAGCGTGGTGCTCGATCCCGTCCCCCCGCACTGCACGGTCGCCGGCGTCCCCGCCCGAATCGTCGCCCGCGCGGGGATTGGTGAGCCCGCCCTGGAAATGGATCAGATGTTCCCCCATCAACACGAAGCCGGCAGCGGCATCTGATTTATCGACGGGCTACGTGCTGCTGAGTGCCACCGGGCCGGGAGATGTGGTCTGCAAAACAAGATGACGGCATCCTGCCGTCATCGTTTTGCCACACGATCAACAACCTTCAAGCGGCTGTTGTGGACTCGTCTAGTTTTTGCTTTCGCGACGTGGCTTCGAGTCGGAAGTATCGAGTTTTTTCATGATCGTTTCCGCTTCCTTCATATGCTCTCCGCACATTTCGGCTCCCTGCGCAAAGATGGGGGCCAATTCGCCAGACGCGTGACGCTCGAACACGGTGAGCTTGGTTTTCATCGCGGCGTGCTTGGCAATTTGAAAACCGATGAAACACTGATTCATTTCAGTGGCGTCCTTTTTCCCCAGAGCTTCCTTTGAAGTCATCAGACATTCCTGAGCTATTTCTTTGTGGAGCTGCAGAGCATCGACAGGCTGACCACTGTGCGC
>JACMLT010000335.1 GCA_014379455.1 Nitrospiraceae bacterium
CCTGCCGAGAGTAGGACATCAACTGCACGGAGAATGTTCGACTTCCCAGTGTTGTTTTCCCCAACCAATGCGAATAAGGGCTTGACCGGAAACTCCTTGGAGTCGCGAATAGAGCGGAAATTTTCGACTCGCAACTGGGTAAGTCGCATGGCCTCCCCCAATGTCCAGGTCTAGTGACTTGGCTATTATAATCCGCTGCCGAACTGTATTTCCTGCGGCTGACACATGCAACGCCTTATCACGCACTCCTGCGATACTAGTGCATTTTCTTGCCACAAACGAGTCAATTCATGCCCACACCCTTGGGTCTTTTAATCGACTGGGAATAATTGTATTTCCACAATTTATCTGATTTACGTACACAGAGCGGTTAATTTTTGCAGGCTGGAATTTCGAGGGTTTGAGGGCCTAAATTCTTGCAGGTTTTGTGGACAAAGGACGTTGAGACCTTGACTGACTCGGCAATCGCTCGAATCCGCTTCTCTTGAGTCTCCATCTGTAGGACTGAGAGAAGCAAAGGGATCGGGAATGTTTTCCAGCCGTAGCGGCCTCCGCTCTTCTCTTTTTCCCTAGAGGGAGGCCAGGCGGGTTCTCATCGTACGCGCGTCCAACGAGGGGAGGCTGCGACCGCGCGTTGCGCGAGTACAGAAGATCCTCAGGCTCCATCCCGTCCCTGTTTTGGGAGCACAGGAGCAACGTGGGTGTTTTCCTGCTCCGCTTTCTTTCTCTGTTTCTTCAAATGGTAGGGGAGAATCTGGCGGGTTCCCAGCGTGCGCGCGTCCATTGAGGGCCTTCTGGTTCTTTATTTTCTATAGATGGAGTAGGCAAACTGTCCTTCACTGCGCGCGTTAATGATCTCACTCAAAGCTAGATTGTTTTTCTTCTCGTGGAATGGCACCCGTGTTGGTCCTACTGCGGCCGTCGAACGAGCACATTCTTATTGTGCGCGTTCCGGGAGCAAAGGACCGGCACGGGTGTCATTCCGTTCCTTTTTATCGTGGGGGCTCTGCGAGCAAGAAGGATGGTTGTCTGCTCCCTCACAACCTACGGTGTTGGCTTGGTCGGCGGGGCGGGGACTGATTCATTTCTTGCCCAATTCGTTGCCGTGACACAGAGCCCCACTTCCTGGGCCGGGGCTGGAACATTGTGAATCGTGACAAGCGCTCCCCCTTGCGGGTCGTTTGTCCAGATGCGAATGGCCTGGGCTGTCTTGTGAGGCGCACTCACGTATATGGTGGTGTAGGCTAGATCTTTGAGTGGAACATTGTGCTCATCAATGGTTGGTTCTTGATAGGAGACGGTGAGGTGGGTTTGTCCTGCCGGGAGCGCACGCGTATGAGTCGGGCAGCCTGGGGGAAGAGGCACTCCTACGGTTGTCTCTTTTCGTAATTCGTCGCTCTGGGCGTTTTTCCCAAGAAGCGCCTGCCCTGTTTGACAACCTGCGAGGGCCATTGTGGCCGTGAGCAGCAGACTGGTCGTCGCATATGGGATTATACCGATTATTGCAAGGTTCATAATCTTGATTCGGCTACGTGACAGGCTCTTGGCGTGGAACGTGGCGTCCTTCTTCCAGGTCTTGTAGATCAGCCCAAGCCGTGAGGTCGGTTCGGGAGGGATCGACGGCGTCCCTGAGTGTATTGAAGTATTTCTGCTTCTTGAGCGTGCTCGGCCCCCGACTCAGCATCGTCTGGTTCCATGCATCCAGCTCAGCAGGAAGATGCGCTTTCACCGTCCGGGTGAACCATTTCGCTACGAGGTCATCCGATGGATTGGCTTTGACGGCTGCGGTGAATTGATCGGCCGTGATTCCCGCAAACTCCATGAGCCGGTCATCCATGGGGCAGGGGTAGATATATTCTCCCTCGGTGTCGGCCAGCACGGCTCGGCATTTGTCGATCATGCGCGCGAGATGGGCATAACCTGCCATCTTTACGCGCATGCTGCGAGGAAAATGATTCCGCAAGTCCATCGTTACAGCAATGTGTGATTCGAGAACGTTAAGCTTTTCACAATCACTCCGCCGTTTTCGTAGGTAATGATGCGGCGGGTGGCCGGCAAATCCGAAGATCCGATGCGCACATGGGTGTCGGTAAAGCTCTCCACGTTGTTCAGCTTCCCGTCGGTGGGCGAATAATAGTACACGCTATACTTTGTCGTGAGATTCTTCTGGTCTTGGGTCACCGCGCTCTCTTCCACATTAATCGTAAAGGCGAAGGGGGTCATGCCGGGATGCGCCATGGTGCGATTAATCTGGGTGATGCGATGGTCTTTGACGCGATAAAACGAATTCGACCCATGAATGATCAGTTTCGTCCCGAATGGGTGACCGTCCTCTTCCATCGTCAATGAGTATTTACCATCCGACTCCTCAAAGGTTCGCGGGCCACGATGCACCGCGATCATGCCGAGCTGCTCCTGCGCCCATTTCTGCACGTCGGCCTCCCCCAGTTGGACCGATACTTCACGAGGACCTTTCACCATGACGGGGCCGCTGGTTTCTTTGCCGTTCACATTTACGGTCAGGTCGGCTGTGAACCCCGTAAAGTCTTTCTGCCAGCGCGAGGTCTTTTCGAAGGCTTGCCGGAGTATTTCGCGGGCCTTCGGATCATCGGCGACGGTCGGTTGGTTCTGTTTCTGATGTTCCATCGGGTAGTCTCCTTCGTGAATCACGTTGCTAAATGAGTGGTGCATTATACGCTTGGGGTGAAAGGTGCCACAAGCGCTCGTACGCGTGTGATGGCTATGCTTAGTGTGACAGACACGATGTGCAGGCTCTGATTTCGCCTGGCTCGCTCCTTCCGATAGACCCGCCCGCCTTGCGCAACCGTCTCGCAAAAGCGCTAGAAAACATTGAACATTTCGGATATACTGCGCCCCGCAAGAGTACGGTTCTCACCTAGAATAGAAAGGACGGACATGGAACGACGGGCTGCTTCCCATACTGAAGAAGAAGAGATGAACCATCGCCGCCGGTTGTTGAACGCCGCGAAAAAAGGCGATCAGAAGGCCATTGGCAAGCTGTTAGAGCTCTATCAAGTGCGGATCTACAGTGGTGACATGGTGACGAAAATGAATAAGACGTCTGCGACACATAAACTTCAGGCTCAGCTCGCTGAAGGAAAGCCTGTGAAGGGCGGGTCGGGGAGTCATAGTAAGAAGTCTGCGCCTGCCAAACGCTCTCCGGCAAAAGGCGCCCCTGCCGAAGCTGCAATCCCTCCTGCCACATCGAAGGGCAAGCCAAAACCTCAGCCGGACAAGACTGCTCCAAAGAAACGTAAGAAATAGCCTGGCTGCGACTATCGCACGGCTACCCGTAGTCCCCCGCCTCCAAGATTTGCGGCGATCTCTTCCGCTTCTGCCAGCGTGCCTGTGAACACGATGGTCTCCCCATCATGGTCGATCTTCCATGCGAGCTCAAAGGCTTTCGTGGAGTTCATGCCTGGAATATAGTGGCAAAAGAGTGCAATGACTTGCTCATAGGTATGACAGTCGCAGTTGAACACGATCACACGCGCATCAATCCCAGCACCTGTGTCGGTGCTGGTGATCTCAGTCGGGACAGGAGGGGCGAAGGGAAGGTTCGTGCCAGCCATGGGGATGAATTCTAGCAGACTTGACGGGAACTTTTAATAGCCTACCCGAATGAGCAGATGGTTGGTTCTTGGCCAATTCTCTCGGGTACAGGATTGCGCATAGAGAGAGAAGTGAGCGGGAGAGTCTGTGACCGGCTGAAGCTGGTGTGCCAGCGTGAGAGTCTGCGTGTAGACGAGTGCGGCGGATGTCTTTACGAGGGCGACCCCATACTCACAGTGGTAGCCTTCTTCCATGCTGAGACGTGTCATCGACAGCGCTCTTATTTGATCGAGGGTGTAGGCGCGTTGTCTAAACGAATCGTCCATGAGGCGTAAGAGTGCAGCGGGGCCTGGCACGAGACTGTTTCCAATGCGAAGACTGTGGGACGGTTCGAATAGACCACGTTGGAGGCGACGATTTTGGCAAAGCGCCGTGTGAAAACGCGCACGCCATAGCGGGTCTTGCAGGTCGCGATCGATGGCGGCTGCCACAGGAGGTGGAAGCGGTCCACTGACGTCATAGCCTTGCACAAGGCGCTTGGACTCGATGAGATCGGGAAAACTCATGCCCATCCGGTCTTGGAACGCTGTCATCCCGGACATGGGGGTCAATTGCAGCGCCATGAAATCACGAAAATGGATTGTGGCAAAGCGCATCAGGATACGAGTTAAAGTTTCTGAGTGACAGAGATGAAAGGGGTAGAACAGGGCGTGGGGTGCTCGGGGTCGATTCATCGACAAAGTTTCACCAGCATGTTAGGGTTTGCCTGTGCGATATCTCTTCACGTCTTGGCTTGATTACCTACTCATTTTTGTTCCGGCGACGGTCGCGCTCGAAGTCCTTCGAGCCGACCCGCTGTTGGTCTTTATCTCGGCTGGACTTGCCATTATTCCGTTGGCGGGTCTATTGGGCCGTGCCACCGAGCATTTGACGACCCATGTTGGCGCCGGTATCGGTGCGCTGTTGAATGCATCACTGGGCAATGCCGCAGAATTAATTATCGCACTGGTAGCGTTACGCGCAGGCCTACATGATGTCGTCAAAGCGTCTCTCACCGGGTCGATTCTGGGCAACATCTTACTCGTACTTGGCGTGTCCATGTTTGCCGGCGGGATAAAATACGAGCGGCAAAAGTTTAATCAGACTGCTGCCGGAATGGGGGCCAGTCTTCTGCTCCTGGCTGCGGTTGGACTCATTATCCCTGCGCTTTTTCATTTCACCGCCGCTGACCGTGGTGTTGCGATTGAACATACGCTTAGCCTTACAATATCAGTTGTATTATTCATCATTTATGTCGCAAGTTTGTTGTTTACCTTGAAGACACATCGTCACTTGTTTGCTGGGGAAGACCATAACGCGTCGGACCTCGGAGAGCAGCCTTGGACCCGCGGTGCGTCGATCTCCGTGCTCACCGTCGTGACGATTCTTGTGGCCGTGATGAGCGAGATGTTGGTGGGGGCGTTGGAGTCGGCTTCACACCAATTGGGGCTCACACAAGTCTTCGTCGGCGTCATTCTCGTTGCCCTCGTGGGTAATGCTGCCGAACACTCCACGGCAGTAATGGTAGCCATGAAAAACAAGATGGATCTCGCCTACGGTATTGCGGTCGGGTCTAGTCTGCAGATTGCGTTACTGGTGGCCCCATTGCTTGTCTTTGCCAGTTATTTCTTCGGAGCCCCATTGGATCTGATCTTCACACCGTTCGAAGTCGCCGCGGTGACGGTCTCAGTCCTGATTGTGGGCTTTGTGGCGATGGACGGAGAGTCGAACTGGATGGAAGGTGTGATGTTAGTAGGGGTCTATCTTATGCTTGCCATCGCCTTTTTCTTCCTACCCGCCTGACCGGATGCTGAAAAAGCCGGTTTTCTCACCCGCCCAACCCCTGCGCGCCGAGACGCGCTTTTCCCGAGCTTCGTTCTCACCTCGAACGCATCCTCAACGCAGCCCACCTGGAGAACAGGCTGTCTTGGCAGCTTGGGGCGGGCGGGTGAGAAATGCTACGAGTACGGTGCTTCCATCGGCTGCGGCCTTGCTGGCTGGCTTTTTGAGCATCCTGCGAGATAAACCAGATAGACAAGATGGTCAGACAAACCGGGCTCGTCTCATGAGCCCATCCTCGTGTCAGACTTTATCCATGTCGATGACCTCCGTGGCCTCCCACAGATTCTTCTGCTCCGCATCTGCTAGTTCCTTCACCCGATCTTCCTCCGTCTCTTCTCCGAACTGAGCCACGTGTCTTGGCACAGGCGTTTCTTTTTCTGGTGGAGACGAATGTGTCTCTAATGGCGGCTGTCTTTTCCGCTTTTTTGCCGGGTCCAAATTAACGGGCATGGTGACTCCATTGGTATCTGCGTTCAGTTTCTATCTGAACGAATGAAAAAGTCAATGGCGCCGGGAGAGGGCTACACAGCCTCCGGCTTCGTTGTGTGCTTGAACCTGAATCGCCTAATTTTGTTAGAACAACAGGCCGGCGATGGTGTCTGCTTGTAGACGGCCTCGTGCCGAGAGTCTGCTGTAATCACCGTCTTCCTCGATCAACTGTTGCGCGAGTAACTGCGCGGTGACGGTGGCATGCCCATAGTTTTGAGCATGCCGATGAAGATGCTGTGAAGGAATGCCTCGAATCAGGCGTAATCCAAAAATCACGGCATCGCGGAGTTGTTCATCATCGGAGAGCCTGGTGCGATCTTCAATAGGAAGGCGGCTTGCCGTGAGTGCTGTCTCGTAGACCGTGAGATCGGCGACGTTGC
>JACMLT010000336.1 GCA_014379455.1 Nitrospiraceae bacterium
CAACGGGACTTATGATGGGCCTCGATCACCGAGCCTATTCGCGACTCGCTTCTTTCTACACGAATCGCGCCCAGAGCCAGCAGAGGTCTGAAAGTCGGTTCAGGTAGCGGACACTCTCGCCCTTGGCGCCCGCTTCAATCACCCGACGCTCAGCTCGGCGGCAGGTCGTGCGCGCCACATCCAGCCCCGCTCCTGCCACGGTCGCACCCGGAATAGCCCAATCTTTCAAATCGACCGGATGATTCTCTTCCAGGTTGTCGATCATGCCAGTCAGACGATCGACCATCGCCGCAGTGACCGTTCCATATCCCTTCTCCAAATATCGTCCGCGTTCTTCAGCCGCCACGCCGACTTCTCCCATCAAGGTGATGAGATCGCGCTGAATGGCCAGGATCGACTCTCGAAGAAAGACGTCATCCAGCGAAGCGCGCGCCGTCCCGAGCGCCGCGTTCAATTCATCGACAGACCCACACGCCTCGATCAGCGGATCGGTCTTTGAGACCCGCCGACCGAACATCAGTCCGGTCGTGCCGTCGTCGCCGGTCTTGGTCGCGATCGACATCTATGTGGGAGATGGAAACCAGGCCGGCAACTTCGCGCATCCTAACGCTCCGCTCCCATCTCCTCTATCCGTTACCCAACCGCAGGCTCAAATGTCTCCTCCGCCTCGGCCTCCGGGATGGCTTCTCCAAGCTGGATCACGCTGATGCCGCGGTGAGTCTGGAAGCCAGTCCCCGCCGGAATCAGATGACCCATGATCACGTTTTCCTTGAACCCGCGCAGGTGATCCACCTTGCCCAACGTCGCGGCTTCAGTCAGCACACGCGTCGTATCCTGGAAGGACGCCGCCGAAATGAAGGAGTCTGTCTCCAGCGAAGCCTTCGTGATGCCAAGCAGCACCGGAACCGCCTCCGCCGGCTTGCCGCCCTTCTCCACCACCTTCTGGTTCTCGGACTCGAACTCCATCTTCTCAATCTGATCGCCCCAGAGTAACGCCGTATCACCGGGATCGGTGATCTTCACCTTGCGCAGCATCTGACGAACGATGATCTCGATGTGCTTGTCGTTAATCTCGACGCCCTGGAGGCGATAGACTTCCTGCACTTCGTTGACCATGTGCTCCTGCAATTCCTGCGGACCACACACATCCAGAATTTCATGCGGGACAACAGGACCTTCCGTAAGCTGCGAACCTTTTTTCACCAAGTCGCCCTTGAAAACAATAATGTGTTTCTGAAGCGGTACGAGATGCTCCTCCTCCGCGCCCGTCTCCGGATCCTTTAGAATCACGCGACGTTTGCCTCGCACGGTGCCGCCGATTTCCACAACACCATCGATCTTTGCGATCTCCGCCGCATCCTTCGGCCGGCGCGCCTCGAACAACTCAGCTACCCGCGGCAGACCGCCAGTGATGTCTTTTGTCTTGGCAATCTTCCGCGGCGTCTTGGCCAGCAAGGCGCCGGCGGCGATCTTCTTGCCTTCCTGCACGCTGACGTGCGCCCCGGCCGGGATCGAGTAACTGGCCAGGACGGCTTTGTGATCATCCATGATCACGATCTGCGGATGCAGGTCTTCCTTGTGCTCGATGACGACGGTGCCCATGACACCCGTCGCTTCATCGACCTCGCGCTTGACGGTCACGCCGCTGATCATGTCGCGGAATTCGATCTTGCCAGCTTTCTCCGTCAGGATCGGCACGTTGTACGGATCCCATTCCACAAATGCGACGCCCTTCTTCACGTGACCACCGTCTTCAATCGAAATAACTGAGCCGACCACAATGTTGTAACGCTCCAGCTCGCGCCCATCCTTGTTGTGCAAGCTGACGGACCCATTCTTGTTCAGCACAATCCATTTGCCGTCCAGCGCCTGCACCGTCCGGAGATCATTGAATCGCACATCGCCGTCATTCTTCGCTTTGATGATCGGCTGTTTGAATGTCTGCGATGCAGTGCCGCCAATGTGGAACGTCCGCATCGTCAATTGCGTGCCTGGTTCGCCGATCGATTGCGCGGCGATAATGCCGACCGCCTCGCCCAGCTTCACCATCTGGCCGGTCGCCAGGTTTCGGCCGTAGCACTTGGCGCAAACGCCGCGGCCTGACTCGCAAGTAAGCACTGAGCGAATCTTGAGTTGTTCGTGGCCGATCTTCTCGATCGCGGCGGCAACGTGTTCGTCAATCAATTGGTTGGCTTTCACCGAAGGTTTGCCCGAGATGGGATCCTTGACGGTTTCGCAGCTCACCCGGCCTACAATGCGGGTGCTGAGATCGACCACCTCTTCATCGCCTTCATAGATTGCGCGGACGACAATGCCATTCACCGTCCCGCAGTCTTCCTCGTTAATGATAACGTCCTGCGACGCATCCACGAGTTTGCGCGTGAGGTAACCCGAGTCCGCCGTCTTGAGAGCCGTGTCCGCGAGACCTTTGCGCGCTCCGTGCGTCGAAATGAAGTATTCCAGCACCGTCAAACCTTCCCGGAAGTTCGAGGTAATCGGCCGCTCGATGATTTCGCCTGACGGCTTGGCCATCAATCCGCGCATGCCGGCTAGCTGCTTCACCTGCTGGCGATTGCCGCGCGCCCCGGAGTCAACCATGAGGAAAACAGGGTTGAGCTCCTTGCGCCCCTCGTTGTGTTCGAGTGTGCGGAACATGACGTTCGAGATTTCCTCACCCGCGTGGGTCCAGATATCGATGATCTTATTGTAACGTTCGCCGTCCGTAATGATGCCTCGCTTGTACTGCTTATCCACTTCACCGATCTGCCGGTAGGCGGAGTCGAGCTCGGTCTGCTTTTCTTTCGGGATGATCATGTCGGTGATCCCGATCGAAATCCCCGCCTTGGTTGCCCAGGTGAATCCGAGTTCCTTTAGCTTATCGAGAGTCTCGACGGTCCCCTGCTGTCCGACAGCCTGGTAGCAACGCCAGATGATGTCGGAGAGCTGCTTCTTGCCGGCATTCTTATTGAAGAAGCCAATCTCTTTCGGCCAGATGCCGTTGAAGATAACGCGGCCCGCAGTCGTCTTGATTAGTTTCTTCTCGGAGTCTCCGTAATTGGTCGCCTTCTTCTTGCCCGTCGAATCGTAGTTAGGATTAACGAAATTAAGCCAGTCGTGAGTCTTGATCTTGCCTTCCGAGAGCGCGAACTCCACTCCAGTGGCATCGGAAAAAAGAGGAAGCCTCTGAGTTTCGTCCACGCGGCGGGGGTTCTGCGTCAGGTAGTAACAACCGAGCACGATGTCCTGTGACGGAGTCGTTACCGGCTTGCCACTCGAAGGCGAGAAGATGTTGTTCGGAGCGAGCATCAACATCCGCGCTTCCATTTGCGCTTCCACCGAAAGCGGCACGTGGA
>JACMLT010000337.1 GCA_014379455.1 Nitrospiraceae bacterium
CGCGCTAACGCAATCGATGTCAAATACACCATACCGTGACCGAGCGGCACATAGGCCGGTACATTGTCAAATCGATAGGTGTAGCCACCCATGCACACAGACGCCACGTATTCGCCAATTGTCGTAAACGCAACAGCCACGGCAACCTGCAATCGGACATCTCTCGTCTCACCGCGCAAGAACCCCATCAGACATACGAACGCGATACACCCTAGGGCATACTGTTTCCACACACTCCCGCTTGCCTCAAACGCCATACAGATCGAGACAGAGGCAAACGTGACCGCTGCGATGATGTAGTCCCGTTTCTGATGCGCATACGCGGCATCAATCACTGGGAAATGGCGGAGCAATTTCGATGTCAGTGTGCGGATAACCATTTGCGATCAGATGTTCAAAGACGAGCAATGCGCTCTGTGGAAGAACTGAGTTATTTGAAAATATATGGTTGGCGGGAGGGCTGTAAATCGTACACAGCCTCCCGCCAAATGGAAAGAAACGAGGCAACTATTGGAACGACACTTCTTTGACACTAAGACCTGCCACTGCGAGCGCTCTCAAAACCGTAGAAGAGAAATCCTGATCAGTCCTTCTCCTTCTTCTCTTCTTTTAACACCATCTTCCCTTGTGCCAGGCTGGCATTGAGGTCATGTTCAGGGACCTTCTTATGGACCAGGTTCTGATGGCAATCAATACAGGTTGCGCCTTCCGTTTCCATCTTCTTGTGTGCCGCCTTCGCCGAAGCGCCTGGAGGCTTCGTATTCTTGTGACAGGCCCGGCACGTCATGCTGTCCCAGCCCTTTAGCTTCATCCGCGCCCTGTAAGCTGCCTCTGGCCGGAACGCATTGAATTTCTCGATCGTAGAGTAATCGTTAGTGAACTCCTGGATTAGGAATGGCACGCCATCCACCACATGTGTCCACACCGCCAGATGGAAGTTGGAGAGGCCCTGTGGGACATGGCAGTCCTTGCACCCAGGATCTGCACCGAGTGCCCCCCAGTGTGAGGACTTTTTCAGCTCCTCATACGGATAGGTCTCTGAATGGCAGCTCACGCAGAACTCTGTTCTCGATATGGCGGCCTCGCCACCGAATACCACAACGATGGATCCGACTGCAATAACTGCCCCTAGAATCAGGGCGCCAACCGATACCCTACCCCACTCTGTCATTACTCCTCCTTGCCTATCTCAGCCGGCTTTGCATCCTTTTGGAACTCCTCATGAAACTTCGGGGTAGGTGGACCCTCAAACGTGCCCACTAGCTTGAAGTGTTCATGCATGGCCTTGTTATTCCGTATCATCTTCTCAAAGTCGAACGTATACTTCTTGTCTACCGTGGGGGTGAACGGCGTGTATGGTTTCTTGGTGCCCTTCCACCCTGAGCCCTCGTAGTTCAGATGGCAGGCGCTGCACTTCTCAATGAACTCAAACTCTTGCCCGGCTTCCGCGAGGGACTCGCGCGCCGTGACCTTTTTAGACTTTTCAAAGGCCTCACCCGCCTTGCGGTGCACCTTCCGATAGTCGGGACCTGCACCATGGCATGATTCACAGCCCACACCGACCAAAAACTTGTCTGGCTCCGTAATTTCATACCCGCCTTCAGACCCAAACCCAGTCACGTGGCAGCCGATACAATCTTTATCCTTTGTAAAGTCCTTTTTAGGGTCAAGTTTCGCCTTGACCATCGCTTTGTTCTTTTCCTTGTCCCTATCGGCTTTCAGGGAGTCGACAGCTTTGGCGTGAGCGGTCTTGATCCATGAATCGGATTCGCTTTTGTGACAATTACTGCATTTCTTCCGCCCCTCAAACGCCGTTTCGGCGGAAGCAGTGCCGACAAAGACTGCGAACAATGCAACAGCGGCAAGTCCTAATATCATGGGATGCTTCACGGGTATCTCCTTTCTAGAAAACTATTCGTGGTCACTATAAAAAATACACACACAATCTTACTATGGCTACACTTTATCGTCGGGTTAGGAGAATTACAAGACTACGAAGTTCCACCTTGACTATAATAAGAGAACATTAACTATTAGACAGACGAATCTTGTACACCCAATAGCCACCATATTGATAGACCAGTTTCAGAGCCTGAAACTCCAGAGGATTTGACGTCGTAAAAGGTAGCATCTTCGCAAGCAGAGTGTTGCCGCTCTTTTCATCGGTCAAGAAGTACGCACGTACCAAGTTCTCCGACAACCCATGCACTGAATACGCTGTATGGTTATTCTCGATCAACCACTGCTTTACCAACCCGCTCAACCCATGTACATTGCCGCCTTGCAATGGAAAGTCCTTGTATGCGGCGCCTAGACTTTCAGGGCGCATCAGGCCAAGCTTATAGAGATCCGAGAGGTGAACCACAATATAGGCCTCACGCCCATCGGTTAGCTCTCGCAACATTGCGGCGCCCTCTTTCGGGTCCGCTACCAATGCATCGGCAAAACGTTTAAATTTCTGACCTTCTTCAGCGCTCGCTGGCTCCCCCCAGAATTCGCGCTCGTACTTCTCTATCGCTCCACGTTTACTGCGCCAAAGCGACGGCGCTATATAGGGTGCGCCAAGATGTGAAACAAACACTGTCTGGTACCCAGTCAGAAGCTGTATCTGGCGAGAGGTGTCCCACCAAGCGAGGATAGCGGCATCCTTTGGAACATGTTTCGCAATTGCTGATGCTAATGCGGTCAATTCGGAAAGTTTGCCATCGACGAAAGCCACAGGTTCGCCACTGCGATTTTCCCATTCGAGCATGACGGGCTTGGTATTGCCTCGTCGCGCAAGATGCCCGACTGCTAGGGGTTGATTTACGCCTTCAACAATAACCTCATGCTTGCTGATACTAAGATCAGGCCAGGCTTCTAGTCCAAGTTTATTGAACTTATCTACGCCACCCTCTTCGACTAATTTATAATGATAAGGCGGCTGAGCGGGATCTAGCCATAAATATCCAAGCCAACTGAGCACAATAAATCCCCCCACCACTAGGATTATTCCCAGCGACGGGAGGATTTTATTGCTTGGTCGAGTCAGCGCTTCTTCCATAATCTGCGCTGCCGCCCCGGTATTATCGCCCGTTCTTCTTGCGTCTGCTCCATCCAGCGAGGGCAAGTGTACCAGTTAGTAACATTCCGCCGCCCACACTTCCGAGCGTGATCTTTCCATCCGTACTGTCGAAGTCAAAGAGACTGCTGGTGCGGCTTCCTTCAAGTTTGGCTACCCGCTCCTGCAATGCCATCCTCTCCTTCAGCTTAGTATCTTCATCCATGATTTCGACGTAACCGCGGTTCAACGCTGCCCAACCGACGGTGTAGGTGAAGCCCCAATATTGGTGAGCAAGGCCCACGTGCAGCTGCACGAGGTGGTCCTCAGCCATTTCAAAGAGTTTGAGTTCAATGGCTGCTGGATTGTTACCCTTTGACCAGTAGATCTGAAAGAACTGTTCAAACCCATCCGGTACTGGCTTCGGCGGTGCCGGTCTATTCGTCTTCTGACCTGTGAGGAGCCCTTCTTCATACTGCTTGTGTACAACGTCATGCGCCTCATCGTACTTATCTAGTCCCGAGTAAGTACCATTGTCCATATACTCCATGTAGGCACGTGCATAGCGCTCAGAGTGACAGCTGGTGCAGGTCTTAACCCAGGCATCCAGCCGCTTGTCTGCCCAGTCGGTCTTGATGTTTTCACGGATACCAGGCACGAAAGGATAGTTTGCCCAGCGAACCTTCCGCACAACGTTGTGGCTGAACTTCCCATTATATTCCATGTGACAGCTCTGGCAGGTTGGTGCATCCTGCCCACCCTTCGCAATCGCGTCCTTGAGCTGCACGTTCCAATTCCACGTCGCGCCCTTACTCTCATATTCCTTACCATGTTTCGACAAGCCATAGGCTTCCCAGTTATTGTGATCGGCGCCGTTGTGACAGGTACCGCAAGCCTCAGGCTTGCGCGAGTTCGCGACAGAGAATTCATGCCTGGTATGGCAGCCATCGCACTTGTTCTGTTGGACGTGGCACATCGTGCACCCATCGGCGATCTCACGCTGCGACATTCCCGCATAGACCTCTACCTCAACGTTGGCCCTATAGTCCAAGGCGTGTGAAGGACGGCCCTTCGGCCATTGGTCCTTCGGCCAAGTAATGGTGTCGCGCTCGGATTCACGCTCTGCAAATTCTTGAAGGTGGCAGTTGCCGCACACGTCGGCGGTCGGCATCCTAATATCGGCTCGGTGGTCTGCTTTCTTCTTGGTATTAATGTCAACGTGGCAATCGATGCAACCGACTTCCTTCAATTGCTCAGTCGCGCCAAGCTTGCCTAACGAGCGGAGATTCTTCTCGACATCTTCCAACTTCGCCTTCTTATAGAAGGTATCGTCTTTCGGAGTCAGTTTACGGATCTTGTCTAGATTAGCATGGGTACTCTTCTTCCACATCGCTACCCAGCCTGGAGATTCATCCGTATGGCACTTTACACACTGCTCACGTGTCGCGATGTCTTTAACCGATGTCGGTGGCTTGTAAAAGGAACCAGGGTCCAAGTACTTGCTAAACGGGAGCGGCTCCCAGTAGTAGCCGAACTTCCCTTTTCCAAAACCTTGAGCTGGATCCAGGTAGCGTTTTAGCAAGGCCTCGTGCAATTCCTTCGGGCTGGCCGCCCGATCCAGCTTCAGCGCCTCGTAGGTTTCCTTGGGGACGCTGGGGAAATCCGCCTGCGCTGTCCCAGCGAGCAGGACCCCGCTGAGGACTAGAACACACCTCACCCAAAGTTTAGACCTCATAACAGAATGCTCCTTTGTTAAGTGTGCACCGCTACTCATTGTGGTTGAGAAAAATAAACTGGTCTTCTGCTTACTTAATGGTGGTCATATCCGTACGTCATTCCTTAGCCGACGCGCATTTATATCGTTGAGTTCCTCAGATGTCAAGAGCATTTGAGGAACATATGGTTGATTTGTTAAAAATAAATTCATACGCCTAAAAAAATGCAAGATAAATACCTTAAAAATTCAATCTGTGGCCATTAGAAAAAGTGATCGGCGTAATGAAAATCATCACCATGAACCACGCAGGCACTACGGTCTTTCACGGTCGATGACAATGGTGACCCCATCTGTTCCAGGCTTCACCGGCTGACTCATCCCCTCCAAATCTCCACTTTCTGGCATGGCTTTGCCGGACTTCGAAAGACGAGCCACAATCACCACTGTCCCTACATCGGATAGTTTCCTGGACGGCATCATGCTCGTAGAGTCATCGAGTCGAAACGTGAAGGGCAAATCTTTCTTCAATGCCCGTACGATGGCAACCGGCATCGGCGGGCCGCTGGTTTCACGCGCAAACACAAATAATGTGTCTGTCGGAGAACCCTTGCTTGCCAGGCTTGGCCCCAAAATCACCTTACCGCTGATCGCGAGCGACTGTCCGGCCTCCCCTACCAGCTTGACCGACCCCGCCTGCTCCGCATATGCAGGCACTGCTGCAGCGAGTAGTACACCACAGGCGAATAGCCCACACCTTACAAAAATTTTGTCGGCCATGTACGATGCTCCTTTGTGTTTGTGATCTTGGGTGGGCTCGTTGTTGTGCCTACCAGTCACATGTATCTCAGTCTAGATCAGAAAATGTCAAGGAAATTTGGGCGGCACTTTTCATGGTTGACTGCGGCAGGTGACTACCCGAATCAAATTACTGATATTGGAGCATAACTGCATATGAACTTCGATATCCTGGCTCCCCTAAAATTCCTACTCCCGATCACATGCACACGGTATATCCGCTACAAGAAACGCACGACTCTCTCACGTACCCCACGACCATATACACACCTGATCGGGCCGGCTTCAGATACGGCCTGTGATAGATCGCGGCACCACGTGTGTCCCCTGTTTGACCATCACGAGTCGTACGCTTGACTCCTAGGGCCACCAAGTCGACGAGAGATCGACATGCCGAGCGCCGACGATCACACATCAGGAATACGGCCCCTCATTTCCCTTGAAAGTCTGTCTCCTTCTGCGTTTCCTGATTGCCTCATTGGCCGAAGAACGGGACCCTCAGATGGGCTCAAAGACGATCGATACGGATCCCGTGATCAATCGTGAGGCCCGGCTCTGCCAAATCCTCCGGCCTCTTATGATCCTAATCGAATGTGACAGTCACGGTAGATTCTGGTGCAAGCCTTCGAACTGAGACACATAGTTTGATATTGATGACGGAGTCGTGCGTCCGGTCCCTTTGACGTCCAACCCGCCCGTCTTGCCATATCGACAGACATCTCACAGGCTGCAAAAAACTTCAGAGCAGTAAGAACGACGTTAACAGATTTTCAGTCACCGCTAAGGACTATGTATGGGACCAGTAACATGAGCGGCGGCGTGTGATAATAGGGGAACGGGGAGAAGTGGCCTTTCCAGGCTCTTTATGGTCTTTCGCGGTCGATGACGATGGAGATTCCATCTACTCCAGATTGTACCGGCTGGCTCGTCCCCTCTAAATCTCCACTTTGTGGCATCGCCTGGCCAGACCTTGACAGACGGGCCACAATCACCACCGGCCCTGCACTAGAGAGTTTCCTGGACGGCATGGGGCTGGTTGAGTCATCGAGCTGAAATGTAAACGGGAGATCCTTCCTCGTTGCCCGCACA